>NZ_JBJIAA010000015.1:0-161474 GCF_045310695.1 Clostridium neuense
AATAGAATTTCTTCTATTCAAAAGAATTGCTGGTTCATTATCTTTTCTCTGTTTAATTTTCAAAGTTCAATGTGCTGCACGAGACAGCTTTTACATAATATCATTTTTAATTTGCTCTGTCAACACTTTTTTTTAAGGTTTTTCAGAACTCATTAATTGCTTTCGTCTTGCGACGACGTTTAATATAATAACACGTTTATAACATGATTTTATTTCAATAAATATCATTTTCAAAAGTTATCTTTATAATTCATCACATTCCTCTA
This sequence comes from Clostridium neuense, assembly GCF_045310695.1. NCBI lineage: Bacteria > Bacillati > Bacillota > Clostridia > Eubacteriales > Clostridiaceae > Clostridium > Clostridium neuense. The sequence goes on from NZ_JBJIAA010000015.1 coordinate 267, forward strand.
TATCTCTGATATTTTCTTATAATGATACTCTAGATATAGTTTATTTGTATTTAACACAAAATATAGTTCACAGTACCCGCTATATCATTTACTGTGAACTATAAAATATTAGTTATAAATTATATTTAATTCTCATGCTCATTAGAATATCTATAATATTATCTTAGGGCATTAACTAAACTTTTAAACTTTTTTCCTCTATCTTCAAAGTTAGGAAACATATCAAAACTTGCACATGCAGGAGATAGCGTTACTATGTCCTCTTTTTCTGCTACTTTTCTAGCTGCATCTACAGCTTCCTCAAATGTTTCAGTCATTATGATAGGAATTTTAACTCCTTTTTCTTTTTCGAATTTATCAAACACTTCTTTAATTTTGTATTTAGTATTTCCTACTAATATAAGAGTTTTTATTTTATCATATCCCTTTTCAGCTAAAGGTTCAAATGGTATATGCTTATCGTATCCCCCTGCTATTAATATAACTGGTTTTCCATAAGCATTTAATCCTGAAAGAGTTCTTGTTGGACTTGAAGCTATGGAATCATTATAATATTTTACTCCATCGAGTTCCCTTACAAATTCACGTCTGTGCTCAACTCCCGAAAAAGTTCTTGCAACTTTTTTCATATTTTCTATAGAAACATCGTCACTAACGGCACAAAAAGCAGTCATATAATTTTCTACATTATCCATTCCTTTAATAACTATGTCGTCTTTATCACAGACTTCTTTTCCAAATAGATATAACTTATCATTACTATAATAAGCTCCTTTTTCCACTTTTTCTTTTCTACTAAATAAAAGAACCTTACCTTTAGCTTCTTTTACCATGCCTCTAGTTATATCATTATCCATATTTAACACTAAAGCGTCATTTTCGTTTTGATATCTAAATATATTTTTTTTGGCTTCAATATATTCATTCATGTCTTTGTGTATATCCAAATGATTTGGGCTTAAATTTGTTACAACTGCAACTTCTGGAGATACATCTATAGTCATAAGTTGAAAACTAGAAAGTTCCAATACAACTTTATCAGAAGCTTTAATTTCTTCAATTTTTGAAAACAAAGGAATACCTATGTTTCCTCCAACCCATGCTGTATATCCTTCTTCTTTTAGCATATTATATATTAAAGTAGTAGTTGTTGTTTTTCCATCACTGCCTGTTACTCCAAATATTTTTGCAGGACAATATTTTATAAACTCTTCCATTTCAGAAGTTATATATGCCCCTTCTTCTTTTGCCTTGAGCAATGCTTCACTATCTATTCTCATAGATGGAGTTTTAAATATAACATCAAATCCATTTAATCTACTAAGATAATTTTCTCCAAGTTCTAATTTTACTCCAACTTTTTCAAATTCACTTATAACATCATTACCTAGTTGTTCCTTACTTTTTTTATCAAAAGCAGTTACCTTTGCTCCAAGCTTAACTAAAAAGTGTATCAATGGTCTGTTGCTTATTCCCATACCAACTACTGCTGTTTTTTTGCCAAAAATAAATTGTTTAAATTTTTTAAAATCCTTATTCATTTCTCCATCCTCCTATTTCTAATTTTTTATTATACCACTTTGATATAAAATAAAAAGGAGTTAAAGCTTCTTTAATGTAAATTATAAATAATCAAACTATATTATAACAAAATTCATCAATTTACTTATGTCGAATTTTAATAAATTTAATTATTATAAAAATTTTTGTGTAGGGTATTGAAAAATTAATGAATGTTATGATATAATAAATTTGTGCCGTAAGGAAAACATTAATATAATTCCCCAAGTTTTAATTGAACATATAACATATCCCCATGATTAAACCCTATTTTGCCGGATTTTTGAATCCGGCATTTTTCTTTTTTGATTAAATACTATAAAATAAAACTTAAAGGAAAAGAGCTAATACTCTTTCCCTCTATAATATACTTTGCTTATATTAAAATTCAATTTTTCCTTCTAAAAATTTATCAAGCTCATCTATTTTTAATCTAATTTGATCCATTGTATCTCTATCTCTCAAAGTAACTGATTCATCATTTAGTGTATCAAAATCTACTGTTATGCAGAATGGAGTTCCTATTTCATCTTGTCTTCTGTATCTCTTTCCTATGCTTCCTGCTTCATCGTATTCTATATTAAATTTCTTGCTTAGGTTATCATATACTTCAGAAGCTTTATCTGACAGCTTTTTACTTAATGGTAATACCGCCGCTTTAATTGGAGCTATTGCAGGATGGAAATGAAGCACAGTCCTTTTATCTCCATTTTCAAGTTCTTCTTCATCATAAGCATCAATTAAAAATGCTAATGTTACTCTATCTGCACCTAATGATGGTTCTATAACATATGGGATATACTTCTCATTTGTTACAGGATCAATATAATTCATATCATGACCTGAATGATTCATATGCTGTGTTAAATCATAATCAGTTCTATCCGCTACTCCCCAAAGTTCTCCCCAGCCAAATGGGAACAAATATTCTATATCTGATGTAGCTTTGCTATAAAATACAAGTTCTTCAGGTGCATGATCTCTAAATCTTATATTCTCTTTACTCAATCCTAAGTTAAGTAAGAAGTTCCAAGAATAATCCTTCCAGTAATTGAACCATTCTAAATCAGTTCCTGGTTTACAGAAAAATTCTAATTCCATTTGCTCAAATTCTCTTGTTCTAAAAGTAAAGTTACCTGGAGTTATTTCATTTCTAAATGCTTTTCCTATTTGACCTATTCCAAAAGGTATCTTTTTTCTTGAAGTTCTTTGAGCATTTTTAAAGTTAACAAATATTCCTTGAGCCGTTTCTGGTCTTAAATATATTTCTGACGATGCATCTTCTGTTACTCCTTGAAAGGTTTTAAACATTAAGTTGAATTTTCTTATATCTGTAAAACTTTTAGCTCCACACTTTGGACATACTATTTCATTTTTTTCTATATACTCTTTTAGCTGCTCATTAGTCCATCCATCGGCACTAGCATTTTCTTCTCCCTTAGCTATTAAATCTTCTTCTACTAATTTATCGGCTCTAAATCTTGATTTACACTCTTTACAATCCATAAGTGGGTCTGAAAATCCTCCAATATGGCCAGATGCAACCCAAACTTCTCTATTCATTAAAATAGCACAATCTAATCCAATATTATACTTACTTTCCTGCACAAACTTTTTCCACCATGCTTTTTTTACATTATTCTTAAGTTCTACACCTAAAGGACCATAATCCCATGCATTTGCAAGACCTCCGTATATATCTGAGCCCGGATATACAAATCCTCTACTCTTTGCTAGTGATACTATTTTATCCATAGTCTTTTCAACAGCCATATTACTACCTCCTAAAATTTATCTTTTATTTTTATATACAAAAAAAGCCATCACCTCAAAGGGACGAAATAAAATTCCGCGGTTCCACCCTTTTTGGCAATAGCCCTGCTTTACATTATATTATTACTCCAAAGACTCCACTTCATTATGCACCTTTAACTGTTTTCACCATCCACAGTCTCTCTTAAAAAATACACAACTACTTATCTTTATCATTGTATGAATATTAACTTATCAAAAAATAAAATGGCTCCGCGAAAAGGATTCGAACCTTCAACCTATCGGTTAACAGCCGAGTGCTCCACCGTTGAGCTATCGCGGAATGTTTTGTGTTCTTGCTGACCACGTATATTATTATATCACGCACCAGAAAAAATGCAATAGTTTTTTTAAATTTTTTTATATTTTTTTCTTATTTATATAAATTTTAAAGTAAACTGGGTAATTATTGTCATATAATGCCTAGAAATATCAAGGTTTACACAACATTAGCACTTTACTAGTAAAATTATATAAATATAAATGGAAAGTCATAAACTTTGACTTTCCATTTATATTTATGCTTTTATTATTCTCTGCTTGGGGTTGGTTTCATTGTTGGGAATAGTATTACATCTCTTATAGATGATGCATTAGTTAGGAACATAATAAGTCTATCTATTCCTATTCCAAGTCCACCTGTTGGAGGCATGCCTATTTCCAAAGCATTTATGAAATCATCATCCATCATGTACGCTTCGTCATCGCCAAGCTCTCTTTCTTTAAGCTGCTGTAAAAATCTATCTTTTTGAACTATAGGATCATTTAATTCTGAATAAGCATTGCATATTTCTCTTCCATATATGAAACCTTCAAATCTCTCTGTGAAATCAGGATTTCCTCTCTTCTTCTTAGTAAGTGGTGATATTTCAACTGGATAATCATATACAAATGTAGGCTGCATCATATTCTTTTCACCAAATTCTTCAAAGAATGCATTTAAGATATCACCCTTTGTACAATCCTTGAGTTCTTTCTTAAGCTCTATATGCTTTTCCTTTGCAATTTCTCTTGCTTCCTCATCAGTCTTAATATTATTAAAATCCACTCCAGAATACTCTTTAACTGCATCTACCATAGTTATTCTTCTCCATGGTGGTGCAAAATCTATTTCTGTGTCTTCATAAGTAACCTTAGTAGTTCCATTAACTTTTTCACACACATAGGCAACTAAGTTTTCAGTAAGTTCCATCATATCATTGTAATCAGAAAATGCTTCATATAATTCCATTGCTGTAAACTCTGGATTATGTCTTACATCTATACCTTCATTTCTAAAGTTCTTTCCTATTTCATAAACTCTTTCAAAGCCACCAACAATTAATCTCTTTAAATATAATTCTGTTGCAATTCTAAGATACATATCAATATCAAGAGCATTATGGTGAGTTACAAATGGTTTAGCTGCTGCTCCACCAGCTATTGGAGATAATATAGGAGTTTCAACCTCTAAATAATCTCTGCTATCTAAGTATTCTCTTATGTACTTAATTATAGCTGTTCTCTTTAAAAACGTTTCTCTTACATCTTGATTTATGATTAAATCCACGTATCTTTGTCTATATTTTAAGTCAGGATCCTTAAGTCCATGGAACTTTTCAGGAAGTGGTTTTAGTGATTTAGCTATAAGTTCAAAATCGGTTATATGTAAAGTTATCTCACCAGTCTTTGTTTTAAATACTTTACCTGTAACTGATAAGAAATCTCCCAAATCGAAAGTCTTATATTCTTTCAATTTTTCTTCGCCAACATCATCTATTTTTATATATAACTGTATTTTTCCATATCTATCATATAAATCTGAAAAACCTGCTTTTCCATGAACTCTTTTAGACATAAGTCTTCCAGCAACAGATACTTCTTTTCCTTCGAGTTCATCATAATTATCGCTTATTTGTTTAGCTGTATGTGATCTTTCAACCTTATATACATCAAAAGGATCTTTGCCTTGTTCCTGAAGAGCTGATAATTTTTCTCTTCTTTCCCTTAGAAGATCATTCATTTCAGCCTCAGCCTTTGCTTCAAGCTTTCTCCTCTTAATTTCTTCTTTTGTCAACTGCTTTTCCTCATTTGACATTACTACACCTCCAAATTATCTTGTTATGTCCAATATTTTGTACTTATTCACGCCATCAGGAACTTGAACTTCTATAACATCTCCAACTTTTTTACCTATAAGAGCACTACCAACTGGAGATTCATTTGATATCTTATTTTCCATAGGATCAGCTTCAGCAGAACCTACTATTGAAAATAGAACTTCTTCATCAAATTCGTAATCCATTACTTTAACTTTTGATCCAACACTTACAATATCATTTTTAAGTTCACTTTCATCTATAATCACGGCATTTTTAAGCATGTTTTCTATTTGTGCTATTTTTCCCTCAAGAAATGCCTGATCATTTTTAGCCTCATCATACTCAGAGTTTTCGCTTAAGTCACCAAATGAAAGAGCTAATTTTATCTTTTCAGTTATTTCTTTCCTCTTAGTAGTTTTTAAATACTGTAATTCTTCTTCTAACTTTTTTACTCCTGAATAAGTAATGACATACTTTTTTCCATCACTCATTATAATTCTCCCCTTTACATAAGATTAAAGTCTAAACCCTTATAAATATATTGATTTAAGTAATTATAAAGCAGCCCTTTACTATTGTCAATATTGATTTGTATTTTACAATATATTTATTCCATTTTTAATTTTTAATTACAATATTTATAATAAAATTTGTTTATAATTTTTTAGAACTTCTATTGCCTCTTCACTGGTGCTAGTAGTATTAATTTTGCATTTAATATCTGTACAATTCTTTATTCCCTTTATGTACCATGCTACCTGTTTTCGCATTTCTCTAACAACCTTACCATCATCGTAATATTTTAGCGCAGTTTTATAATGTTTTATGCACATATCTATTTTTTCTGTATCACTTGGGTAAGAATAACTTCCAGTTTTTATATTATCCCTTATCTGATTAAAAATCCATGGGTTTCCGAGTGCTCCTCTTGCAATCATAATCCCATCACAATTTGTTTCATTAATCAATCTAAGTCCAGCTTCTGGAGAAAATACATCTCCATTCCCTATTACAGGAATCCCTACATTTTCTTTTACTTCTTTTATGATATTCCAATCAGCCGTTCCAGTATACATTTGTACAGCCGTTCTCCCATGAACTGTTATAGCATCTGCGCCAGCTTCTTCAATAATCTTTGCAAAATCAACTGCATTTATACTATTTTCATCAAATGCTTTTCTAAATTTAACTGTAACTGGTTTAAATGTGGCCTTTTTTACCTCTTTCACTATCTCCGCTGCCAATTTAGGATTTTTCATAAGTGCTGAACCTTCACCATTTTTTATAATTTTATGTGCAGGACATCCCATATTAATATCGATGATACATATCTTATCATCCTTATTAAAAATTTCACATGCTTTTGCCATAATCAAAGGTTCACTTCCAAAAATTTGAACAGCAGCTCTACCTTCTTCATCTGATATTCTAAACAGCTCTTCAGTTTTTTCGCTTCCGTAATATAGGGCTTTAGCACTTACCATTTCAGTATAAGTAAGACCGCAGCCCATTTCACTGCATATTTTTCTATAGGCAATATCCGTAACACCAGCCATAGGAGCCAAAAATACATTATTTTCAAACTCAAGTCCAGATATTTTCAAAAAATCACCTACTTCTATTTTTTTCATAAATTATTCTAAGTCCTTCTAGTGTAATAAAAGGATTAATAACATCAACTTTATCTGATTCTTCACTTATCAGTTTAGCAAGTCCTCCGGTTGCAACTACAAAAGGCTTTTCTTCTCCTAGTTCAATAAGCTCCCTACTCATTTTTTCTACTATATATTCAACTTGACCTATATACCCATAAACAATACCTGCTTGCATACTAGATACTGTATTTTTGCAGATTAAACTTGGAGTTTTTATAAGCTCTACTCTTGGAAGCTTAGCTGCCCTTTGAAATAAGGCTTCAGAAGATATTCTTACCCCTGGGCATATTGCCCCTCCTAAATAATCTCCATTTTTTCTTACTGCACAAAAGGTCGTAGCTGTTCCAAAGTCTATTATTATAAGAGACCTTTTATACAGTTCGTGAGCAGCTACAGCATTAACTATTCTATCTGCTCCAACTTCTCTAGGATTATCATATTTTATATTTATTCCAGTCTTAACTCCAGGTCCAACTACTATTGGATAAATATCAAAATATTTTCTTATCATATGTTCAAGGGAATACATTACATTAGGAACAACGGAAGAAATTATAGCCCCTTCAACATTGTTTGGCTCAAGTTTATCATGGTAAAAAAGATTTAAAACTTGTATTCCATACTCGTCAGCAGTCCTTGCAGACGTTGTTGCTAGCCTCCATTCAGCCACAAGCTTTTTATCATCATATACTCCTAAAACTATATTTGTATTTCCAACGTCTAAAACCAATATCACAATAATTTACACTCCTTAAAATAAACCGACTATAGAGCCATCCTCAAATATATCCATTTTATTAGCGGCTGGTACTTTAGGAAGTCCTGGCATAGTCATTATATTTCCTGTTTGAACTACTATAAATCCCGCTCCATTAGATACTCTTGCTTCTTTTACAGTTATTTTAAAACCTTCTGGTCTTCCTAAAAGTGCTGGATTATCCGATAATGAATATTGTGTTTTTGCAACACATATAGGTAGTTTATCCAAATTAAACTTTTCTATTTCTTTTATTTGTTTTTGCGCTTGAGGTAAATATTCGACCCCATCAGCTCCATATATTTCCTTAGCTATTATATTCATTTTTTCTTTTATACTAAGTTTTTCATCATATAAGCATTTAAAATTGCTCTTCTCATTTTCAAGTACATCTATTACTTCTTTTGCAAGATCAAGTCCGCCTTCTCCACCTTTTTCCCATACTTCAGTAAGTGCAACTTTAATTCCTAATTTACTGCAGAAATCTTTTATGTATTTAACTTCATCTTCACTATCAGTTATAAATTTGTTTATAGCAACTACTACAGGAACACCGTATTTTTTAATATTTTCAACTTGTTTTTCAAGATTTGAAATACCTTTTTTAAGTGCTTCAACATTAGGTGTGCTTAACTCTGCCTTATCTATACCACCGTGATGTTTAAGTGCTCTTATTGTTGCAACTACAACAACACAATCTGGTTTTAAATTTCCATATCTGCACTTTATATCAAGGAACTTTTCTGCTCCCAAATCCGCACCGAAACCTGCCTCTGTTACAGCATAATCCCCAAGCTTTAATGCCATTTTAGTAGCCAATATACTATTACATCCATGGGCTATGTTAGCAAAAGGTCCTCCATGTATTATTGCTGGAGTATTTTCAAGTGTTTGAACTAAATTAGGTTTTATGGCGTCTTTCATCAAAAGTGCCATTGCTCCTTGAACATTTAAGTCCTTACAGTACACGGGATTTCCATCAAGATCATAAGCAACAAGTATCTTTCCCATTCTCTCTTTTAAATCCATAAGATTATTTGCAAGGCATAGTATAGCCATTATTTCAGATGCCACTGTAATCATAAAGCCATCTTCTCGTGGGAATCCATTAACCTTTCCACCAAGTCCTACAACTATACTTCTAAGCGCTCTATCATTCATGTCCATGACTCGTTTAAATACAATTCTTCTTTGATCTATTCTCAATGCATTTCCTTGATGAATATGATTATCTATAGCAGCACAAAGTAAATTATTTGCTGAAGTTATAGCATGCATATCTCCTGTAAAATGAAGGTTAATATCATCCATTGGTACTACTTGCGCATAACCGCCGCCAGCAGCTCCACCTTTAATTCCAAACACAGGTCCAAGTGATGGTTCTCTTAATGCAATTACAGTATTTTTATTCATTTTACATAGAGCCTCGCCAAGCCCAACAGTTACAGTAGATTTTCCTTCCCCAGCTGGAGTTGGATTTATAGCCGTCACAAGTATTAGCTTTCCATCCTTTTTGTCTTTGTTCCTTTGTAAAACATCAAGTGATATTTTACATTTATATTTACCGTATAAATCAATGTCGTCTTCTGTGAGTCCAATATTATTAGCAATTTTTACTATGGGTTCCATTTTAGCTTCTTGAGCTATTTCAATATCTGTTTTCATAAATAAACACCGCCATTATTCCTATAATATATATTTAACAGCGGAACCTCCCTTCATTATATATGTTTATCAAAAATTACTTTTTAATTATAGCACAATAAACATGAAAAAATAATCTTTCGCAGCATTAAATAAAATTTAAGGGGGCACATTTTTCAAATTTCAAAACCTTTCAACAACTCATTATCATTCAAATAAATTGAAAGGTCTGATCTTTTTAAAATATACCCCCTATGATTTATTAAATTTTATTTAAATTGCTTTCTTACACTATTCTTCATTTGCAGAAAATGGAGAAGTTTTCTTCTCCATTTTACTATACTAGTTTTACTTTTTAAATTTTGTATCACATTAACTATTCTGGAATATCTCTTCAAACTCATCAGCTTCAATTTTTTCTTTTTCAAGAAGGGCTTTTGCAACACCATCAAGCTTTGACATATTTTCCTTAAGCAGCTTTTCAGCTCTCATATATGCATCATCAATGAATCTCTTAATTTCGCTGTCAATCTTAGCTGCAATTTCCTCACTAAAGTTTCTGTTTGTTCCAAGGTCTCTTCCAAGGAAAACTTCATCTTGATCTTTACCAAAACTAATAGTTCCAAGTTCCTCACTCATACCATATTCCATAACCATTTTTCTCGCAATACTTGTTGCTCTTTCTATATCACTTTTAGCTCCAGTACTTATATCTCCGATTACAAGCTTTTCTGCAACTCTTCCTCCAAGAAGACCAACCATCTCGTCAAGCAACTTACTCTTAGACATATAAGAACTATCCTTTTCCGGAAGATGCATTGTATATCCTCCAGCCATACCTCTAGGAATTATACTTACCTGATGAACAGGATCACCATTTGGGAGAAGTCTTCCTAAAACTGCATGGCCGGCTTCATGATAAGCTGTAAGTTTTTTGTCTTCTTCATCTATAACTCTGCTCTTCTTTTCTGGTCCCATTATAACCCTTTTAACTGCTTCTTCAAGTTCAACCATTCCAATTGAATTCTTTTTATCTCTAACAGCTAAAAGTGCTGCCTCATTCATTAAGTTTTCAAGATCGGCTCCTGTAAAACCAGGTGTACTTTTAGCAAGTACATCAAGTTTAATGTCTGGATCAAGCTTTTTATTTTTTGAATGTACTTTTAATACTGCTTCTCTACCTTTTACATCTGGTGCACCTACAAAAACTTGCCTATCAAATCTACCAGGCCTCAAAAGTGCATGATCAAGTATATCTGGTCTATTTGTAGCTGCTATTACAATTATACCTTCGTTTATTCCAAAACCATCCATTTCGACAAGAAGCTGGTTTAGTGTTTGCTCTCTTTCATCATGGCCACCACCAAGTCCTGCACCTCTCTGTCTACCTACAGCATCAATTTCATCTATAAAAACTATGCATGGAGCATTTTTCTTTGCTTGATCAAATAAGTCTCTTACCCTTGAAGCACCAACACCAACAAACATTTCAACAAAATCAGAACCTGATATGCTGAAAAATGGTCTTCCTGCTTCTCCTGAAACAGCCTTAGCAAGTAAAGTTTTTCCTGTTCCTGGTGGTCCTACTAATAAAACTCCTTTAGGTATCCTTGCACCCATTTCCATATACTTCTTAGGCTGCTTTAGAAAGTCAACTACCTCCTCAAGCTCTGCCTTTTCCTCATCGGCACCTGCAACATCCTCAAAGGTTACTCGTTTTTTCATATCATCTGGTGATGTCATTCTAGCTTTGCTTTTTCCAAAGCCCATAACACCTTTTCCTCCACCACCTTGGGCTTGCTGCATAAACATTACCCAAATCACTACCATCATCAATATAAGCAGTATATTAGGTATCCAACCAAACCAAGCTGGAACATTTGTTGGAGGTACATAAGACTCTTCAACCTCTCCATTATTAGGATGATCTGAAAGAAATTGATCTAGTCTTTCAAGTGGCACAACTGTTTCAAAAGTTCTTCCATCTTTTAGCTTTCCATCAACTGTCATCTTATCATCTTTCATTTGGAAGCTCTTTATATTATTTTGAGTATATTCTTTCTGAAATTCATTAAAACTTATTACATTGCTGCTCTTTCCTTGTTGGGACAAAGCAAACACAGCAACAATAAACAATATAATTGCTACAATCCATATCGTAGCACTAGAAATTTTTTTCAATCTAGGCCCCCCTCTCTATATGTATAGTTAGTTATTTAAAGATTGTATCACAACGTATTTTTGTTTACAATAAAATATATATTAATTATTTATAAATTTCTTCCTTTAAAATACCTATGTAAGGTAAATTTCTATATTTTTCAGCATAATCAAGTCCATATCCAACTAAAAAATAATCAGGAACTTCAAAGCCTACATATTTTACATATATATCAGCCTTCCTCCTTTCTGGCTTATTTAAAAGTGTTGTTATTTCTACACTATTTGGATTCTTTGCTCTAAGATACTTTTGAAGATATTTAAGAGTAATTCCTGAATCTATTATATCCTCTACTATTAATACATCTTTTCCTTCAATACTAGCATCTAGATCTTTTAATATTTTTACCACTCCTGATGAAGTTGTGGAATTACCATAGCTTGATACTGACATAAAATCCATTGTACACGGAATATCTATTTCTTTAGCAAGATTAGCCATATACATTACTGAACCCTTCAGTACTCCTATAAGTATAAGATCTTTTTCTTTATAGTCTCTACTTATATTGTTACCAATTTCTTTGATTTTCTTACTTATTTGTTCCTCATCAATTAATATTTTTTCAATGTCTTCCCTCATTAGTTATCCTCTCTTTCAACCTTTATTTTTAAAATTGTTTTTGTTTGATCATCTATTTTAAAGTCCTCGCTTATTTTATGCCCTACAATCCATGCTATTTCATTGCCAAAGCATATAAGAGGAATTTTTATCCTATCTTCACGTGGAATTTTAAGATTGATAAATATATCCTTAAGCTTTTTAAATGATTTCATACCAAGTGGTTTAAATTTATCACCATCGTTCCTATATCTTATGCTTATATTTGTTCCTACTTTATTAGCATCAAAATATTTTACATAATCATCCTGTTTAAGCTTTATATCAGTTTTGCTTTCTAGCAAAGTAACCTCAAATTTGAATCCATTAAACGATATTACATGTGAATTTTCTATGCTTGCCTCATATATTTTTTTATTATCAATAATATCATTACTTTTAACTTCAAAACAAATATCCCCATAATTATTGTGTGCAACAATATTATTAGGGAGATTAACCTTCTTACCAGTTCCTACCTGCTGAATATGAATTATATCCTCTACATGTTTCTTTTCAATATTATACACATTTCCAGTAAGCTCACTAATAGCTCTTCTTATCATTCTTGATAAAACAGCTTCATGTTCACAAAAAGCTTCCTTTTTTATTATAATATTTTTTTCATCTAGATAACAATAACTATCGTATTTTTTATTTGCAATTTTTTGCATATAATCATTATCAATACTTACAATGTCACCTAATCTATTTAAAGCTGCCACGACATCCTCATTAAAATTATTCATTATGTAAGGTATTAAATCTAGCCTTATTTTATTCCTAGTATATAATCTCTCAAGATTTGTTTTATCTATTCTTGGAGAAATTTTATTATCCAAACAATATTTTTCTATATCATTTCTACTTGTATTTATAAGCGGTCTTACAAAGACTTCATCTCTCATAGGCTTTATACCTACCATTCCATCAAGTCCAGTACCCCTTATTATTCTCATGAGTATTGTTTCCGCCCTATCATTTGCATTATGCGCAATTGCTATCTTGTTACCTCGAAACTTTTCCATTACCTCTTCAAAAAAATCATACCTTGCCTCTCTTCCTGCAAGTTCACTAGATAATTTTTTTTCTTTAGCAAGCTTATTTATATCTACCCTTTTAACATAAAAATCTACATTTAATTCTTCGCAGAACCTTCTTACAAATTCTTCATCTGCATCGGCCTCGGCTCCTCTCAAGCAATGATTAACATGGGCCGCACAAATTTCCATGTCAAATTTACTCTTAATGGAGTTTAAAAGATGAAGAAGGCATATGGAGTCAGGGCCTCCGGAAACAGCCACTACAACTCTGTCGCCTTTATTAAACATAGAATTTTTCTCTATAGTTTCTATAACCTTATCTATCAAAAATAACACTCCCACACTCTAGTTGACAATTAATAGTGGATAGCTTGAGGTTAACAGTTGAAAAGTTTTACAGTTTTCAGTATAAAAAACAAATAACTTTCAACCTCTAATCATCAACTGTACTCTGTAAATTGATTAAGATATAAAATATCATTATTTGCAAAACTGTAGTAGTTGCAGTTTTAATCTTTCATGTAATTATCAATGCATATTGCTTTACTATTATACCACAATTTTTTAAAATTACTTTATAATATTAATACAAATTATATACCTTATTTACTATTACTGTCATATCATCTTCTGCCTTTCCACTACAAAATTCCAATGCCTTATTCATAATTATTTCTGCAAGTTCTTTAGGTTTAGATCCATCGCATTTACTTAGGAAATCTACAATCCACTTAGATTCCCCCTTATCCTCTTTTTTACAATCCATTACACCATCACTTATCATCACTATTACATCACCATTTTGTACGCTCTTGCTAGTAACCTGGATATCTGCTTTATCAAGTACACCAATTGGCAAGGTCTTGGAATTAATTACTTGAACCTTATTTTTACGCTTTATAAAGCTATTAACTCCTCCAACCTTCAAAAATTCTGTGCTACCAGAATAAAGGTCTATGTTGCACAAATCAACTGTCGAAAATTTTTCATCCTCATTAAATTTAAGTGTCATAATAGAATTAACAGCATTTATAGCGGTATTTTGGCTAAGACCAGCAGTTGTAAACTTTTCTATCAAATCCACAACAGCTTTACTTTCACGCTGAGCCTGAGGTCCATAGCCCATACCATCACTTATCATTACCATATAATTACCGTCTTTCATTTTGCCAAAGCTATAGCTATCTCCATTTTGTTTTTCACCATCTTTGCAAACTCTACTAACATATGAAGCTACATAGTACTTAGGAGTTTCCTCAAATACTACGGTACATAAATTATTTTCAGGAGATATACTGCATCCATCATCCCCGACACACATAATTTTTTCTACAGATCTATTTATAATAGGCAGTACATCCTTAACACAAATTTGTCTTCCTCCACATGCCCTCATTGTCATTTTTATTATTAATTTTCCATTTTTAGAATTTAAACATATCAAATCCTTAAACTCAATATTGTTTTTGCTTAAAATCTTTATTAGTTTTCTTTCCATATCACTGTTGAATTTTAATTCACTTTTAAATTCGGCTAATATCTCTTTAATGGAGCCTCCCATATTATTTATCTGTGATGACATAATTTCTCTTCCCTTGCTCAGCTGCATCCTCCACATTTCATTAATGATATAATTATTAACTATATCTTCAGTGTTTTTAATAAGCGATGTTCTTTTTACACATTTCTTTTCTATTTCTTTAGGCAATTTAAAAATATTATTTTGATAATTTTGGATAAGCTCTTCAAATGCTGCATAAGTATAATAAGTTTCTCTCTTCCAACATATACTTCGCATGTTACAGCTGCCGCAAACCCTATCTGCAAGATTTTCAATAAGTCCACAGCTCTTAGTTTTAAGTGCAAGTTTATCGTTATCTGCTAAATTATTTAATATATTTGACATAGTAAACAAAACTTCCGAGAAATTATCAAGCCTACTCACAAAAACACCTTTTATTTTGTCAATATAATTATCATTTATAATTTCCTGCTTTTCATCCCAGTTAATTTCTTTTCTAATTTTTTCATAAATCTTATCTGGCACTGCAAAAAATATACCACAAGTTAAAAAAACTTCTATAAAATTTAAATCTCCATGATTTTTGCAATATAAAATTAATATAGAAAGAATAATAACATATGACAAACCTGATGTTAATTTGCCTGATTCCTTAAAAACACCAACGATTAGTGCAGCTATACCAAATATACTTATATATATAAGAATATTATCTGTGTTCATTCCAACTATAGCCCCTAGTGCTATACCAGATGCTGCTCCTACTGCACTTCCACTTACATATGCTAAAATCAATATAAAAAACATCGATAATGTGTTTCTTATTGATACATTAAAAAGAACAGCTCCCTTGGTTCCAGAAATAGCAATAGAAATCGTTACCGCCATACTTATTATTTCTTCATTAGAAAAAAGATGTCTAGAGTTAATATTCTCAAAGCATATAATAGAATAGTTGAGAATATAATATAATGACACTGTGCAAGCAGTTTGTATTAATGAAAATAAAAAGGCTGACTCTGCTGTCAAATTTAAAATCAAAAGTTTAAAAATAGTAAACTCTATAAAAATAGTAAAAAACATAAAGATTAACCTTTTAACTTTTGAAATTTTACTTAAAGCAAAAGCTGTAACACTCATAATTAAAATAGATATTATATACATATGAAAATCTTTAAGCTCACTGTGAATAGAAATATATCCAAGTGCAGATGAAATACATGATATTGCACCTACCCTTTTATCAACCTTAAAATTTAAAATTACCATTATAAAAGCAATTCCAAATGGAGCCATAGAATCAACAATTACAACTCTACTTATAAAAAATGAACTAACTACAAATAGCATAAGCTTTATAATAAATATTTTATTTATATTGTTAACTTTAGTGTCTTTCTTGCTTTCTTTAGAAACTCTCTCATAGGTTAATACATTGCTATCGTACTGCATTCTAACATCCACCACCCATAACAAACAATTTAAATTAATTATAGCAAAGCCTTCTGGAAATGTTTGTCAATTGGTGTTTATTAAAAAAGTTTTTTTTAAGACATTTATCCCTACAATACTTATTTACTTATTTTTACTATATATAAAATACTATAACTTTACATTATGAGTACGCATACTTTTTTATTTTCACATTTCACTTTTTTTATAACGTTATGTACAAAATTTCATATTTTAAACATGCAATATTAACATACAAAAAATTAATAAAGCATTTTAAAAAAAACAAAAAGGCTGTTTTATTCAAACAGCCTTTGGTAGCGGAAATAGGACTTGAACCTACGACACTTCGGGTATGAACCGAATGCTCTAGCCAGCTGAGCTATTCCGCCATAATGGTTGCGGGGACAGGACTTGAACCTATGACCTTCGGGTTATGAGCCCGACGAGCTACCAACTGCTCCACCCCGCGATATATATGGTGCCGAAGACCGGAATCGAACCGGTACGATGTGATTAGCATCGCAGGATTTTAAGTCCTGTGCGTCTGCCAGTTCCGCCACTTCGGCATTGTCAAAACTAATGGTTGCGGGGACAGGACTTGAACCTATGACCTTCGGGTTATGAGCCCGACGAGCTACCAACTGCTCCACCCCGCGATATATGTGGTGCCGAAGACCGGAATCGAACCGGTACGGTGTGATTAGCACCGCAGGATTTTAAGTCCTGTGCGTCTGCCAGTTCCGCCACTTCGGCATGCCACTCATCAGCGACAGTATTTATTATATATGATACCCACACTATTGTCAACAATAATTTAAAACTTTTTTGTTTATTTATTAAAAAACTTAAAACTACCTTAAATTCACTTCTTCAAAATATAAGAGATAACTAGTAAATTAGGCATTTTTATCATCAAATGATTTTTTAATTTAAACAAAATTTAAGAGGGTTATTAAAGATAAACAACATTGAAACCTCAATAGTTACAGCATTTTACCCATAAACCCTCTTAAACTAAAATTACAAACTCATCTTAACTACTTGAATTTTTTCTATATCCTCTTGCTCTAGAATCTTGATGCTTCTTTAAATCTTGAAATTTTTCTTCACTGTCTTTTAAAAACTTTGATAACTTATCCTCAAAGTTTACAGTTGGCTGAGGCTTACCTTTCTTTGCCCAATCTATCTCAATTGGTCTTGCTGATTTCTTAGGTGCAGAAGCTTGCTTTATCGACAAACTTATTTTTCCATTGTCATCTACGGAAAGAACTTTAACCTTTACTTTATCTTTTTCCTTTAAATATTCTCTTATATCCTTAACAAATGAATCTGCCACCTCGGATATATGAACAAGTCCAGTTTTTCCATCTACTTCAACAAAAGCTCCAAAATTGGTGATATTAACAACAGTACCTTCTAAAATACTTCCTGCCTTTAAGGTCATATTAAAAAGACTCCTCCTTGATTATATATATTGTGTATGTTAATTATAATTTATTAAACTATTTGTGTTTTTCACTTGAATCTATTACAGGAGTTTCGCCTTGTTTTATAAGACCTAATCTTTCTCTTGCGAGCTTTTCAGTATACTTATCAGTCTTAGTAAGTTTAATTTCATCCTGTAACTTTCTATTCTCAATGCTGAGTTTATCTACAGTCTTTTGCTTAGCTTTTATATCATCTTTAATTCTTGACATAGTAAGCTGTTGATTAACAAATATATATCCTATATTTATAACGAGAACTACAAGTATTATAATTTTTATTTTTGATTTCCTTCTCATAAATAAAACTCTCCTCTAGAGTAAAAACTTTAATACCCATATATACATTTTAAAAGCTTTTTCAAATTTATTCAAGATATTTATTTAGTAATTTTTATTTTTTATTTAAGAATATTGATTCAAAAATGAAAATTATAAAATTTATGGTAATCCTCGTAATTTTCATTAACTTTCTTAATATACTATCTACGATTTTTACATAACCTTTACTTATTACCTTGGCATAAAAAATTATTCCTAATATCATAAATGCATATACATAAATATTTATGTAAGCTTCATTTGTGTACAATAAGAATGCAAATACAATTAATGCACACAAGATAAGAAATATTATATCCTGTATAAAAACAAGTATCCTGCCTACCTTTTTTATATTTCTTATAACCCTGTACAAATCAAAAAGTCCTGCAACTACAATTCCTGCTATGAAATTGCATAATAAAAAAACAAACTGACCGTATATAGTCAAAACCATAATTTTTCACCTATTTAAACAATCTTGATAAGATGCTATCTTTATTATGCTTATCCTCGTTGCTATTATATACGCAGGAATTTATTATACCGATTATAATTATATCTCCGTTTTGTACATCTAATTTATTCATTTTAAGTTCTCTTCCCTTAATAACAAGCGAGCCTACATTGGTATTAAGTATAATTTGCTCATCATTAAAACTAACAACTTCGCTTACACCTGTAAGTAAAAGCTTTCTTCTATTCTCTATGGTCATAAGACTTTTCTTATTATTATCAGTATTTGATTCTTTTTTTGATTCCATAACAGATTACCTCCTACTCTACTTTTTAATATATATGTAGAATAGATGGAAGTTATAACCTAAATTTCTTCACCTGATATTACTTCATACATTTGTTTTGCTTCTTCTTTAAGTACATGATTTGAAATGTTCAAAATTTTAGCCTTTAATACTTTTGAAGCATATCTAATTTCTATTATATCCTCTTCCTTTACCTCTGTACTTGGTTTTGCAACCTTCCCATTAATAGATACTCTTCCACTCTCACAGGCTTCTTTGGCAACAGTTCTTCTTTTTATTATTCTTGAAATCTTTAAGTATTTATCTAATCTCATTTTTTCCTCCTAATGGTTATTATATGATTTAAACAAATATTCAGTGAGTCTATATTTAATTCAGTTCATAACACATAACAAAAGATAATAGGCTTCGCCCAAACCCCGTGTATTATACCGAGTGCTTTATCCTCGTTATAGAAGGATAATGGGCTTCGCCCAAACCCCGTGTAAGATTAACTTAAAAATCCCGGATAAACCGGGATTTTTAATTTGTAACTAATTTATTATTTATTTACTCTCTCTTTAAATTCTTTTCCTGCTTTAAATACTGGTACAGTAGAAGCTGGTATTGTTATTTCTTCTTTTGATCTTGGGTTTCTACCCTTTCTTTCTGCTCTTTCTCTAGTTTCAAAAGTTCCAAATCCAACTAATTGAACTTTCTCGTTCTTTTCTAGAGATTCTTCAATACTTTCTATAAATGCTTTTAATGCTGTCTCTGCATCCTTCTTAGTTAAATTTCCTTTTTCTGCTATACTAGCTATTAATTCTGCCTTATTCACTTTTGTTACCTCCTTAAATTTTAAGAGTATGCTTAACTATACATTAGCATATTCTGCATAAATTATAAAAATCCTTCTTTCGAAAGATATTTTTATTGAATTTTGTCTTTTTTAATTGATTTAACTTCATCCCAAAGTTTATTCATTTGCTTTAAGGTCATGTCCTCTAATTTTAACTTTTGGTTAAAAGCTTCGTTTTCTATGTACTCAAAGCGTTTTATAAATTTATCTATAGTATAATTTAATGCAAATTCACTGTCAATGTCAAGAAATCTAGCAACATTTACTACAGAAAATATTAAATCTCCAACTTCTTCTAGTATTCTATCCTTTTTGTCACCTTTATATTCACATTTTACTTCACTAAGTTCTTCTAAAACCTTGTTAAATGCACATTCAATATTGTCCAAATCAAATCCAACCTTGGCAGCTTTTCTTTGAACTTTATCTGCTCTCATAAGTGAAGGTAAAATTTTAGGAACATGCCTTAATTCATCTGTATAAGATTTCAATCCTTGCTCATCTTTCTTTATTTCATCCCACTTTTTAATTACTTCTGAAGATGTTTCACAATTTGAATCTCCAAATACATGAGGATGCCTATATATCATTTTATTGCATATACCTGATATTACATCATTAATATTATACATTCCTTCTTCTTTTCCAAGCTGAGCATGAAAAACTATTTGAAAGAGAACGTCTCCAAGTTCTTCAATTATAGCATTATCATCATTTTTCTCAATTGCTTCAACAACCTCATAACTTTCTTCAATCATAGCTTTTTTTATGGATTCATGAGTTTGCTCTCTATCCCATGGACAGCCTTCATTACTTCTAAGTTTATCCATAATACCAAGTAAATCATAAAAGTCTTTGTTATTTTCTATATCTCTTGGTATATATACAGAGGTCAAATAATCTATGTCCTCTTGTCTATCAAGTTCATACAACGGCATGGTCCTTATGCTTTCCATACCCTTTACCCCTGCTGCTCTTATAAAGCATATCTCTGTATCATCATTATAGTACTCAAGCAGTGCAAGCTTTACATCTGAAGCAATAAACTTATTATATACCTGCGTTATTATTAAACCTATTCTTTTATCCAAAATTTGATTTTTCATATCAAACGCATCTATTATTTTTAATCCTTTAACAGGATCAATTTGAAGTCTTTCCATAACAACATCAATAAAACTAACTGCTGGAAGTACTTCTGCTTGTATACCCTGTTCTTTACAGAGCTTTAATAGTATCTCAACAGACTTTTCTGCAACAAGAGGATGCCCTGGAACTGCATAAACTATTTCTTCAGCTTTAGAATACTTTTTTATTATATCTTCTGCTATAGAGTTATACACATCATCAAAGCTTTCACTTTTTTCATACTTTTCATCATAAGTTTGAAATTTTATGCCCATTTCTTTTAAATACTTTACTGTAGGATGTTTTTCCGTTCTTAGAATAACATTACTGCTGTTTTTTAATAGTTCTAAAGTACCAAAAGTAATTGCATCCTTTGATCCAGGTCCAAGTCCAACAATTTTAATCACTAAACCTTCTACCTCTTTTCTTTTATGGTAAATATAATTTAATTATTAATTTATGCATGCTCCATAATACCATAAAAATTGAGGTTTGGGAACATATATAAATTAAGTTTCACCTTGATTATCTATACTTTTTAACAATTCTCCGTTTAATATCACCATAGCTAAATATTCCAAAAACAACAATAAGCATGGAATAGACTATAACACCTAGAAGTACAGAAACACCACAGCTTATTATATTATTCATTGTTTTATTATAAACATACGTGTAAATAATTACAACACCTATTATCATAATTATCGAAGCATAAGCAGGTTTTATTAAAATATCATAGTATTTAGGCTTAATTTTTAACTTCACAGTAAATACTATTACATTGAGCATAGTAGCAACAAAATATCCAGCTATGGTTCCTATTACTGCACCGTAAACATTTATATTAGCTACAGGAACAAAATGTATGGTTATAAATACCTTAATCACGCATCCTATAAATAAATTTATAACAGGCAGTAGATACTTTCCTATCCCCTGTAAAATAGCTGTAGTGGCTTGAAATAAAATTATAAAAGGTATACTTATACTTAAATATCTCAAAATATAGCTTCCAGACGAATGTCCTGGAAATATTAATCGCATTATTGGATTAGCCATAAAAAATAATCCCAAAAATGATGGTATTGCTATAATCATTGACATTTTTAATGCTGTATCAACTTTATTAACTAATTCAAATCTTTTATTTAAGATGAATGCTTCTGAAATCATTGGAACAATTGAAATGCAAAGTGCCATTGATAGAGTAAGAGGAACATTAACAAGCACAAATGCTTTTCCTGTAAGCTGACCATACAGCTCAGTAGCCTGTCTGTAGTCAAAGCCTGCTCTAAGCAAATTTTGTGGTACTAGAATGGAATCTAAAAGGCTCATTATGCTTCCCACAGCTGAACCTAGTGATACTGGTATAGCTATACATATTATTTTCGTTAAAATTGAACTATCATTTTTAACCTTAACTTTACCAAGCTGTTTTTGAGCCTTAATGTACTTAAAAAACAAATATATTCCAGCCATTATAGCTCCAAAAGTTGCACCAAACGCAGCACCACCTGCTGAATATTCTACGCCTCTGTTCAAAAGCATATATGCTAGTCCAACTCCAACGATTACTCTTCCTATTTGCTCTAATATCTGTGATATAGCTGTTGGTGTCATATTTTGAAGTCCTTGAAAAAAACCTCTAAGCGGGCTTACTATAGATATAAATAGTGGTGCAAAAGCTATACCCATTAAGGAATACAAGGCATGACTATCCCAATTAAGGAATCTTACAAGCTCTCTAGAAAATATTAGAAGAAAAACTGTAAATCCTCCCCCAAGCACAGCCATAAGAAGAATTGCTTTTCTAAGTATTAGTATTATGCCATTTCTGTCTCCAACTGCATTTCTTTCTGAAACCATTTTTGACACAGCTACAGGTATTCCTGATGCTGCTGCAATAAAAAAAGTATATAGAGGATATGACATTTGATAATATCCTATTCCATTATCACCTATAAGCATGACAAGTGGAAATCTAAAAAATAGTCCTAGAAATTTAGCAATTATACCTGCTATGCCTAATATAAATGTCCCCTTTATTAAAGATTGTTTTTTCATATTAAAATACCTCCAAAATTTCTATAAGTATTAATATTTAAATTTTAGAGGTATTATTACTGTATTATGTTATTGCTCCATCTGTTTTCCTAAAAATAAAGCTGCTGTTTCCGCCATTTTTTCTTCCATTTCTCCAAATTTTACACCCTCATCTTTTGAAAAAATGACTACTGCACCAACTGCATCACCTTCTGCTATTATAGGTGCTGCAACCTGTGCTGTGTACTTTCCTTCAGCTTCATCCTCATCATATAATGGCATTGGCTTTCCTGATTCAGCCATATTAAATGCTTTTCTTTCATCCATTAAGCCTTCAATTTCATCACTTACTCTTTTATCAAGATACTCTTTTTTAGCAGATCCGCTGACTGATATTATGGCATCTTTATCACATATTACTACCATTTGCCCTATTGATGAATTTAATGACTCTGCATATTCTTTTGCAAAATCATTAAGTTCATTTATAGGAGAATACTTCTTTAAAATTACTCCTCCTTCTCTGTCTGTAAATATTTCTAAAGGATCTCCCTCTCTTATCCTAAGAGTTCTTCTTATTTCTTTTGGTATTACAACTCTTCCAAGATCGTCTATACGTCTAACAATACCTGTTGCTTTCATCACTTGTTTCCCTCCTAAAATTTTTTTACATTTATAGTATCCAACTTATTTTGAAATTTTATGCATATATGCATAGTTTCTTTATAAAAAAATCCATAGAAGTTACCTTCTATGGATTTTTTTATTTATAGGTTCTTTTCATATTTAGTTATGCTAGCTGCCTTTTTCCACTTGTTTATAGTATCTTGCTGCTTAGTCTGCTGCTTTTGCTTTAAAAGAGTACTTTTTATCTCTGCCTTAACTTTATCAAATGCTTTTACAGGGTAAGTTGTTTTCTTTATGCATTTAATTACATGCCATCCAAATTGGGTGTGAACTGGATCACTTACTTGACCATCACTCAATTTAAATGCTGCAGCCAAAAATGTTGGATCATAATTTGTATCACCCTGCTGTATATTTCCTAAGTTTCCGCCTTTCACCTTAGAACCATCGTCAGTAGATACTTCTTTAGCAACCTTTGCAAAATCTTCTCCATTTTTTAATCTTGCTTCAACTTTTTTGGCATCATCTTCAGTTTTAAGTAATATATGTGATACATTAATTGTATTTGGTTGTTCTGTATATTGGCTCTTATTTTTTTCATAATATGCTTGTGCTTGTGCATCAGTTATGCTTATTCCCTTGTATATGTAATTTAAAACTTTTTGTTCTATTATGCCATTTCTTATTTGCTGCTTAAGATCAGCTACTGTAAAACCTGCATTTTTTAGAACTGTGTTCCAAGCTGACTCTGTTTTATAGTTTTTCTTTGTTGCATTATACTGAGTAGTTACCTGTTTATCTAACTCAGAATCACTTGGCACTAATTTAAGTTCTTTTGCTTTTTGAAGCACTAATACTTCAGTTACTTTTTGATCAAGAAGCTGTTCTTTTTGCTGCTGTAAAGCACTCATTGCTTCTTCATTACTTGAATAGTTAGTTCCATATTGCTGTTCAATACTTGCGATTACTCCAGACTGTTTTAGTAGCTTATCCATATCACCTTTTGTTATCTTTTCATCATTTACCTTTGCAACCACTTGTTTTGCAATTCCTTCTGGCGTCTTCTCTATCATATCGCATCCGACAGCTGAAAATACAAACATTCCTAGCATTAATGCACTTATAATCTTTTTTGCATTCTTCATAAACTTACCTCACTTTTCTAATTATTTACTTAATTAAATCTCATATCAGTAACTTTTTTAATTATACACAAACTTTATTGTATCATAAAATTACTTTGTTTCAACTATAGACTTCATATATTGTAAAAGTTCTTTTAATTTTTTTATCATATTATCCCTTTTTATATTCTTCAAACTGTATACTACGGTTGGCTTTTCACCCATTTTGAATACAATTTCCTTATTATAATTCTCAAGCAGACCTTTTATTAAACTTTCGTTAATTTTTTCATTGTTTTCAAATTGGAGCTCTATCTGAGTGTTTTTATCCTTTACTTCAAGTATCCCAAGACTGCTTGCAATATTTCTTAAGTAAGCTATATCTATAAGATTATTAACCGCCTCTGGTATATCAGAAAATCTATCCTCTAACTCTTCTCTAACCTCCAGCATCTCATCGTACGAATCTATAGCTGCTATCTTTTTATAAATAGAAATTTTTTGTGTTTCATTCTGTATATACGAAGATGGAATATATGCATCCACTTTAAGATCTACAGTTGACTCTACAGGCTCTTCATCAATTTCACCTTTTATTTGCTTTATAGTATTTTCAAGCATTCTACAGTACAAGTCATATCCCACCGATGCCATATGACCATGCTGGGCTGAGCCCATTATATTCCCAGCACCTCTTATTTCAAGATCCTTCATGGCTATCTTAAAGCCTGAGCCTAATTCTGTAAATTCCTTTATAGCCTTAAGTCTTTTTTCTGCAACTTCTGTTAAAATTTTATTTTTTCTATAAGTAAAATAAGCATATGCCATTCTATTTGTTCTTCCGACTCTACCTCTAAGTTGATAAAGTTGAGAAAGTCCCATTTTATCAGCATCATATATTATCATAGTATTTACATTAGGAATATCAATACCTGTTTCTATTATTGTTGTGCATATCAATAAATCATGTTCATTATTCATGAACTCTACCATAACTTTCTCTAGTTCTCTTTCTGTCATCTGTCCATGAGCTATAGCTACTCTTGCCTCTGGTATTAATTTAGAAATATAAGCACTCATTTCCTTTATATTTTCAACTCTATTATAAACAAAGAATACCTGTCCATGCCTGCCCATTTCCCTCATAACCGCATCTCTTATAAGTTGATCATTATATTCAACTACATAGGTTTGAACTGGATATCGCTCTTCTGGTGGAGTTTCTATGACACTTATATCCCTAACACCAGTAAGTGACATATGAAGCGTTCTAGGTATAGGCGTTGCAGATAAAGTAAGTACGTCTATATTCTTTTTAAACTGCTTTAATTTTTCCTTATGATTTACTCCAAACCTTTGCTCTTCATCTATTATTAAAAGTCCTAAATCTTTAAATTTTATTTCTTTATTAAGTATTCTGTGAGTTCCAATTATTATATCTACATTGCCTTCCTTAAGAGCCCTTAATGTAGCGTTTTGCTGAGAAGTAGTTCTAAATCTACTTATCATATCGACTTTAACTGGAAAATCAGAAAATCTTTTTACAAAGTTATTATAGTGCTGCTCTGCTAAAATAGTTGTTGGAACCAAAAAGGCTACTTGTTTACCGTCCATAACACATTTAAATGCAGCTCTTATAGCCACTTCTGTCTTTCCATAGCCAACATCTCCACAAATTAATCTGTCCATTACCTTTCCAGTTTCCATATCCTTTTTTATTTCTTCTATAGCTAAATTTTGGTCAGGCGTTTCATTGTATGGAAATTCCTCTTCAAATTGTTTTTGCCAAACAGTGTCCTTTGAAAATTTAAATCCAGTCACAGTGGATCTAACTGCATATAATTTTACAAGCTCCTCAGCAATTTCATTTATTGATTTCCTTACTTTACTTTTAGCCTTATTCCACTCATTTGTGCCAAGTTTATTTACTTTAGGTGCCTTTCCTTCACTTCCAACATATTTCTGAACTAAATCAAGCTGCTCTACTGGAACATAAAGTTTATCATCTAAAGCATAGCTAAGAGTAAGATAATCCTTTTTGTGGCCTTGTACATCAAGCTGTTCTATTCCTTTAAATATTCCTATTCCATGATTAACATGTACAACATAATCTCCTGGCTTGAGTTCAGTAAAACTCTTTATTTTACTTACACCCTTTTGCTTCTTCCTTGTTTTCTTCTTTTTTTTAGATTCTCCAAATATCTCTTTATCAGCTATTACACAAAGCTTAAGTTCAGGATACTCAAAACCTTTAATCTGGCTGCCGTACGTAATTACAACTTCACCACGGTTTATATCACTAACATCATCCCTATACACACTTTCTATATCTAAATCTCTTAAAGTATCAACCAATCTTTGACCTCTAGCTCTTGTACCACTAAGTATCAGTATGCTATATCTATTTTTCTTTTTCTCTTTTATATCATTTATCAGCATCTCCATTTTTCCCTGATAACTTAAAAGAGTAATTTCCTTAAAATAAAAGCTTCTGCTTGTTAAATTTTTATCACTTGAATTTTCAAGAGAAAATAATTTTACAACTCTGCCCTCAGCCAGCATAAGCTCTAGTTGTTCCCTGGAAATAACGATATTGCCTTGTCCTGGAAGTATGTCTCCTCTTTCTAAAAATCCATTATAATTCTCTTCAAATTCGTAATATGCACTTTCTATTTTACCTTTACATCTTTCAAAGTCATCTATAAAAATAACTGCATCCTTCATAAAATCAAAAAATGATGAAGTACTCTTAAAAAAATAAGGCATAAAACTATCTATAGTTTCAAATGTACCTTTTTCCTTAAGGCTTTCAAGATTATATTCTATAGTTTTTTTCAACTTTTCTGCATTTTCTTTTTCATCTTTATTTAAAAATGCTTTTACTGAAGCTTCTAACTCATTTTTTATTCTTTCGTATCCATATTTTATATTTTCATCTGGAAGTACTATTTCTTTTGCCGGAAAAATTTCTATTTTGTTAACCTTTTCTATGCTTCTCTGTGATTCAGTATTAAAACTTCTAATTGAATCAATTTCATCTCCAAAAAATTCAATTCGGTATGGTACAACCGATGTCGGAGGATAAACATCAAGTATTCCCCCTCTAACTGAAAATTGACCCTTTGAGTCTACAGCTTCAACTCTATCATATCCTGATTGAACAAGTTTTGCTATGAAATCATCTAAATTTAATGTTTCTCCAAGTGAAAGTTTAAAAGTATACTTTTTATATAACTCTACCGGTATATATGTTGAAATTAAAGCTTCCGAAGAAGTTACTATTATTTTCTTACCTCTAGAAAGCATGTGCTTTATAACGTTTAACCTTTCCCACCTTAAATCTCCGGATATAGCATATATATTATAAAAAACTATCTCCTTTGTAGGAAAATAATAAACATTTGACATATATAACGATAAATCTTCATATATCTTTTTTGCCTCAATATCGCTATCTGTAATCACCAAAAATGGGCTGTCTGTTTCTTCATACAACCCGTTTATAATATAGCTTTTTCCCGATTCCGAAATTCCTCTTAGTTCTATAGGGAACTCATGATTTTTTATATTGTGAACAGCATCTTGAAATCTTTTATCACTTTTCAGAGGCTGCATAAGCCCTTTAAGTCTCATCTTAACACCTCTTAAATTTATTAAACTTCAATGCAATTGAATTTATTCATAGCACTTTCAACATCTTTGTCTATAATACATTCAACTGCATCGCAAGTTACTTTTAAAATTTTTTCTATCTTTTGTCTATCATCATCACTGAAACGTCCAAGAACATGTTTAACAAGATCGCCTTTAGGCTGTCCAACGCCTATTTTTATTCTTGTAAATTCATCTGAAGATAAGTTCTGAATAATATTTTTAATTCCATTGTGGCCGCCAGCACTTCCTTTTCTTCTTATTCTAAGCCTTCCAACTTCAAAACTTATATCATCGTAAAGCACTATAATATTTTCTTCTTTTATTTTGTAAAAATTAGCAGCCTCCAAAACGCTTTCTCCACTTAAATTCATGTATGTGGATGGTTTTAATAATATAACTTTATTTTCCCCTATATTTAAGCTTCCATACATTCCTTTAAACTTAGACTTATTTATTGCTACATTAAACTTATTCGCTAATGTATCCACTGCATCAAACCCAATATTATGCCTTGTATGGGCATATTCTTCTCCAATATTTCCAAGTCCAACTACTAAAAACATACTATCTATCACTACTTTCATTACTTTCTTAAATTATTAGTTTTATTCTTTATTTTCAGATAATGCAACTTCACACTTTATATATTTACCCTTTCTATATACCTTGCATGGAAGCTTATCTCCAATTTTTTTGTCTTGAATTATGTCTCTTATGTCATCAATACTTGTGACCTTAACTCCATCTAATTCAACTATTATATCGCCTGGCTTTATTCCCGCCTTTGCAAGCCCACTTCCACTTACAACTGTTTTTATATAAGCCCCTTGAATTCCATTATTCTTATCGGCAAGTGCAGTTCCTCCAACTACACCAAGAAATGGTCTTGTAACTTTACCGTTTTTTATAATTTGATCTATTATTTTCTTTGCTTCGTTTATTGATATTGCAACACTTATACCAGAATCGGTATATTTAGTTCCAAGTTTAAGGCTATTTATACCTATAATTTCTCCGTTTTCATTGCATAGTGCTCCTCCACTATTCCCCTGATTTATTACAGCATCTGTCTCAATAATTTTATATTTCGATATCTCTCCAGTGGTATCATCGGACATATTTATACTCTTATTTATAGCACTTATAATTCCAAGCGTAACAGATCCTTGAAACTCTTCACCAAGCGGATTTCCAATAGCTACAGCATTATCTCCAATTTTTATCTTTGAAGAATCTCCAAACACTGCAGCAGGCAGATTACGCGAATTTATTTTAATTATTGCTAAATCTGATAAATCGTCGAAGCCAACAAGTGTAGCTTTAAATACATTGCCATTTTTCCCATTAGGCAATTTAACAGTTATAGTATTTGCATCCTGCACAATATGATAATTAGTCACTATATACCCATCTGACCTAATTATTACTCCCGATCCTGCAGCATCCTCGCCTTTTCCCTTAAACCCATTTGGATCATTTGTTACTCCAACAACTGACGGTCCAACTTCCTGCGCAACTTTATTTATAGAATTTTCAGCTACTGAAGTATCACTATTGATATTATTGCTGCTTAACGCTTTCTTTTTTTGAAATATAGGAGTATTGCTCTTAACCAAAGAATCTGAATATTTAACATTAACAATATATGCAGCTGTAACAGCACCAGAAATAGACGCAACAACCACCATAAGAACAAATCTTAATGCCGATTTTAATCTAGACCTATTCCTGTTCTTTTTAAACTTAATTTGGCCTAGACTATTGTCATTGTCCTCTATATTTACTTCTCTCCAATCAACATCCTTTACTTCATTATCATCGTTTGGCAATTAGTGCACCCCCATATAGGATTATTTATTATATTATAAGCTTAGTACTTTAAAGAATTATGAATAAATTATTATAATTCAATAAATTAAGTTGACAGTTTAAGTGAAAAAGTAAACTCAACTCCGCCTTCTTTTTTGTTTTCAACATGTATATCCTCTCCATGCTGCGTAAGTATACTTCTTACAATGGGAAGTCCAAGACCAGTACTCATTTTAGTGGTACGTGATTTATCGGATTTATAAAATCTATCCCATATATGTTTAAAGTCCTCCTCATTAATTTGGGGTCCATTGTTATAAATTGATATATATGCTTTATTTGATTTTTCTTTTGTCGATATTCTTACACTTCCATCGTCATTTACATATTTTATAGCATTATCTATAAGGTTAGTCAAAACCTGATTTATCCTATCTTCATCACCTAATACATATAAATCATCAGAGTTAAAGCACACATCAACTTTTAATTTTTTCTCATTTATTTTTGTTTCAAATTTAATTACAGTATTTTTTATCATTTCATTAATATTTAATTTTACAATATTTAATTTTAAGTGGCCAGCTTCCATAGAAGATAAATCAAGCAAATCATTTACAAGTCTTGTAAGTCTATTTATTTCATCATAAGTCAAAGATAGATAATATCTTTCTCTATCTCTAGGTATTATTCCATCAAGTATACCACCAATAAACCCTTTTATAGACGTTATAGGTGATCTAATTTCGTGCGATACATTTGATATAAATTCCCTTCTATTATTCTCCACTTTTTCAAGGGAATCTGCCATAAAATTAAAAGATTGTGCAAGTTCACCTATTTCATCCTCAGATTTAACATCAACTCTCTTATCAACTTCACCTTTCGCTATCTTTCTTGCAACACTATTAATTTCCCATAAAGGTTTAATTATAATTTTCTGTGAAAAATAATATATTACAAAGCATGCTGCAATTATTGCAAATATAGCTGATATCCATATTATTATATATACTCTTCTAAGTGGATGTCTAATATCATTAACAGAAGTATTTATCATTATACTTCCTTCAAATGTGCCATTATAAGTTATAGGGATTTCATATGTATGAACAGCTTTTCCAAATATTTTGTTGTATACATCGGTATTTTCTACCATCTTGCCATTTCTTACATCCCTTATATCCTTACTTACAATTTGCTTTCCAATGAGCTTATAATACTCAGAATTAGATGTTGCATAAACATATCCATATCCATCCATTATAAACATATCTGCCTTTATATCTGGATTTAGATATTCAGCCAATGTTTCAAGAGTATCATTCAGCCTATCTTGTGATATGTTCCCTGCAAAATATTGTATTGCGGCATTTCTCACAAATTGAGCTTCAGTCACTATTTGGCTTCTTCTTTGACTTAAATAATAATTTTGAAACCAAAATGATAAAAATGCCGAAGTTATTACAAAACTAAGTGAAATAATTATAGTAAAGGCTGCTATCATTTTAGAAAACAATCCATTTTTCATACTACTTAACCTCAAATTTATATCCCACGCCCCATACTGTTTCTATTTGCCAATTAGGTCCACCTTTTAATTTTTCTCTTAACCTTTTTACATGTACATCAACTGTTCTAGAATCTCCGGGATAATCATACCCCCATACCTCACACAACAGCTGTTCTCTTGTAAAAACCTTATTTTTGTTATTTGCAAGATAAAATAAAAGTTCAAATTCTTTAGGAGGCATTTTTATTTCCTCTCCCCTATAAATTACAGTATAAGATCCCATATCTATTTTTAAATCTTCAAAATCCAGTTCATTTTTAGATACATCCTCCATACTTGTTCTTCTAAGTACAGCTTTTACTCTTGCTATAAGTTCCTTAGGCTCAAATGGCTTAACTATGTAATCATCAGCTCCAAGTTCAAGTGCAAGTACTTTATCAAAAGTTTCTCCTTTTGCAGTAAGCATTATAACCGGAGTATTAAATTCTTTTCTTATCCACTTAAGTACATCTACGCCATCTATTTTAGGCAACATTATATCTAAAAGTACTATATCTGGTTTATATTCTAAAAAATTATCCTCAGCTTCTTTTCCATCACTACACACTTTAGTTGAATATCCGCTGCTGTCAAGGTACAATTTTATTACTTCACTTATATTTTCATCATCATCTACTATTAGAACTTTACCCAATGAATTATCCATATACTCACTCCAAACACTAAATATTATATAATTATAATTTAGCACACTTTTTTAATTAAATCACCATTATTAATAAATTATTAACTAAAAAAGCGGTTTAAAACCGCCTTTTTTATTCTTCATGGAAAATTTTACTTACCGATATATCTTCATATATTCTTCTTATAGCTTCAGCAAATATAGGTGCTACAGATAAAACCTTTATTTTTTCTATTTGCTTCTTAGCTTCAACTGGGATTGTATTTAAAGTTACAATTTCCTTTATTGGAGAATTCTCTAACCTTTCGATTGCTGGTCCTGAGAGAACTCCATGAGTACAACAAGCATAAACTTCTTTTGCTCCCATTTTAAGAAGGGCTTCTGCTGCATTTACAATTGATCCACCAGTATCTATCATATCATCAACAAGTATTACCCTCTTATCTTTTACATCGCCTATTATACTCATAACCTCTGAAACATTAGGTTTTGGTCTTCTTTTATCTATTATAGCTATAGGTATATGGAGTTTTTCTGCAAATTTTCTTGTTCTCTTTACTCCACCTATATCCGGAGAAACAGCAATAACATCATCAGCCTCAAAATTTAAGCTTTTAAAATATTTAGCTATTATAGGCACTCCTTCAAGATGGTCAACAGGTATATCAAAGAAGCCCTGTATCTGAGGAGCATGCAAATCCATTGTAAGAACCCTATCCGCACCTGCGGTATGAATTAAATCAGCCATCAATTTAGCTGTAATAGGCTGCCTTGCCTTAGCTTTTCTATCTTGTCTTGCATATGAATAATGAGGAATAACAGCTGTAACTCTTCCTGCAGATGCCCTCTTGAAAGCATCAAGCATAATTAAAAGTTCCATAATATTATCATTAACTGGCTCACATAAGGTTTGAACAAGAAATAAATCTGTTCCTCTTACAGTTTCATTAATATCAACTGATATTTCTCCATTACTAAATTTTGATACCTTGGAGTCTCCAACATTAACTCCAATTATGTCCGCAATATCATGAGCTAACTGAGGATAAGAATTTCCAGTGAAAATTTTTATATTTTTTCCATGGTTTATCATTGATAAAAATTCCTCCCTATTCTTATTTACTTAATCCCTTTTTCTTAGTCCACCCCTCTTTCACTACTTGTCTTGCTCTAGCAATTGCAAAAGCTCCTTCTGGAACCTTGTCTGTTATAGTCGATCCAGCTGCAATGTATGTATTATCCTCCACAGTAACTGGCGATACTAAATTTGTATTGCACCCTATAAAAGAATGATTTCCTATAATTGTTTTATGCTTTTCTTTTCCATCATAGTTTACAACTACAGTTCCACAACCAAAATTACAGTTTCCACCAACTTCTGCATCTCCTATATATGTTAAATGTGATACCTTAGTTCCATCTCCAATTGTTGATTTTTTAATTTCAACAAAATCACCAATCCTTACGTTATTTCCAACTTTGCTTTCTGGTCTTATATATGCATAAGGTCCAACTGTTGTATTTTGCCCAACTTCACTATCAAGTATTACAGAACTTTGAATACTTACACCTTTTTCAATAACACTGTTATCTAT
The DNA here is from genome assembly GCF_045310695.1 of Clostridium neuense. NCBI lineage: Bacteria > Bacillati > Bacillota > Clostridia > Eubacteriales > Clostridiaceae > Clostridium > Clostridium neuense. The sequence goes on from NZ_JBJIAA010000015.1 coordinate 34,205, forward strand.
TCTTGAATTAGGATACAAAATACATCCATCTTTAATTTCAGTATTTCCTTCAAGAACATTTCCAGGATATATTATAGTATCTGCACCTATTTTAACATCAAGACCTATATATGTATTTAAAGGATCTATTATAGTAACTCCATTTTCCATATGGTACTTATTAATTCTATTTCTCATTATTGTACTTACTTCAGATAGTTGAACTCTTGAATTAACTCCTAGTGTTTCTTCAAATGGAACTAAAATTGCTCCTACCTTTTTTCCCTGGCTTTCCAGAATTTCTATAACATCAGTTAAATAATATTCACCTTGAGCATTATTATTCTTTATTTTATCTAAATTATCAAGAAGACTTTGAATATCAAAACAATACATTGCGGAATTTATTTCCTTAACACATAGTTCATTTTCATTGCAATCCTTATGTTCTACTATTTTCTTTAAAGAACCATCTTCTTTTCTTATTATTCTTCCATAACCTTCTGGATTATCTATTATAGATGTTAAAACAGTGGCTGCATATTGTCCATTTTCATGGAATTCAATAGCCTTTTTCACTGTATCCTCTGTAATTAAAGGAGCATCGCCCGTAAATATAGCAACAGTACCCTTCTTTCCCTCTAAAAATTTCTTAGCACATTTAACAGCATCACCTGTTCCTAACTGTTCTTTTTGAAGAGAATAAGACACATTTTGATTCTTCGTTGCTTCTTTTACTAGTTCTGCCCCTTTTCCTATTACTAGATTTAAATCTAATATTGCAGATTTTTTCATAGTATCTATTACTATATTCACCATTTCTTTACCACATACTTTATGAAGGACCTTAGGCAAGTCCGATTTCATTCTCTTACCCTTACCTGCGGCTAATATTAACGCACATTTATACATTTAAGCATCGTTCAGCCTTATACAAGCCAACGATTTTCAACTCCCTTCCTATTACACATATATATTGAATTTATATTCAAGCTTTAAACAAGTCTTATTATATTTTATTGCAACTATAATTTCAATAGTATAATAATTTTGAATAAAATAAAAAGGAGTATTTAAACTCCTTTTTATTTTATTCCTCTGTTTGTGGTTTTGTTTCTTCTTCATTTTTTACTTTTTCATATTCTTCCAATATTGATGTCTGAATCTTTTCTCTAGTCGATGTGTTTATTGGATGAGCTATATCTTTAAACTCACCATCAGGTGTCTTTCTGCTAGGCATAGCAATAAAGAGACCATTTTGTCCTTCAATAACTTTTATGTCATGAACAACAAATTCATTATCAAAAGTCACTGAAACAATTGCCTTCATTTTTCCTTCTGAAGTAATTTTTCTTATTCTTACATCTGTAATCTGCATACAATACACCTCCAAAGATGCTTTACCTTATGATTTAATATAATATTCTCTATAATTTATATTTTTCCTTCTAAATTTAGAAAAAAAAATTAAATTTTTTGAAAATTTTATTATTTATGTCCTTGTGAAGGTTCAACAATTGGAAAATTATCCTCTGAAATACCTTTAAATTGAACCATTGAGTAATAATCATGAACTAATTTTTGTGGATTTTCCATATTATCTACAAGTACACCTGTCCCCACCAATTCGCTATCAAACTCTTTGAGTAAATCTGATATTCCAAATGCTGTTCCTCCAGCTTTCATAAGATCATCTATAAATATACATTTACTTCCTTTATTTATACACATTCTAGATAAAGACATGCTTTGAATTCTTTTAGATGAACCTGTTACATAATTTATAGTAACAACCGGTCCCTCTGTAGCTTTATTTTCTCTTCTTACAACAACAAGTTGAACTCCTAAAAGTTTTGCAACTTCATATGCGAGCGGAATTCCCTTAGTTTCAACTGTAACTACATAATCAATGTTTATATGATTAAATTGTTTAGCAAGTATTAATCCAGCTGAGTGTATTATTTTAGGATCAGACATTATATCAGTCATATATAAAAAGTTTCCTGGTATTATTCTTTCCTTTTGTCTCAAAATTAAACATAAGTCTGTTATAAATTGTTCCACTTCTTCGTCTGATATATCACAAATATACCTAACTCCACCTGCTGCTCCAGAAATTGTCTCTACCCTTCCAGTTTTTAATCTCTCCATTGCATCTCTTACAATTACAATATCCTCACTTATTGTAGACTTTGCTGCATTAAATTTTTCAGTAAATGTATTAAGATTTATAATACTGTTAGGGTTTTCTACTAAGATTTTAGTTATAGCTGAAACTCTATTATTTCTGCTGAACTTTTCCATTTTACCACCTGTTCTATTTAAATTCTGTATACGAACTATAGCAAATTATTTTTTACTATTATTCATATTTTATTCTTATTTCTATCGTTAAGCAATAGGTATCTTCAAAACTTTAAACTTTTTTTGAATTTATGTATTGTTTTTCTTAAGATTCGTATATAATTAAAACTGAATACTATGAATATATACAACTTGAAAGGTTAAAATGACTAATATTATAATTTTGTAAGTAAGTCTTGTATCCTTTAATCAGCTGACAATTGACAGTTAAAGATGATTTATCTTTTATCTCTCTCAGAAACTGTCCTCTGTTAACTGTTATATGGCTACATAATCAAATACATTAAAACTAAATCAAGCTACTTTTAATCTTTCAAGTACTAAATCATATAATATTGGGAGTGAATAGTTTATGTCTTTTAATTTTGAACATGATACAAATAAAAAAATACACTTTATAGGAATAGGTGGAGTCAGCATGAGCGGCCTTGCTGAAATCTTGCTTGAACATAACTATAAAGTTTCTGGTTCTGATGCAAAAGAATCACCTGTTACAGATAAACTAAGAAAAAATGGTGCAGAAATATATATAGGTCACAATAGTGAAAATATAAATGATGTAGATCTTGTAGTCTATACTGCTGCAATCTCTAATGATAACCCAGAGCTAGAATATGCCAAGAAATCAAACATTGCTTTAATGACAAGAGCTCAATTCTTAGGTTCTATAATGAAAGATCATAAATACAACGTTGCAGTATCAGGAACTCATGGAAAAACAACTACTACCTCTATTATTTCTCATATAGTATTAAAGGCAAATCTCGATCCAACAATCTTAGTAGGAGGAGATTTAGATATAATTGGAGGAAATGTACGTGCTGGTAAAAGCGACTACTTTATCACAGAAGCCTGCGAATACAAAGCATCCTTTCTTGAGTTCTTTCCTTATATAGGAGTCATACTAGATATCGATGCTGATCACCTTGATTACTATAAAGACATAGATGATATTGAAAATGCCTTTACAAAATTCTCAAGTTTGATACCTAAAGATGGTTATTTAATAGCTAATTACGATGACGAAAGAACTGTTCGTGTTGCCTCAAAAGCAAAATGCAATGTAGTATCTTACGGTATAGAAAATGGTAAAATAAATGCTAAAAACATAGGCTATGATGATCATGGATGTGCAGTATTTGACGTTTATGATGGGAATAAATTCTTATTTAATGTAAGATTAAATGTACCTGGTAAGCATAATATTTTAAATAGTCTTGCAAGTATAGCAACTGCTCTTGTACTTGATATTGATGCAAAATCAATAATAGCGGGAATTCAAAGCTTTAATGGTACTCACAGACGTTTTGAAATAAAAGGAACAAAAGCTGGCATTACAGTTATAGATGATTATGCACATCATCCAACAGAAATAAAAGCTACTCTTGCAGCTGCACAGAACTATCCTCACAAAAAAATATTCTGTGTCTTTCAGCCTCATACTTACTCAAGAACACAAAGTTTATTCGATGAATTTTCTAATGCATTTTCTAATGTTGATATGTTGGTTTTAGCAGACATATATGCAGCTAGAGAAAAAGATACTGGCGTAGTAAGTTCAGATATGCTTGGAGATGCAATAAGAAAAAATGGAGTTCCATGTAAAAACCTCCACAGCTTTGATGATATAGTAGCTTATCTAAAAGAAAATTTAACCGAGGGAGATGTGCTATTTACAATAGGTGCTGGAGATGTTTATAAGGTTGGAGAAACATTTTTAAAAAAATTTTAATCTTATAAAAATCATATATAATCTATTATAAATACCTATTTATAGTGAAACTAGTTCAACTATAAACTATATACCATAATTTCTTAGAAATTGGTATTTGAGAATATAAATAGTTTAAGTTTCACTATATTCTCTTATGACTTAAAACAATAAAATATATTTATATCAAATTTTTAACAAACAATAAACTTCTTAATAATAGTATTACTCATTAGTCCCTGCGGCTCTACCAGGATTACCATAAATCTTAACTCCGTCACTAACATCTCTAATAATAACAGATCCCGCACCTATAAGCACATTTTTTCCAATAACAACATTTTGAATAATTGTACTATTAGTACCAACATGTGTTCCTTCTCCAATTGAAACTCTTCCACTTAATGTTACCCCAGGTGCTAAATGTACAAACTCATTTATTATACAATCATGTTCAACTATACTTCCTGAATTTATAATACATTGCTTTTTTATTATAACGTTAGCATTAACAATTGCTCCTTTCCCAATAAAAACTCCTTCCTCAATTTTTGAACTCTTTGATACTATAGCGGTCTTATCAATTATTACAGGAAATTTATACCCCATATTTTTGAGTAATTCATAAAGTTTCATCCTAGCACTAGGATTTCCTATAGAACCAACTGCAATAAATGCATTTCTTATACCTGATTTATATAGCAAACTTAATTCTTCATTTTTTTCTATTTTGTTTATACCTAAACCATCTTCTTTTTTTTCAACGATTGCTACGATATCAAACTTCTTTAACCCTTTTATGGAATCAATTATGCTTTTACAATGTCCTCCACTGCCAATTAATACTATTTTTTTCATAAGCTCCTCCTAATTACCATTAAAATTTATTAATGCATCATAGATAAGTAGCATAAAACTTAAAAGTCATAAATTTGAAGTTTATTATGACAAATTAGAACTCTACTAAGATTATAATTCACAATGAAGGTAAATTTATCATTAGCTTTTCTTAGATATATAGCCTTGTCTATATATACTCTTCTACTACTATAATATTAAATATCAAATTATTTGTTACATTATCATGCTATACATAGTAAAACGTGGTTTATATTTTAAAAATATAACATATTAAAAAATAGAGCTCAATAAATCTTAAGCTCTATCTAACACGCTCATAAAAAATCAATGTGCACTTTTTTTATGTTCATTAATTCCTCTTGTCGGAACAGTAGATACAACAAATCCTATAAACATTGAAACCAGCGCTGGCGATATTATGTTAAGATACCCAACATACCTTGTTCTATATAATATAAAAGCGGCTAAGCCTGTTATAGCTGTTGATACTACAAAAATATATATAACAAATTTACCAAAAGAGCTTATAAACTTTTCATATATTTTATGTCTTGTAGGTCCACTTATTACACTTCTAAATATAAAATATGATGCAAAAATAAGAACTATATCAACTACCGCCGAAATCAAAAAATTTGCCATGTAAAACACTCCCTACTATTTTTTTAATATATTGAGTATAGTTTACCCTTAATAAGTATTTTTAAACAATAAAATGCGAAGTAACAGCGATTTGAAACATTAAGTAAAGCTAATAAATCTAAGATTTATTAAACTTTATTTAAATCGTTCCTTCATCGCTGTTACTTCACTCCCACAGTAGTGCAAGGAAAAAATTACTCCGTACCTACGGAATTTTATATAAACTATTATAATATATTTTAAGTTATATAATTATTTAAATATATAAATGATTATGTATATTTACAGCTCATTTTTGTTAGACAACCTAATAAAAATCTTTCTTTATACGAATTATGTGTATTGATACAGCAATTATACTAGAAAAAATTACAATAACATAATCAAATATTCCTAAAATCACTTCTAAAGATAGTCCTAAAAGTCCAGCACCATAATCATTTGGATTATCAATGCAAAAAAACGGTACATTCAAAAATATTCTCCAGTATATTATATAACCTATAGATACTAAAAAAATATTCACTACACTTTTGTTTAAAAATATAATACTTGTTATTATGCAAAATACTGCAAAAACAACGAGACTTAAAGATAACATTATAGTATTTTTAAACATATATTTATAACATGTAAATAAGTCTATGTGGATTCTGCTAATGCCAGCAAAAATGATACTCAACAATTGACTTTTGGCAATTACTTTAAACAAACTTGAACCCAATTTCATATTGTTGTCCCCTTCTTATTTTACAAATTATACTATATATAGATAGACAAACTGGAATTTAACTCAGAGTAGATATTAAAGGGAATGTGGATTTATTCGTTTCTCTTAGGTAAATCTTAGAACTTAATAGTGTCAGCTACGCTGAGCACTATGTTTTACGCCATGCGTGAACATTAAGTTTAATATTTTTCGAAGCATAGCGAAGAAAAATCATCCTTCACTGTGAACTGTGCATTGTGAATTGATAAAATTTGGTCGGGGTGACAAGAGTTGAACTTGCGACATCATGCTCCCGAAGCATGCGCGCTACCACTGCGCTACACCCCGATGTAATATTTCTGTATAAAACAATAAAACCTCAAATAATATGAGGTTTTACACTGGTCGGGGTGACAGGGATTGAACCTGCGACCTCATGGTCCCAAACCACGCGCGCTCCCATCTGCGCCACACCCCGCAAACATGTTTTATTATATATGAACTTCAATAAAAAAGCAATAGTAAATTTCAAAAAAGTGTACATGTTTATAGAATATCTGAACTATCGTGAACCAAAAGTTATAATTCAAATCTTAGGTTATCTAAAGATAAACCACTTGTAATATTAAAATCAGCCGAATTCTATTTTGGAACATATTGGTTATATGAACATATATCAATTGACAGAGGACAGTTAAGGATGATTTTTCTCCGCGATGCTTTGAAAAATCTTAAACTTAATGGGCGCGAAGCGCTTAAAATATAGTACTCAGCGCAGCTGGCACTATTAAGTTTTAAGATTTACCTGAGCAAAGCAAAAGGTAAATCATCCTTAGCTGTCAATTGTCCTCTGTCAACTGTCCACTGAGATAAATTCCAGTTTGTAGGGATAACTTTGGTATTGGCAATTTAAATCTTTCAGATTGTCTATCTGCAAAAAAAAGATTTGCTTTAAATAAATGTAAAAACATACTTATTTAAAACAAATCATCAAAACTATATAGGAATTCTTTAACTAAAATTCATTCTTATTAATTAGGCTTGTACATATAATATCTAAAAGCATCGTAATCAGCTACATCAACTACTTCTATATCTCTAGTATGAAGTTCATCATTATCATCAGTTCTATAAGGTTGATTATCAACTATATATGCCAATGAATGGTCTGAAGGATTTACCCATCTTATAAACGTGTATACATGAGTTGGATAATCGGTACCTGAAATGTCTCTAGTAAAACATAAATCTCCTGCAATCAAATCATTTTTATCCCATCCACTTTTCCAGCCGAGATTTGATAATTTATTTGTAAGATCTCCAGTATTACATGTGTCTGCAGGCAAATTTAATCCTACTCTTCTTAGGGCTTCACTTGCAAAATATACGCAGGTATTGCTTGCATCTCCATAATGAAGCTGTATAGCCCTTTGGTAAACAGAATCTCTGTTAGCCTTACTAGCCATTAGATAGTTAACTAGGCTTACTTGTATAGCAGACTGCTGAGGTCTTCCCGGATTTCCTATTTTGGATACTTGATAAGGTGTAACTGTTAAATTATATTTGACTGTTACATCTAATCCCTCTAATTTTCCTGTAATTGTATAAGTTCCTACAACAGCTGTATCAATAGATTTATTGTCCCATTGAACATTCCACTGTTTAGTACTTCCATCAGGTAGTTTAGCCTGAACTTGGTCTGGAAGCGTATAGCTATCAAATTCCATAATTGATTGATTTATGTCATCCGCAGATGTTGGTAGATCCTGTATTTTAAAATCCATTTGAACATCATTTTTTAAATTAGAGCCATCTTTAGACTTTAAATTTTTTGAAATAATCACTGAATATTCTTTACCATTCGTATAATTATCTATTGGAATTATGTTTATACAACTTGAATCAGAATCTTGAATATGTAAATTTACCTTAAAAGAATTGCCAGTATCTTTTTCAACAACTTTGATTATATCATTAGTAACCGAAGAAGGATCTACAGGTTTTGACAATCTAATAGTCCATATCTTACCTGGATATACTCCACTCTTTTCAGCAATTTGATTAACACTAGTTGTATTCGAAGAACTTGTTGCTTGCCCAACTGAATTACCAGAGGTAGCTTGTACACTATTTGTTTGTGCAAAAATAAGCTTTCCCCCAGATAACATTTGAATTGACACAGCCATTGCCACACATAAAAGTATCTTTTTTACGACATCTCTCACTATTAGTTCCCCCTTAAATTATTACAATTATTTCAACTAAACTATTTATTTGTCTACAATAATAAATTTTATAACAATAAAATTTCTTTGTCTATGATTTAAATTATATTTTGCAAAATAGATACATTTAAAATTGGATATACTAAATAATAAAGGAGGGATTATTTTGATTGATAAATACACAGAACTATTTAAATCTTTAGTTGACTCTTATTATTCTGATACCTTTGATTCATTTGTTTACCATGTGCTTTCAGATGATTCTGTAAACAAAGAAGAACTTGCCAGCGTAATATCAGCTTTATGCGGAACGAATATAAAGTTTACCAATATAAATGAATTTAGCAAAGCTTTAAAAAATGCAATTAAAAACTACAATCCCAATATAAAACTTGTTGAAAAAATAAAAGATTGTTCTACACAATGTTCAAATGATGGTGAAGAAACTTTCTGTCAAAAATCCTGCCCATTCGATGCAATATTGTTAGACAAGGAAAAAAAGAACACATACATAGATCCTGATTTATGCACAGACTGTGGAAAATGTGTAGAAGTGTGCCCATCGGATTCTTTATTAGACAAAACTGAATTTATGCCAATTCTTGAGCTATTAAAAAACAATACTACTGTAATAGCCGCAGTAGCTCCGGCAATCGCTGGTCAATTTGGAGAAAATGTAAGTCTTGATAAACTTAGAAGTGCATTCAAAAAAATTGGTTTTTCTGACATGGTTGAAGTAGCTTTTTTTGCTGATATGCTCACCTTAAAGGAAGCTGTTGAGTTTGATGAGCATGTTAGTTCAAAGGATGATTTACTTATAACTTCATGCTGCTGCCCTATATGGGTCGGAATGGTAAAAAGAGCATACAAGGATTTAGTTAAGTACGTATCACCATCAGTATCACCAATGATTGCTTCTGGCAGAGTAATAAAAGCATTAAATCCAGATTGCAAGGTTGTTTTTGTAGGACCTTGCATAGCTAAAAAAGCTGAAATCAAGCAAAAGGATCTTTTAGGAAATATAGATTTCGTTCTTACCTTTCAAGAAGTAAAAGATATATTTGATGCTTTAAATATAGTTCCTGAGGAATTGCCTCCTGAACCTACAAAAAGTTATGCTTCAAGAGAGGGGAGACTATATGCTCGCGCAGGCGGTGTATCTATTGCAGTAGGTGAAGCAGTAGGGCAGCTATTTCCAAATAAGAAGGATTTGTTTAAACATCTTCATGTTGATGGTGTTAAAGATTGTAAAGCTATACTTGAAAAAGCTCAAAGTGAAGGAATTGATGCTAACTTTCTAGAAGGTATGGGATGTGTTGGCGGATGTGTTGGCGGTCCAAAAGCTATTATTTCAACAGATAAAGGAACAATTGAAGCTAATAAAACAGCAGAAAACTCGGAGATAAAAATTTCTCTTGATAGCAGCTGCATGAAGGACATTTTAAATAAAATTGGTATAAATTCAGGAGAAGATTTCAAGAATCATGATAAAGTAAAAATATTTGAAAGAGACTTTTAAAATTTATTTAATATAACCTTAACAATACACTTATATAATATATTTATAGTGTATAAATAAAGATAAACCACTTAAAGACTAAAAATATATTTGTATATTAAAACCTTCCATACATCATTCTACAAATTTACTTTATTAAAGATAAACCACCTTGAAACTTAAAATTTATTTGTATCAAAATGCCGTCTTCTGTGCATTATGGGGCACATGAATTTTAATAGTTGAAATGGTTTATCTATAGTAAAACTTAAACTATTTATTTTCTAAAATACCAATTTTCAAGGAATTATGGTGCATAAATAGTTTGTAGTTGAGCTAGTTTCACTATATATCTTAAGTGGTTTATCTATATAAAGGGGTTATAATTATTATGAGTAAACTTCTGTTAAATATCGAAAAGCATGACATAGATATTTTGAAAATGCTTAATCTCAAAATAAAGTGCAGCTTCTTAGACAAGTTTATGACCTATATAACCTACATTGGTTCAGTTCCATTTGGAGTTTTATTCTGCCTCATTTCATTAATACTAACAAGGTTTTCTACAAATTTATTTGGTTTTAAATTAACTCTTGCAATGTTATTAAGTACTTTCTTATCTAATACAATAAAAAAAAGTGTCAATAGAATACGCCCTTATATAAAACTAAGTAACCTAAATGCTATAAAAATAGGTGTAGACAATTATTCTTTTCCTTCAGGGCATACAACTTCTGCATTTACAATGTCAGTAATGCTAAGCTTATTCTTTCCAAAACTTTCTCCTTTGTTTATAATTTTAAGTACTTTAGTTGGAATATCTCGAATATACTTAGGAGTTCATTACCCTACAGATGCAGCCTTTGGTACATTTCTTGGAAGTTTATGCTCAATTATTATATTTAAATTAACATAAAAAATCACCTCTTATTTAAAACTTAGCTTTATGTTAAAATTATAGACGAGGTGATAATTATGTCTGACAAAATAAAAGCAGCTATTTTCGATATGGATGGAACCTTAATTGATTCTATGTGGGTTTGGGAAAAAATAGATATAGAATATCTAAAAAAATTTGATATAGAAATTCCAAATGACCTTAGGGGTGATATAGAACACCTTAATTTTAGTGAAACAGCAAAATATTTTAAAAATAGATTTAATATATCCGACTCTATAGATGACATCATGAATGATTGGAACCAAATGGCATACAAGCATTATTTAAATGATGTAAAACTAAAAACTGGAGTAAAAGAGTACTTGCAATTTTTGAAATCTCAAAAAATAAAAATTGGCCTCGCCACAAGCAACTGCACTCTTCTCACCGAAACTGTACTAAAAAGACTCGGTATATACGATTTTTTTGATTCAATAACCATAACTGACGAGGTTGGAAAATGCAAAGACTTCCCAGACATATATCTTCTTGCAGCAAAAAAACTTGGTGCGCTTCCAAGTGAATGTGTTGTATTTGAAGATATACTTATGGCCCTAATCTCTGCAAAAAAAGCAGGAATGAGGGTAGTAGCTGTTCATGATAAATATTCAACAACATCAGTAGAATACTTGAAGCAAAAATCAGATAAATTTATTTTAAGTTTTGAAGAACTTACAGCACAAACTTAACTCAGTGCACAATGCACAGTTATTGTGCACTAATTAAGCTTTCAGTTTAGCAGTGTACATTTAGCATATGCAATTTAAAATTTCCAACTACTTTAAACAGTTATATGCTCTGTCTTCATCCATCCCTTATTATTTATATTCTGGTTTGAATGAAATCTAATTTCATACCATTTTTCATTATTGACAATACAGCTATCTAAAATTTCAACACTTAATCCATTCATAACTTTACCCAAGCTGAAAATTTCTTCTGTAGGTGCAGCATATAACTCGGCATTACAATTTACAACTCCACTTGAAACATCACTGTAAATATATTTTACAATAAGCTTTTGCTCTTCTATATAACTTTGAGACTTATATTTTATTTCACTTTTTAACTTTTTATTTTGTCTAGCTAAAACCATTATTTTTCTCTTTTGCTCTTCTATCTTTTTGCTATAAGTCAATATAAAATAAGCAGCTGTTCCAACAATTATAAGAAAAAGAATAAATACAAACATAATTACTCCTTTAACAATCTATTTACTAATATATAATATGTTTAGTATCCCAAAATTATTTCAGAATAGAGGAAAATAGATATATTGGTTAATTAGCTTGTATTAAATGTTTTTTTACTTCATCCAAAATTCCATAGGTACCAAGGAATTTTTTCCTTAACTTCCTGTTGGAGTAAAAGAATAGTGTTGAAGAAACGATTTAAATAACATCTTATAAAACTTAGGGGAATATCCTCAAAAGACTTAGATGTTTCAATTGTCTGAGCGACTAACGAGTTATTGAAACTTCTTAGACTTTTGAGGATATTCCCCTTAGATTTATTGATGTTATTTAATGTTTTGAAACACTATTCCTTTACTCAAGTTCAAAGGCTCCCGTATATAGTTGATAGTACTTGCCTTTTTTCTCTATTAAGTCATCATGGCTCCCCCTTTCAATTATACGTCCTTGTTCTAGTACCATTATGACATCAGAGTTTCTAACCGTAGAAAGTCTGTGGGCAATTACAAATACGGTTCTTCCCTGCATAAGTTTATCCATTCCATCTTGAACAATAATTTCTGTCCTTGTATCTATACTAGAAGTTGCTTCATCAAGTATTAAAACTGGTGGATCAGCAATGGCTGCTCTAGCAATAGCAAGTAACTGTCTCTGACCTTGTGATAAACTTCCTCCATCCCCAGAAATCACTGTTTCATATCCCTTTGGTAAATGCCTTATAAATTGATCTGCATTTGCAAGTTTAGCTGCTGAAATAACTTCCTCTTCAGTTGCATCTAATTTTCCATATCTAATATTATCTGAAATCGTGCCAGTAAAAAGATGCGTATCTTGAAGCACTATTCCAAGAGATCTTCTTAAATCGTCAATTTTAATTTTATTAATATTAATGCCATCATATCTTATTTTACCATCTTGAATTTGATAGAAACGATTGATTAAATTTGTAATAGTAGTCTTTCCTGCGCCTGTAGCCCCTACAAAAGCAACTTTTTGCCCCTGCTTTGCATATAGCTTTATATTGTGAAGTATAATTTTTTTATCATTGTAACCAAAGTCAACATCATCAAATACTACTTCACCATTAAGCTTTGTATAAGTAATTGTTCCATCTCCATGTGGATGCTTCCATGCCCATGTTCCAGTGTGCTCCTTAACCTCTGTAATTTCTCCATTTTCATCCTCTTTAGCATTAACTAAGGTTACGTATCCCTCATCCTTTTCTTGTTTTTCATCAAGGATTTTGAATATACGCTCTGCTCCTGCTAATGCCATAATAACAAAGTTAAGCTGTTGAGATACCTGGTTTATCATTTGATTAAAAGTTCTAGTTAGTTGTAAAAAAGACGCAAGTGCACCAAGAGTAAAACCTCCAAAACCTGAAATAGCAATAATAGAACCAAAAATAGAAACAAATACATAGTTAAGATATCCTATGTTACCCATAACAGGCATCAATATATTTGCATACTTATTGGCATTATTAGCGCTATCAAAAAGCGCATCATTTATTTCATCAAATCTAGCCTTTGCTTCTTCTTCATGGCAAAATACTTTTACAACCTTTTGCCCTTCCATCATTTCTTCTATATATCCATTTACTATACCCAAATCCTTTTGTTGAAGTCCAAAGTACTGTCCACTTTTTCCACCAATAAATTTAGTAACTTTTAATATTAAAAGCACAATTAAAATTTGAACAACAGTCAATGGTATACTTAAAAAAATCATTGAAATAAATACACTTATGATAGTTATTGCACATGAAAATGCTTGCGGTAAGCTTTGACTTATCATTTGGCGAAGCGTATCTGTATCATTTGTATAAAGGCTCATCAAATCTCCATGAGGATGTGTATCAAAGAATTTAATAGGAAGCTTTTCCATATGTTCAAACATGTCATCTCTTATTCTTTTAAGTGAGCCCTGCGCAACTATAATCATTATGCGGCTGTATATGTATGTTGATAAAACTCCTATCATATAAACTGTAGCCATGGTTCCTAGTGCTTTTAAAAGTGGTGTAAAATTAACTGATGCTTTATTTAAATATGGTGTTATATATTCATCAATTAAATTTTTTATAAATAGTGTTCCTATAACATTGGCAATAGAGCTTATGATGATAAATATTACGACCAAGAAAAGCAAGAATTTATACTTTTTAAATACATAGTCTAGTAGCCTCTTTAATGTCTTCATAGGATTCTTGCTGCCTTTTCCATGCATTCTATTCATTCTAGGCATTATCATCATCTCCCTTCACTTGAGATTCATATACTTGACGATATATATCATTTGAAGCTAACAATTCTTCATGGGTTCCAAATCCATTTATTTGTCCATCATCTAATACAATAATCCTATCCGCTTCCTGAACCGAAGAAATACGCTGTGCAATAATAATTTTTGTTATATCTGGCATTGTCTCCTTAAAGGATTTTCTTATAAGTGCATCAGTCTTTGTATCTACAGCACTGGTTGAATCATCTAGAATCAATATATTAGGCTTTTTAAGAAGTGCTCTTGCAATGCACAGTCTCTGTTTCTGGCCACCAGATACATTGTTTCCTCCTTGTTCAATAAAAGTATCATATTTATCAGGGAAAGTCTGTATAAATTCATCTGCTTGAGCCTCTCTGCAGGCTTCAACAAGTTCTTCATCTGTTGCTTCTTTGTTTCCCCATCTCAAATTTTCCTTTATTGTTCCAGAGAATAATACATTCTTTTGAAGTACCATTGAAACCTTATTTCTAAGAGTTTCTAAATCATAATCTCTAACATCAATTCCCGAAACTTTTACTGCTCCTTTTGTTACATCATATAATCTTGGTATAAGCTGAACAAGAGTTGATTTTGCACTACCAGTTCCACCTATAATGCCTATAAACTCACCAGATTTAATGCTTACATTAATATTTTTTAAGCTTAATTTTTCTAAATCTTTACTGTAACTAAAGCTAACATCGTTAAATTCTATAGAGCCATCCTTCATCTCATAAATAGGGTTGTCTCCATTTGTTAAATCACTTTTTTCATCTAATACTTCAATAATTCTTTCTACTGATGTTTTTGACATAACTACCATTACAAATACCATTGAAATAACCATAAGACTAATCATTATATTTGTTGTATATGTAAATAAACTCATTAGTTCTCCAGTAGTCATGGATTTTGCCACTATCATTTTTGCTCCAAGCCAAGATAAAAGTATGGTACATGCGTAAACCGTAAACTGCATTAAAGGACCATTAAGCACTATTATTTTTTCAGCCTTTACAAAGTAATTATATAAAACTTTAGAGGCCCCATGAAACTTAGCTATTTCGTGCTCTTCTCTTACATATGCCTTTACAACACGAATTCCCGTTAAGTTTTCCTGAACGCTAGCATTTAAATTATCATATTTTTTAAAGACCTGCATAAATATAGGGTGCACTCCTGTCATAATAAAATATAATAGTACACCAAGAAAAATTATTGCACCCAAAAATACAAGGGCTAATTTTGAATTGATATAAAAAGACATAACCATAGCTGAAATCAGCATAAATGGTGCTCTTACAAACATTCTTATTATCATCTGATAAGCATTTTGAACATTTGTTACATCTGTAGTTAATCTCGTTATTAATCCTGCTGTTGAGAACTTGTCTATATTAACGAAAGAGTAGTTTTGTATATTATAATACATCGCCCTTCTCAAATTTCTAGCAAAACCAGTAGATGCTCTAGCTGCAAATTTACCAGATAATATGCCAAAAGATAATGATAAGAATGATGCCAAAAGCATTATTATTCCCACAATACAAACATACTTAATGTTTCCCTTTCCGACTCCTTTATCTATAATCATTGACATTAGCAGCGGAATAAGTATTTCCATTATTACTTCTAAGGCAACAAATACAGGTGTTATAAGCGAGTCTTTCTTAAATTCTCCTACGTAATTTATTAGTTTTTTTATCATACATTTCCTCCTTTTGTTAGATTTCTAACTAATACTTTGAAAAATGACAACTACTCATCAACCTTTTTTGATAATCTACGGATCAAATTTATAAATGTATCTAATTCATCATCTGTAAATTCATCCTTTAAACGGCTCTCCATTTTATCAATAGAGTTATGCACATGCTCTTGAATTTCTAATCCCTTTTCCATAAGTATTATTTTTTTTAGTCTTGCATCTTCTGAAACATTTACCCTTTTAATTAATTTATTTCTTTCCATCAGTTGAAGCACACTTGTAACAGAGGAGCGTCTAATATTAAATTCTGCTTCTATATCTTTTTGAAAAATATCTCTGCTTTTAGATTGATTATACACAAAACCAATTATTCTTCCCTGTATAGATGTCACCCCATATTGTGCAGTATCTTTGTCAATTGTTCTCTTAAGCTTATGAGCAAGAACAAGTATTTCTTTGCCTATACGTATTTCCTTATCCACTTTTACCTCCACATTGTTTTGTTAGACTTCTAACCAATTATAATTTTAATTAAAATATTTGTCAATGCATATAGATTAATAAAACAGTGGATAGTATTGTGTAAAAGCAAAGCTATCCACTGATCTTAATAATGATTAAATTATTCAACTACTCTTTGAGATTTATCTACAGTTTCTGTGAGCTGGTCTATAGGTTGATCATATGGTTTAGCCCAACCTTTATTTATGCTTAATTCAGTAAGTGCTGAATGACCAGCAATTATCTCAGAAAGACTTGATGAATAAAGTGCTCTTAATTCTGGAGTAGCACTCATCATTGTTGCATTCAAATATGCATCTGCCGCACCTTTCGCTGACGCAAGCATATTTGCAGCTATAACCTCATCATTTATATCTGTAGTACTTCTAACTATATTATCTAAAATACTTGGCATATATTTTCCCTCCTTTTACTATTTTACAACACTATTTTCGTTAATAAATTGCTGTAATCCCTTAACTCTACCTTCTGCAGCTAATATACCTGCTTCTGCTTGTTTTTTTAATTCTTCATCATTTATAAGTGGATGCATTGTTCTTGAAACAGCTAAACCGTCGCTTTCAAGTTTTAATATTCCTGCTAAAGAAATTACTTCTCCTTCTGAAAGCTTTCTCATATCTATCACACTCCATTCTATTCCTTAAATATTTTTTTCTAAGCTAGTATGTGCAATTTATATTTATCTTAAACATTATCAAGCATAATATTTATTTATCGCTTTTTAGAAATACTACTATTTGTGGTTAAAAGAAAACGTATGTGTATGAAGACTATATTAGAAAGAATGGCAGAAATGGATAAACTGAATGATTAAATTATGCAGCATTAAACTTATGAAAATAATTCTTTTAATAAAGCGGATATTCTTTAATTTTTTAGAATACCCGCTTTTTAGTATGCTTTAAAAAATAATATACCCTTGCACTTCCTTTATCTTGAGGGTCAAAACCCCATACCATTGATTCAAGTTCGTAGAAAAAATATTATTACATTAATTTCCATGCCCATATTATTTTAATCTTTGCCATTCTCATACTTATGCTTAACCTTTGGCTTTTTCTTTGCTTTCTTTTGCAGCTTATTCTGTTTTTCTTCTGCTTTCTTTACTTCTTCTGCTTTCTTTATTTCTTCCACATTCTTCTCCAATTGCTTCTTAGGCTGGTCATTAACATTTTGTTCCTGATTATTTTGTTCTTCCTCTAATTTAGGTTCAACCTTCTTTAATTCCTCTTTAGGTTCAGTTTTTACAGATGTTTTAGGAGCATCAGGAATTCCAACCTTCTTCTCGTTAGATTGCTTTTTTAAAAGTGCTGCTAAAAAAACAGATAAAATTATTATACAAACAAGTGCTGCTATCATAATTAATTTAAATCTTTTATTATACTTTTTATTTTTTATAACAACTGTTTTAACACTTTTAGTACAAGATCTATTAGAATGTCCCAATATTGTTTTAGTATATTGCTTATTATCTACAAGATTATTAAATTCAGAAATAATCGCCTTTACACTGCTATAACGATTTTCAGGCCTTGCAGCTAAGGACCTTTTAATAATTTCAACCAATCCTTTAGCTGTATGCTCAGGATAGCTTTTCTGAGACATAGGATCTATAGGAACACTTATAGATTTTCCTGTTAACATAAAGAACATAGTAGCACCCAGAGAATAAATATCCGTCTTCACATTGGACTGATTATTCATAAACTGTTCCGGTGCCATGTATCCTCTAGAACCTAAAATCACAGTATCTCCTTTCTGGTTTTCTTTATAAACTCGTGCTATTCCAAAATCTATTAGCACCACCTTGTTGTCTGAGGTCAGCATTACATTAGACGGCTTTAAATCCCTGTATACAATGGGTGGCTTAAAGCTGTGCAAATAGTCCAATATGCCGCACAACTGAAGGGATATATCCACCACCAACTCTGAAGACAGTGGACCATTAATATCTATATACTCCTTTAAATTTCTTCCCTCGATATAATCTTCCACAATATATAAATTATCATCTTCATAAAATATATCAACAATTCTTACAATCCCCGTATGATTTAATTTCTTTAGAATATTAGGCTCAGTAAGAAAATCCACTTTATTTTTCAGCTCACTATTTACTTCCTTAACTGCCCAAAGATTGCCAAGCCTATTATTCCTGCAGAGATACACCGTTCCCATACCACCCTGCCCCAAAATCTTTATTACCTCATATTTTCTTTCTAATATTTGTCCTTGATTTAGCATGTTTTCACCACCAACTTAAAAACTCATTAGCCAATTACTATTCTCTTTTCGCTTATTTGTTTATTATTCCGTATAATATCCCATAAATTAATACGCAATACAAACCTTGTTTAAGGGGGTACATTAACATACTTATCTATAAAAACAGTATAAATATAAAATTTATATAACACATCAAAATTCTAACTTCTATTTTTTATAATTAATTAAAGAAGCATCACTGATTAATCAAACAAATGATATTTTCCAATATAAACCACACATAATATGCACTAGTTTAGTCAATGCTATTTAACATTGGAGGTGATACCATGTTAAACAACAACAACAATAATAACAATAATAATAATAACAACAAAAACAACAACAATAACAACAATAATAACAACAATCAAAACAATAATAACAACAAAAATAACAATGATAACAACAAAAATAACTAACTCAATTCCAAATGTTTTATAGGGGCATTTTTCTGCTCCTATAGAAAATAAGAAGTAAGCAGCTTAACTGCTTATCTTCTCTTTTACTTAAAATCAATTGTAAAAATAAAATTTTTGTATAGATGTATAATATAACATTATATTGAACATAATATTATCGTAATACAAATTATGATGTTCCGTGATAGCTCAACGGTGGAGCGCTCGGCTGTTAACCGATAGGTTGAAGGTTCGAATCCTTTTCGCGGAGCCATTTTTTTATTTTCAAGAATTGTTTTTATTAAAGCAATAAGTTATATTATCATTGTATGGTAAGTTAACTTACACTTAATACACTGCACTCCAAAATAAACTTTTACCATTCACTCTTTAATAGTCTTCCATTCTATTAAAACAACTTATACAAGTAACATCAAAAACTCTTTTGTAAATATTCCGCATAAACGAATATAAATTCCATATCACTATGCATCATTGTCACATTAACTTTTACGTATAAAAATATCTCGGTTAAAAAAACTATTATATATATTTAAAATACATATGAAGGAGCCTTAGTAAGATGAATGATGAAATAGTATATAGTATTGCAGCCTCTACTAATATAAATAGCAATGAAATTTCAAAGTATCCTATACCTGAAATTAACGAGCTTGATATTAATCTAAGTCAGCTCCACAGAAATTATAAGATTATTCGAAATCTATTAAAGCCAAATACAAAATTTATGGCTGTGCTGAAAGGAAATGCCTACGGACATGGCTTAATCCCTATTGCACGTGAACTAGAAAATTGTAAATGTGATGCTTTTGGCTTGGTTAGACTTATAGAAGCCTATACTTTAAGAAACGCTGGCATAAAAACTCCCATTTTAATGCTATCGCCAATTGCTCCCTACCAAGTTTCCTGGATAATTACATATAATATAACGCCAATGGTTGACAATTATAAAATTGTCCATTACTTAGAAGAGCATGCTTCTAATAAAAACAAAATTATAAATGTAGATATTAAAATAAACACCGGTCTTAACAGATATGGTATTGGCAGTGATAAGGCAATAGCATTTATTAAACAGCTCCATAACGAATGTCCCCATATAAATATAGAAGGAATATATACACATCTTCAAGACCCTGATTCCAACGCTGAAATGACACATAAACAAATCAAATGCTTTGATAGTTTAATTACTAATTTAGAAAAAGAAAACTTAAGGCCTAAAATAGCTCATATTGACAATTCTTCTGGAATACTAAAATATCCCGAAGCACATTATGATATGGTCCGCTGTGGAATTATGCTATATGGATTGGAACATAAAGAAGGACAAATAACTTTGCCTCAAGGTATAGCCTCACTTATAACTCTTAAAGCACGTATTCTAAAGCTTTCTACAATTAAAAAAGGTGAAGTTGGTGGCTACGGGAGGAACTTTATAGCCCAAAGAAACACTAAGGCAGCTATAGTTGGAATCGGATTTGGAGATGGTGTGAGCCGTGGTTGGAAGGAAGTTTTAATAGCTGGGCATAAAGTTCCTATTGTTAATTATTTTATGGATGGCATTATGGTAGATATAACAGATTTGAAGGAACCTGTAAGTGAATTTGACGAAGCGGTAATTATAGGAAGTCAGGGTAAGGAGCAAATAACCTGGGAAGATGCTTGTAGACCACTTGGTTCCTATATAGACGAGCAAATTCAGCATATCACAGAAAGAGTACCAAAACATTATTTTTACGAATAGAGTAAATATGTGCAATAATTGTGCATACTAATTTAGAGAAGTTTATTTATAATTACAAGAGAGGAAGGCTATACAATGGGAAATAAGTTAGTAGAAGGTCTATCTGCAATTAACACAAAATCTTTACAAGTTACTCCAGATATATTAATAATGAATTTTACAATTGTTAATGCTTTTTTGGTTGGCACCGCCGAAAACTATATTCTTGTAGATACAGGTCTTGAAAATTCAGCAAAATTTATATTACAATGCATTGAAGATAAGTTTGGCAAAAATAGCAAACCAAAATCAATAGTTCTCACTCATGGACACTTTGACCATGTAGGATCAGTTAAAAAGTTATCCGAATTATGGAATATTCCAGTATATATTCACCAATTAGAAATGCCTTATGTAACAGGCAAAAAAGACTATCCTGTGGGTGATTCTACTGTTGATAAAGGCATAGTTGCAAAATTATCTCCAACTTTCCCACACACAAGTATTGATATAACTACTTATGTAAAAGCGCTGCCTAGTGATGGAAGTGTACCTGAAATGCCTGAATGGAAATGGATTCACACTCCGGGACATACAGATGGTCATATTTCTCTATTCCGAGAAAAAGATGGTGCACTTATTGTTGGGGATGCTTTTTCCACTACAAAACAGGAATCTATACTATCCGTATTATCACACAAAGAACAAATAAGTGGTCCACCAAAGTACTTAACTACAAATTGGAAAGCAGCAAAAAGTTCAGTAAAGCTTCTTAGAGATTTAAAACCATCCTTAGCAATTCCAAGTCATGGTGAGCCCATGAATGGTCAAGAACTTACTAAGCATTTAGATATACTAGTTAATAACTTTGATGAAATTGCTGTACCTGAGCAAGGAGTTTTTGTTACAAAATAATAAAAAGCAAATCATAGTTCACATGAAAAAGTCAGCTACACCTTTAGATGTATAACTGACTTTAAATATTTCATTAGTAAGCTTCTATAATAGTTAATTTTTTATACTATTTTTATCAAAAACTAAAAACTTTTTTTAAGCAATGGTGTTAACTTACCAGAATAATATATGCATAAAACATGAAGTGCCCTTGTGCAAACAGTATAAAGCAGCAGCTTTTCTTCCTCAGAGCTGTAATTCCCATCCCCTACATTATATACAAGCACCACATCAAACTCTAAGCCTTTAGAAAGGTATGACGGAATTACCAATGTATCACTTACATATTCATCATCCTCCTTTATGATTAACTTAACATTAATCTTGTCTTGTAAAACCTTATATACCTCCTCAGCTTCTTTTACGGTTCTTGTTATAACACCGATTGATTTATAACCTTTCTTCTTATATATTTCTATATCTTTAAGAATTCTTTCTTTTATATCTTCCTTATCTATAAAGCCAAGAATTAAAGGTTCAGTACCACTTCTTTCTACGCATCCGTCTGAAATTTCCTTATTAAGCAGCCTTCTTGAAAACCTAGTAATCTCCATTGTTGATCTGTAGCTTTTGGTTAAATTTATTATACAAGTATTATCTTTTGAAAATGTATTTGATATATTACTATAATCTCCTACATTCATAAACGGATTTATAGATTGATGTAAATCTCCTAGTATAGTAAAGTTAGCAGCTTTAAAAAGCTGATGAAATATCTCATATTGTAAAGGTGTGTAATCCTGAGCTTCATCAATAATAACATATTTGATTTCTGATGTTTTTTGAAGATCTCCAAGGGCAACCTTTAAATATAAAAGCGGCAGCTGATCCTCATAATTAAGTCTTCGAACCTTTAAATTTTCCAAAGTATAGCTTTTTATTTCATCAATTTCTGTGTTATTGTATTTATTATTTGTATAAAAAAGCTCAAGTTTCTGAAAAAGTTTTTTATAAATATCTAACAAATCAAATTCCGTTATCCTATTAATTTCATAATAAATATTTTTCATTTGCTCATTTACAATAATCGTACTTCGTTTCATAATTTCCACTTCATCTATATAAGTATCCCCAGCCTTAAGCTCACTTTCGATTTCTTCTATAAGCTGTTTTTCATAAGGCTCTAATAGAAATAAAATTCTCCCCCGAATTTTTTCAAGTCTTCTTTTCAGTGGCAGGCGTTTGTAGTCTTTAAAAAATAATTCTCCTATGTCCTTTGAAGAAATTATCAAATTGCCTTTGAAAATTATATCAGTAAATTTTCTATCCTGTTTTTCTAAATAAGATACATATTGTTTTAATATATATAGAAATTCCACAGAAGCTTTAAATTTTATATTGCTTATTCTCTTTTGATAAGAAGCTTTTTTCTTAGAAGCAAGAATATATTCCATCATCTCGCAATAGTTTTCCTTTATAAACTCATTGCCTAAAGCAATATCCATATATTCCTTAAATGTGGTTTGGTACATATTATCTTCTCCAAGCTGCGGCAGCACATTAGAAATATAATCATTAAAAATATTATTTGGAGAGAATATTACTATATTTTGAGGCTTTATCTTATCTCGATGTTTATATAAGAGATACGCAATTCTATGAAGAGCAATAGAAGTCTTTCCACTTCCAGCAGGACCTTGAACAATCAAATTTTTGTACTCCTCATTACGAATTACTTTATTCTGCTCTTTTTGAATAGTTGTTACTATTGTCTTCATCTTACTATCTGTGCTTTTACTCAAAATATCCTGAAGCATTTCATCATCTATCTTAAGATTGCTATCAAACATATACTCAAGTTTACCATTATTAATTTTATATTGTCTTTTAAGTGTAAGCTTTCCTTCTACAATTCCTTCTGGACACTCATAGCCTGCTTCACCAATTTCACAATCATAAAACATACTAGAAACTGGTGAACGCCAGTCATATATGAGGATATCGTAATCATCATTAATAAGATTTCCCATTCCAATATAGAACTTTTCTTCTCTCTCATCCCCATTTTCAAAGAAATCAATTCTTCCAAAGTAAGGTGATAAAAGCATTCTCTTATATTTCTCCTCAAGTTTTCTAGTAAACTCATGGTTTCTTTTCTCTATTTTCATTGTATTGATATACTGCATAAAATCTACAATTTCCTGAAGTCCATTGCTCACGGAAACAGGCCCTACCTCCTGCCAAAGCTCTCTCTGCGTTTCAATACCGTCCTTTTTAAACTTTTCTTTAAAATCACGTTTTTCATTATACTGTTTTTGAACTTCTTTAAGCACCTCCTGCAGCCATGCATTTTCATGCTTCCATTGAGCATCGTTTCTCTCCATAATATCCCCCCATTTTCATAAATAATGAAATATTTTTCGCGGTGCTATTGACATCATCGCAGCAACAGTGTATAATTTAATTATGGAATTATATCATTATTTATCGTAAATGATACTGATTTAGTGTATCATTTTTATTTTATTTTGTCAATATAAAGACATTTGTCAGTGGACAAGTGTCTTTTTGTGTTAATGTATAACTTAGCTATTTTTAAATAAACTCTTATCACCTTTTCCCACATTATGGCATTTTCTTTAAATAAAATATCTATTTAAAACAAAAATAGCCTAAACACTGCTGTTTAAGCTATCTTATTAACCATGCTGTATTTAACTTTCAGTTTGTATATCATTTCTATATTCTAAAATATCACCCGGCTGGCAATTCAAAGCCTTGCATATTGCCTCCAAAGTTGAAAACCTAATAGCCTTTGCCTTTCCATTCTTTAGTATTGAGAGGTTTGCCATGGTTATTCCAACCTTCTCTGTAAGTTCTGTTACACTCATTTTCCTTTTAGCCAGCATAACATCAATATTAATTATAATTGCCACTTTTATTACCTTCCTGCATTTCTCAAACAGTTAAATCATTTTCTGATTTTATTTCTATAGCTTCTTTTAAAAGTCTTTGAAGAACAGCAACAAAGACCGCAATTACCATTGAAGCAAAGATAGGTACCATTCCGATTATTATGAGCCCCGGAGCATCATCTTTCTCTGCTACGAGATAAACAAATGGCATAATTATTACATACAAAGTACAAATCGTAACTGCACAGTGCTTTATATTTTTTAAGGACTTTACAGATAACCCAGAGAAAGCTTTATTTTTGTCAATATAGCTCAAAAGTTTTAAAGCCTGATACAGCGCAATTAAAAACGGTACAACTGATACAGATATAACCAATAAAATAGGATATAGTATAGTAGCATAATGTGGATTTACTGGATTATTTACTAGCCAAATCAATCCAAATACGCACAGAGTAAGAACCGGAACTCCAATAAAAATAACAGCTAACTTTAAAAAAATTGTTGAATATTGTTTCATAAAAAACCTCCTGCATTCCTTATACTGTGCCTAAAGATTATTAATCCTTATGCATCGCTTTTAAATTCTATAAATAGGATAGCACAGTTTTTATCGTTTATCAATAAAAACTTATTGTTTTTTATTATATATTTATTGTTGATTAATTGAAAGAACTCAATAGTAACACAAGATGCCATTTTGTAAATTGAAAAGCAATCTTTGTAACTGACAAGTGAATATTTGTAAACGAAACGCCACTTTTGTATTCGAAATGCATGTTTTGTAAATGAGATGCAGTTTTTGTAACTAAAATGCAGTTTGATTTTTCACATTTATTGAAGTATTATATTAAAAATAAGCATGCTAAATGGAGGTTGACTCCCTCTCGATTTTTTTGTAATCGGAGAATCCACCCCTTAATTTCTTAGATAAATTAGTGGTTGGCGGCACGCATTTTTATTATTTTTTTAGAAGAGTAGGCTTTAACATGATGTCGCTGGTGGCAACTGGTTCACATCCACGTTTATGCAAGACTTCTTCTCCGTGATAAAAGCTGAATGTTTCGTATGGACTTCGATTATTCAGCTTTTTTCTTTTGTATGAATTAATATGATTCATCATTAGATTGATATCTTCCTGGGTAAGTTCATTAAAACTTGTTCCTTTCGGAAGTACTCTTCGTATTAATTCATGATTTACTTCAATAGCCCCTTTTTGATAAGGGCTACCTGCATCACAGTAAAAAACATTAGTACGCCAAAATGGTGGAGATTCCCGATATTCTATTGCTTTAGGATTGGAGAACTCACTCCCATTATCCGTAAGGATAACAGGAAAAAATCTACTAAAAGTGTCTTTTGCCAGTAATTTATCAAGTTGATTAAAAACATCAATTACAGACTTTGAGGTGTTGGCATCTCTTAAGAATGCCAACATTAAACTACAATCTACGAAGTGAATGGTCGATAGGCATTTACCACCTTTGATACCAATCACTGAATCCATTTGTACCACTGCAGTATCGGGATTCTTTTCAATAAACGTACAGAAAGCTTCATAGTTGCGACCAATGCGGCAACCTTTATCTACTTTAAATTCAGGCTTCTTATAACGCTCACGAAACTTGATTCTCCTTGGAAGGTCAATGTTCCTGACATCAAAAAGACATGCATCGATGTAATTATAAATAGTCTTTTCACTACACATAAGTTCATCTTGATGATTAATGTAAATCTGATTTACAGACTGACCATTTTGAACAAGTGGCGAAATAATCTTATTCAATCTGGCGGTGCAAACTTCTTCAATAAACTCTAGACAGTTTGAATTACAAGAAGTGCAAAGCTTACAGTAGATAGCCGATTTTCTAGTGCATTGTTTATCACAGACCTTCTTATTTCTACAGTTAATGCGACTTTTACAAGCATTGAATGGAAATCCAGGGTAACCTGTAGCAATTTCGGAACTATACTTTCGAACTTCTCTAGAAATGGTAGTTGGATTTTTTTCTAGCCTGC
This sequence comes from Clostridium neuense, assembly GCF_045310695.1. Lineage (NCBI taxonomy): Bacteria > Bacillati > Bacillota > Clostridia > Eubacteriales > Clostridiaceae > Clostridium > Clostridium neuense. The sequence goes on from NZ_JBJIAA010000015.1 coordinate 61,063, forward strand.
GGCTAATTTCTTTAAAAGAAAGACTATCTTTTAAGTATTTTTGCAATTCAAGTCTTTCTTCATAAGTAAAAAATTTAGACATATATATCCTCCGTTCTACCGCCAACAAATATAGGATATATAAAATAAAATTAATGAGCAAATAAAAAGACTGGTAATTAACCAATCTTTTGTAACCTAGGATACAACCACCTAGTGGATAAATATTTATTATTATTAATACAACCTAGTTGATGTCGAAAGGGTTGCAATTCGATTTACAATTAAGGTATGCTTTATTAACTAGCATATATACAAGAAGTGTATAAAAAAAGGTATTAAAAATGATATATTTTATTAGTTAACAAGTTTTAACATTTCGCTTATATATTTTTTTATTTGATGAACTATTATAAAAAAGCAGTTGCCTAGATTTTAAATTGTTGAACCATAAAATTAAGTTTCTCAGCAAGCTCAGCTTGACTTTGTGCTGATTTAGCAACTTCGTGGATAGCTATATTTGTTTCATCTATACTAGCTGATATCTCTTCAGAATTTGATGCTGACTCTTCAGCAGTATTGGATACATTTTGAATAGCTATATTTACTTGTTCTATAGTTTCTGACATCTGATTTGCTGCATATGCTATTCCTGAAGCTATATCACTAATAAATTCTGAATCTTTTTCATATTGTAAGCCAGTTTCAGAAAGTAGTATATAACTTGGTTTAACGTTGCTCAGCATGAATTCCAACATATCATGACTGCTTTGAGTAAGGTTATTAAATGCACTTTGCACCTGAACTACCATACTCTGAATGTTTAAAACTGCTTGTGAGGACTGCTCAGCAAGTTTTCTTACTTCATCTGCAACTACTGCAAATCCCTTACCTTGCTCTCCAGCTCTTGCTGCTTCTATAGCCGCATTTAAAGCAAGAAGGTTTGTTTGCTCAGCAATACTTGCAATAGAATCAGCCATATCCTTTACCTCTTCAACAACTTTTCCTTGTTCAATCGCCTTAGTTATATTGGCATGTTGTTTTTCATATATAGAATTACTTACACTTATTTCTTTTTCTGCTTTATTCTTAATACTTATAGCTCGGCTATTTATTTCCTTTGATGACTCTTTAGCACTGTCCGCCTTTTCTGAAAGGTTCATTGTTGTCAAGCCAATTTCCTCTGCTGATGCAGAAACCTCTTCAGTAGTTGCACTCAAATCTTGAGTTCCTTTTGCTATTCGATCCACAGATTCAGCCACTGCTTCCATCTTGGATGAAATTTCCTCTGTTGTAGCAGATAATTCTTCACTTGTTGCACTCAAATCACTAGAACTATTTATTATCTCTGAAATTAACATTCTAATTTTATCTCCAGCTAAATTCAATGATCTTGCAAGATCTCCAATTTCATCTTTAGTATCTAACTGTATTTTATTTGTTAAATCACCATTACCAATTGTCTGTGCAAAAATCCCTACCTTTTTTAATCCATTTGAAATAAATAGAGATATTACTCCTCCAAGTATGATTGCAATAAAAAATCCTAAGGTAGTTACTATAATTATTGTATATAATGAAGTTTTAAAAATAGCACTGTTTTCATTGTATGCCTCGTCAGCTTGCTTGGTATTTATATCAATTAACTTATCCAAGTCAGAAAATAATTGTTTTCTAGCTTTTGTTACATTATCAAAGTTCTCATCAGCAGCCTTATAGTTATTTTCCTTTGCATATTTAATCACGACACCACGAATTGTGCTATATGTTTCAAAATCCTTTTTAAACTGTGAGAAAGTTGATTTTTCTTCCTTTGATACCAATGATTTTTCATACTCTTGTACTGATTTCATACTCGAGTTGGTTAAAGTATTAATATCATTAATAATTGAATCACTCTGACCATCTTTCCTTTGATATACAAGTTTCAGCAAATCGGAACGTATATTAGCAAGGTCCTGCTTAATAGAAGCTAAGTTTTTTATAGATGCTAAGTTATTATCATGCATATCCATTGCATTAGAATTAATTTTGTTTAGATTGACTATCCCAACAGCTCCAGCAACCCCAATAAATAATGCTACTAATATAAAACTGGAAATAAGTTTCTGTTTTGTTTTCAAATTCGTAAACCATTTCATCATTTTAAAGCCCCCCTCTGGTAAATATTTATTGTTATCATTATATAATACGTTTCAGTATATTTCTACATTTTTCGATTTAAAAATACTTTTTTCAAGATACTCATAATATATATGGAAGTTAAATCAAAAAGTTTAATGCAATAATAAAATGTTATAATAAAATATATACTTTGTAAAAAAAAATAGCCTAGACACTTCTGCCTAAGCTATTTACATTAATTACTAAATGGGATGTCATTATACTATTTTAGTTGTCCAATCTTCACAATTCCAAATATCTGTAACAACATCTCTATAAAATTCAGGTTCATGGCAAACAAGAAGTATGCTTCCTTTATACTCTTGTAATGCTCTTTTAAGTTCATCCTTAGCATCAACATCTAAGTGATTAGTAGGCTCGTCCAATATCAATATATTTGTTTCCTTGTTAATAAGCTTACAAAGTCTTACCTTTGCCTGTTCCCCTCCACTTAATACTGCCATCTTGCTTTCAATATGCTTAGTCATAAGTCCGCACTTTGCAAGGGCTGATCTTACTTCATATTGATTAAAGGCTGGGAACTCTTTCCAAAGTTCATCTATACAAGTGTTATAATTCGCTTCCTTTATCTCCTGTTCAAAATAACCTAAATATTGATAATCTCCAAGTTCAACTTCTCCAGATATGGGAGGAATTTTTCCAAGAAGACTCTTTAAAAGAGTGGTTTTTCCAAGACCATTTGCTCCAACTAAGGCTATTTTTTGTCCTCTTTCCATCATAAGATTAAGTGGTCTTGTAAGAGGTTCATCATAGCCTATAACGAGCTTTCTTGTTTCAAATATAAGCTTTCCAGCTGCTCTTGCTTCTTTGAAATTAAACTCTGGTTTTGGTTTCTCCTTATCAAGTTCTATTCTTTCCATTTTATCAAGCTGCTTTTGTCTTGATTTAGCCATACCTGTTGTAGCAACTCTAGCTTTATTTCTTGCAACAAAATCTTCAAGCTTTGCAATTTCCTGCTGCTGCCTTTCATAAGCTGCTTCAATTTGTTTTTTGTTTGCTTCATAAACTCTCTGAAAATTATCATAATCTCCAACATATCTTGTGAGTTTTCTATTATCAATATGGTATATAAGATTTATAACTTCATTTAAAAAAGGTATATCATGTGATATCAAAATAAAGGCATTTTCGTAATCCTTCAAATATCTTTTTAGCCATTCAATGTGCTCTTCATCAAGGTAATTTGTAGGCTCGTCCAATAATAAAATATCTGGATTTTCAAGCAAAAGTTTTGCCAAAAGCACCTTTGTTCTTTGTCCACCACTCAAATCAGAAACATCCTTATCAAGACCTATATCTGTAAGTCCAAGTCCCTTTGCAACACTTTCTATCTTTATATCTATAGTATAAAAGCCATTGTTATCTAAAGTATCTTGAATAGTTCCCATATCCTCCATAAGCTTTTCTAATTCTTCTGGAGAAGCTTCTGCCATCTTGTCTGTAATTTGCATCATTTCAGCTTCCATATCAAAAAGATACTTAAATGCACCCTTTAAAACATCCCTAATGCTCATTCCCTTAGTTAACTTAGCATGCTGATCCATATAGCCAACCCTAACCTTATTTGACCAGGTAACTGTTCCTTCGTCTGGCATTAAGCTGCCTGTGATTATATTCATAAAGGTAGACTTACCTTCACCATTAGCTCCTATAAGTCCTACGTGCTCTCCCTTTAAAAGTCTAAAGGATACATCTTCAAAAATAGCTCTATCTCCAAAACCATGATTTACATTTTTAACTGTTAAAATGCTCATCCTAAACCTCCGCCATTAAAATTTAAAATATATAATAAAATATTAAATTAACAAAAGCTGAAAGTCAAAGTATTTTTATTTCTTTTTAACACATAATTTTACTATATGATATAATTCTATTGGTAATATTAAATATATAGCCTGAAAGTTTAAAATTGAATATATTTTAGTTTTACAAGTAAATTATAAAATTAAGAGCAGAGAGTAGAGAGTAAAGAGTAGAGTGAAGGAATAAAAAAATTACAAATATCTAGTTTTAGAAGGATAATCGGCTCTACCCAAACCTCGCATACGTTGATTCTCCTTGCGTTGGATAAATCTAAAATTATATAAAAAAACATAGTATGATGTTCAGCTAACTGAACTAACGCAATAAAACATTCTCTTAAACTAGCGTCAGCAATAAATTCTAAAATTTTCTGCCACATCAGAAAATTAACCTTCACTCTACTCTCTACTCTTTACTCTCTACTCTATATAAGTTGGAGGTCATGTGTAAATGGCATGCAAATTTTATTTAATTAAAAGAAAAAACCTTTTAGCAGAATTCGGTCATCCATGGGTATTTTCATCAGATATAGAAGGTTTTTATGGAACCTATAAAAATGGGGATATTGTTGAAGTATATGCTCATAATAATCGTTTTATAGGAAAAGGATATGTAAATGATGTTTCTAAAATAGCAATTAGACTTTTAACAAGAGATATTAACGAAGAAATAAATGAAGATTTTTTCAAAAGAAAACTTAAAGCTGCTTGGGAGTATAGAAAAAAGGTTATAGATACATCTAGCTGCAGATTTGTCTTTGGCGAAGCTGATTTTCTTCCTGGCCTTATAATAGATAAATTTGAAGACTATTATGTAATTCAATCCTTAGCTCTTGGCATAGATAAATATAAAGACATAATTGTTAAAATACTTAAGGAAGATTACGGTGCAAAAGGTGTTTACGAAAGAAGCGATGCTGCTGTAAGAGAAAAAGAAGGCTTAAAGCAAACTAAAGGCTTTTTAACAGAACCTTTTGATACTATGGTTCAAATAACAGAAAATGGCGTTAAATATTATGTTGATATTGCAGAAGGTCAAAAAACAGGTTTCTTCCTTGATCAAAAGGAAAACAGAAAAGCTATACATAAAATCTGCAAAGACAGCACTGTACTAGACTGCTTTACCCATACTGGTTCCTTTGCACTTAATGCAGGAATAGCTGGTGCCAAAAGCGTTCTTGGTGTAGATATATCTCAGCACGCAGTTGATTTTTGCAGAAAAAATGCTGAACTTAACAATTTATCAGATACAGTAAAATTTGAATGTCATAATGCCTTTGATGTACTTAGGCAATGGTCAGGTGAAGGTAAAACCTTTGACGTAGTAATATTAGATCCTCCTGCGTTTACAAAATCAAGAACTACAATAAATAGTGCTTCTAAAGGCTACAAGGAAATCAATCTTAGAGGAATGAAGCTTGTTAAACCAGGTGGATTTTTAGTTACTTGCTCATGCTCACATTTTATGAGTCCAGAACTATTTAAAGATGCCATAGCTTCTGCAGCATTTGATGCTGAAAAAACACTAAGACAGGTAGAATTTAGAACGCAGGCACCAGATCATCCAATACTTTGGACTGATGACGAATCATATTATTTAAAATTTTATATATTCCAGGTACTATAGATAAACAACTTGGAAGCTTGAAATGACTAATACCAAGGCTATCTTTCAAATCTAGTATTTTACTGAGAGTACAGAGTACAATTGACAGAGGACAGTGAAGGTTGATTTTCTTCCGTTTCACTACAGAAAATCTAAAACTTATACATGATACTATTTTAATATAAGGATTTATATATACTGGACTGTACAAGTTTACACCTAAAGTTCTGTAGGAACGGAGGAATTTTTTCCTTGCACATACGGTGGTAGCGAAGTAATAATGCTGAAAGAACGATTTAAAAAACTCCTAATAAATCTTGGTGAAAAAATCACAAAATACTTAGATATCTCAATCGTCTAAGCATCTTTCCAGCGAGTAAACATGCACGAGGTTTGGGCTTTGCCCCATTATCCTTCTATGCCTCAAGCAAGTACTCGCTTAAAATTACCACTTAGATTTATAGGAGTTTTTTAATGTGACGAAGCATTGTTACTTCGCATTATCTAATTATTATCTCTCCATCAACAAATTCTGGCACTATCTTTATAGTGTCTTTTTTGCAGCAATATTCAAAGTCTTCTTGAAGATTTAATTCCATTATTCTTTTATAGTGCTTTGCAAACTTGGCAAAACTTTTTATATCGCTGTTGTTTTCATATACATAATTTGCAGTACTAGCAACATCGGATAGCTCTACAGCTGTCATTTCTTTTAGACAATTTATTATATATCCACTGCATATAAAGTCATCTATTGAAAATTGACCATATGTACCGGCATTTACTATAACGACATCATCTTTTAATTTTAAAAGCTTTTCCGCCACTGCTCTTGCATTTAAAACAGAGCCTATAAGTATGCTACTAGCTCCTATGCTTCCTCTTATCGCTTTAGTTCCATTTGTTGTTGTCATAATCAATGTTTTTCCACCTATTACATCCCTACTATATTCAAGCGGAGAATTAGAGAAATCAAATCCATCTATCTTTAGTCCTTTTCTTTCACCACCAAGTATAACCTCTTCTTTGATATTTTTTGCTGTTTCAAGAGCTTCATCTATAGTAAGTACAGGAATAACCCTTTTGCATCCATTATTCATAGCTGTAGTTATTACAGAAGTAGCTCTAAGCATGTCAATTACAACAGCAGATTTATGAAGTACCTTTTCCTTTTTTATATCACCAGCGGATATTATTAAATCAATTTTCATTGTATACCCCTCCTCTAAAACAGAGTACAGTTGACAGAGAACAATTAACAGTTACTGTAATCTGTCATCTGTACTCTTCTATAATTGCTATTGTACTATGGATTGTTCCTCAATTCCATCTTTCTTTACTTTAAACATAGTCTTATTTTTTCATCATCTTGCACATCAATTTTTAATCGTGCTGGAGCTCCGTACTTGTCACAAAATCTTGCCCCATCCTTTAACTTATTAACACATTTTGTACAAAAAATAATTTACTATTCTTTATAAATGTTTTTCCTCTATTGTTATTGCGTGTTTGCTATACCTGTAAGCTGATAACTATTAATACTATCATTGTACTTAAACGTATATTTATAATCAAATGATTTTGTAGTAATATTGCCGCTGCTATCCTCTATATCATAAACTTCACTTGTAGTAACTGTTCCAGACTTATTATCATCATTTACATTTACAGAAACAACATTGCAAGTTCTAAGGTACTCTTTTATTCCCTTTTCATATGTACTAGGAATATACTTCGCTTGTTCATTATACAGATCACTTCCAGGATATACATATGATCCTATTTGTGAAATATCATTTGAATTAACAGCTTGAGTAAATGCATTAGTATACCCGTAGACAAGATTCTTAACTTTATCTTGTACATCATCAAGCTCGTTTTCAGCATCACCAAAATCCAAATAAATTCTATCCTCATCAGAAACATTATAATTATTACTTCTTAATTTTGCGCCATCCTTTTGAACAACACCGTATATCTGCGTATTTTTGCCGACAGGTCCAAAATTACTAGCCTCTGCCACCTTAACTCCAGTATCTTTATTGTTTACAAATATCTCAGCTTCTGGATTATCGCTATCAATGTTTATGTATTTTAAATCATTTAAAACCTCTATGCTTTCTTCATGACTTCCCTTATCAAGACTAACATCATAAGATTTACTTAAAGACACATACTTTCCCTTATAATCAGCAAGAAGAGTATGCCCTATTGGCATAAAAGGTCCATATTTTTTCTTAAAGTTATCGCTATCACTTTTTCCTATTTCTTTATTATCTAATGTAAATTTTATATCTTTAGTTGAAGCCTTTATCTCTATAAATGATGGCTGTATATTTATTTTATACTCAGGAAAAAACAGATATTTTTTACCTACAAGTTCAATATTAAAAGTCTGACTAGAATCATTTTGAAAGTTTTTTATTTCTGATGCCACTGCCGCTTGTTTGTTTAAATTTGATACAATACTGTTTAAATTAGAAGGATTACTTTTAAAATACTTTAAAAGCAATGATGTATTTCCATCATTTATACTTAATTCGCTATCATCACAAAACAGTATACTTTCAAGTTCACTCTTATTATTAGATGTAACTGCACTTTTAAATTTATCAACAACTACATCTGGTTTTGTAAGAGTGTTTCCTATAACATAAAATCCTATAGCCGTTGCAATTAAAACGAATATGACACAAGAAACAACTTTTGCTTTTAAATCAAATTTAAAGCTTGATTTTTGAATTTCAGGTACAGCTTGTTCTATTGGAATTCTAGGCAAATCCTGTTCTATAACTTCAATTTCCTCTGTTTTATCATCATTATTATTCACATTGTTAATTTCTAATTTGCTTCCACACTTGGAACAAAATAATTGTCCATCTTTTAATTCAGCACCACAATTAGAACAAAACTTCAATTTAATCATCTCCCATTATATTAAAAATTAATACCTTTAAATGATGTTATTATTTGTTGTAAATCTGAATATATAAAACTTGATGTACATATTAAATAAGCAACACAAATAACTACAAAACATATTGAGACAATAAATAAACTACAATCCTCTTTAACTCCAAGTACATCTTTAATTAATACAAATAAGCATCCTATTGAAATTATAATTCCTATTAATTGAACTGCAATTCCAGCATAATTTGATACATATGCTATTAGTATGGAAAGCGCTTTAAAGTATAAAAATGGTATTAACACAATAAGAGAAGTTTTATACATTTCTAATGCAGAAATCTGTTTATGGCCAGTGATGTTGGTTCCAACACTTATAAATATAAATATAATTACTGCAAGCATAACAAAAACAATACAGTTTTGAATAAATATCTTTCCATAAGGCACAACAACTAATTGTTTTATTTTATTAATACCAATCATAGCCTCATTAATATCTAATATATTACTACTTGATGTACTATTTTCAATTAGTCTATATATACCTTCAATTTTCTTTAATACGTCCATTATAATATTTTGGGCACTATAAAATAGTTGCTTAATTCTCCAAATTCCTAAAACTCCATAAAATAAAATTGAAATTAAGCTTAATGCTATAACAGTGTTATTATCATTGTCCCCTACAAACTTTTTACTAGCATATATTGGTCTAGTAAACATTTTTATCAAAATACTTATTGTATTTGTTAAATTTATACTACTGTCTGTACTATACTTTTTTTGATTTTTGCTTTGGGTAAATCTGTGATTTTCCTTATCCCTGTCATCATTTAAATTCCTTTCATCAAAATCATTATTTTGTGTTTGCTTAGTTCCACAATTACCGCAAAATAAATCATCATCTTGAAGTTCACATCCACATTTGTAACAATACTTCATCTCTAATAATCATCCTCCTGTTTACTTTATCCGCATACAAATTTCTTAAAAAGTAGCATATTTACACATTTGTATTGCTATTCACAAAAAAATCATACTTTATTAATTATAAATTCACACATTTTCCATTTTACCACTTGTAAATAAATTTGTCATATACTCAATTTATATACTTCAAGCAGAAAATATATTTGTTCAAAATAAAAAAAACAGCATATAAGCTGTTTTTTATTTCATCTCTTTCCAAACAAGGAATGCAGTTATAAAAACCGTTGCCTCCTTGAAATTTCTTATATCAAAACCCGTTTCTTTTTTTATTTTATCAAGTCTATATATTAAAGTATTCCTGTGTATATATAACTTTCTAGCAGATTCACTTATATTTAATCCACTTTTAACAAACTCATCTATAGTATTTATCATTTCTGAATCAAATTGATTAAACTTTTCTTTAAATTTATCTAAGAATTCCTTTTTTAATTTAGGTTCAATATTATAAACTATTTTTTCAAACAGCAATTTGTTATAATTAAGAACCCCTTCCTTTAGGGAAAATTTTTTACCGAGCACTAAGGCTTCTTTTGCTTCGTCATAAGCTTCTTTTAATTCGTACTTATCGTTTATAGTTTTACTGTAACTTATAGTACACTCACAAAACAAGTTAGAAATTATACCATCTCTAATACTCACAGCATGCTCATACGGATCTTCAAAATATCCTATTACAATGATATTTCCCTTGTATATTATACTTATAACATTCTCATCATTATAAAGTTGCTCTATTACATTTATTCCTTCATATCTACTACCGCTTATATTTATAATGAAGAGACTAGAACCCTTAGATATAAAAAATTCTTCGCCTTCAAACTTATCCTTATCAACTTCATTTGTTTCTAATAAATTAATTATAGATTGTTCCTTTGCAGAATAAAGTTCTTTATATTTATTTTCTATGGTGTATCTTAAAAGCTTTACGCAAGATTCATTTCCTTTATGTATACTTACAGCATCCTTGTTTTTCCCCAAATACACAGGAAAATAAATCTTATCACAGTCTTCTACATAAGAATCACTAGCATATATTACTTTCCCATTTTCCCCAGTAAGCTTAAATGATATATTGGTATTTTCACTTAATTCCTGTAGAAAGTCCTTAAATTCGTACATTTTTATTCCTCCTATGTCATCCCATACTTGTAAGTATAATTATATCATTATACTGTGAAAAAGCCCCTATAAAAAAGGAGCTTTTCTGAGTATATTTAAAATATATTTATTGGGAAACAATTTTATTAAACTAGAGTTTGTTCAGTTTCTTTATCGAATATATGAATCTTAGCTGTATTCATGCCTATCTTTAAAGTATCTCCAGCTTTAGCTTGTGAAGTTCCTGCAACTCTTGCAGTGAAATTAGATTTACCTTTAGTAAGGTATATATAAGTTTCTGAACCCATAAGCTCTGTTACTTCTACTTTAGCTTCTATTATAGCATCTTTGTGTTTCTCTAGGAATTCAGGATCTTCATCGATATTTTCTGGTCTTATACCCATGATAACTTCTTTTCCAACATATCCACCTTTTTTAACTACTTCTGCCTTATCTTGTGGAAGTGGTATAGTGTCACCTTCCACTACCAATGCTACTTTACCATCACTTTCAACTACTTTAGCATCTATGAAATTCATTTGAGGACTTCCTATGAAGCCTGCAACGAATATGTTTATAGGATGCTCGTATATATGTTGAGGAGTATCAACCTGCTGAACTATACCATCTTTCATAACAACAAGTTTTGTTCCTAATGTCATAGCTTCTGTCTGATCATGTGTAACATATATAAATGTTGTTTGTAATTTAGTATGAAGTTTTGATATTTCAGTTCTCATTTGAACTCTAAGTTTAGCATCCAAGTTTGATAAAGGTTCATCAAGAAGGAATACCTTTGGATTTCTTACTATAGCTCTTCCCATGGCAACTCTTTGTCTTTGTCCACCAGAAAGTGCTTTTGGTTTTCTGTCTAATAAATGATCTATATCAAGTATTTTTGCCGCTTCTTTAACCTTTTGTTCTATTTCTGCTTTAGGCACTTTTCTAAGCTTTAATCCGAATGCCATATTGTCAAAAACAGTCATGTGCGGATATAAAGCATAGTTCTGGAAAACCATAGCTATATCCCTGTCTTTTGGCGAAACATCATTAACTAATTTATCTCCTATGTAAAGCTCTCCTTGTGAAATTTCTTCAAGTCCAGCAATCATTCTAAGTGTTGTTGATTTACCGCATCCAGAAGGTCCTACGAATACGACAAATTCCTTATCTTCTATTTCAAGGTTAAAATCTTTAACGGCTGTTACGTTTCCTTCATATACTTTATAAATATGTCTTAATGATAAATTTGACATTGCTAACTCCTCCTCAACTTTTTTCTCTCATTGAGTATATGATATCTTATTGAAAACCTTTTATCTATACATAAAAAACACAAAACTATTTTATCTTATTTGTATAAAAGTACAAACCTTGATATAAGCCATTTTCCGTCATATTACTATTTATGGAATTTAGTACCTCCCACTTCTTAAGGCTCCACATTGGACCTATAAGTAAGTCCCTAGGCGCATCCCCCGTAAGCCTGTGAATAACTATATCTTGAGGAAGCATTGCAATTGCAGTACAAATTATATCAACATATTCATCTTTATGCATAAATTTAAGCTTACCCTCTTTATACAAATTAACCAAAGGAGTATCATAAAGTAAATGAAGCAAATGAAATTTCACTCCTTGTACATCAATTTGGGATATGTATTTTACTGTATTTAGCATATCCTCTCTTTCTTCATAGGGTAGCCCAAATATGGTATGAACTACAACATCTATGTTTCTTTTTCTAAGTCTATTTACTGCATCTTCAAAAGTCTTTAAATTATAACCCCTATTTATTATTTTTGCCGTCTTATCATTTACTGTTTGCAAGCCTAATTCTACCCAAACATAGGTCTTGCTGCTGAATTCTTCTATCAAATCAAGTACATCCTCACCTAGACAATCTGGACGTGTAGCAATAGCTAGTCCAACTACCCCTTCCTGACTAAGTGCTTCATCGTATTTTTGTCTAAGAACACTGCACGGAGCATAGGTATTAGTATACGCTTGAAAATAGGCTATGTATTTTCCACTCTTCCATTTTTTGCTCATCATAGCTTTTATATCTTGAAATTGTTTTTCTATTGAATAATTTCTATTTCCTGCAAAATCACCAGAACCTCTTTCACTGCAAAATATGCACCCACCGCTGCTTATAGTACCATCTCTGTTAGGACATGAGAAGCCTGCATCTAAGGATATTTTAAATACCTTTTCTCCAAACTTATTTCTTAAAAAATAATTTAAGTTATAATAAGGCTTATCTCCCCACATTTTTTTATCATTAACATTATCCAACTTATTTCAACCTCCTACAAAAACGACAATATAATTATAACACCTGTAAAATAAAATTTAAGGGCTATTGCACTAATAATTGTTTGAGTGGCAATTTATAAATGCTGAAAACCTTAAATCAGAGTACAGATGACAGAGTACAAAGTACAGTGAAGGATGATTTATCTTCCTCCCGTTAGAATAAATCTAAAATTGTACAATAAATTTTAGATTTTCTGTAGTAAAACGAGGTACAAAGATTCATGCTTAAAATTCCGTAGATACGGAGGAATTTTTTCCTTGCACTTACCGTGAGAGCGAAGTAACACTGCTGAAGGAACGATTAAAAAAAGCACTAATAAATCTTGGTTCAAAAATTGCAAAATACTTAGATATTTCAATCTGTCTGAGAGTATGCCACCTATTGAAATATATTAGTATCTTATGATTTTTGCGCCTTAGATTTATAGTACTTTTTTAACACGACGAAGCAGTTTTACTTAGCATTATTTTATTCATTTTGCTTTTCTATCTTTTGAGTTTTTATATTCCATTTCCACATTCCAATTAACTTTTTTGCAGAATCATCATTTGTATATTTTTCTTTAGGCGAACTCTCAAATATAAGATTTTCATCATCAAACATATTTATTTTCAAATCAAATTTTTCTTTAGGAAATTTCTTTTCTATATCCTTTGATAAAATTTTTCCGCTCTGTATTGCATATATTTTTAAATTAGTCCCCTCGCTACCTTTATATTGAACCGCAATATTTTTTTCATCCCTTGAAAACGCCATCTTTTGCACCTCGGAATCTTTATATACATCAATAGCCGTTAAAGCCTGTGCAGATACCTTTAATGGCTGTAAATCATCCTGAGTACCTCCCATTCCTTCAATTTGACTTACACCACTGCTTCCACCTTGGCCTCCGCCTCCGCCTTGGTCTCCTCCACCTGATTGCTGCTGGAGATCAGTTATTGGACATATTCCTACAAAAGCATTTGCTCCCTGTGTGGATACAGCTATATTATCGGCTGTATATGATAAACTTACATTTTTAAAACCATCCTTAGATACCTTCAATTTATTAACATTTGCAATATCACTTTTTTCAAAATAATATTCTGGGATACCTCGTAAATTAATAAGAACATTGCTCATAGCTTCATCTCTTGCTCTAACCATTAAGCTTCTTTTATATATATATACTTCCTTTTCATTATTAGTTTGTATGTCATCTATAACATAAGCCCCTTTTTCCTTTTTTACTTTAAAAGTATAAATATCTGTGCTTGTATATGGTGATGCTTCATCTACACTAACTACATTTACCTTTATATTTGCCTTAGTCCCCATTTCAGTTGAATCCATAATTTTATATCCTGTTATCCTAAGAGAAGGTTCATTTTGCTTCTTAACTTTATTCTTAAAATCTTTGCTATACATATAGTCCATACTTGTAAGGTCATTTTTCATATAATATTTAATATAAGTTTCAACCATTTTATTGGCTTTTGTAATTTCAAATTCATTTACATTTGTAATTTTATCTTTTTTATTAGCACAACCTGTAAAACTAAAGATAAAAAACAAAGCTATAAAAAAGCAAATTATTTTTTTCATATATACTGCCTCCAATATATACTCTCATATTTTATTTGAATAAGTGCTTATTATTTTCACTTAAGCGTCAAAACCTGCATTAAATAAACAGTACCTCATAGTCAAACAATTTTTAGCTTTTATGTATCATAATAAGTTTTTTAATGCAACTTTAATTTATATATAGTTTGTCACAAAATTCATAATCATAATCATTATTTTAATTTAAATCTATATACATATATAGAAACATTTTCTTTGGAGGATATATTGAAATATGAATACTTTAAAAAGTAATTTAAAAGCAATATTTCAAATTGCAGCTGTTTTCATAGGAACAATTGTTGGAGCTGGACTTGCTTCCGGACAAGAAATTTCTCAGTTTTTCACTTTATACGGAACCAAAAGCTTTTTAGGTCTTATAATATGTACATTATTATACATAATTCTAGGAAACATAATAATAAAATTAAGTAGAGCTTTTAACCTCAATTCCTATAAAGAATTAATAAGCCTTGCCAGCATTGGAATACTAGGAGATGCAATTACTGTTATTGTAAGTTTTTTTATGCTTAGTAGTGCAGCTATAATTTTGGCTGGGAGTGGAGCCTTATTAAACCAATTTTTTAAAATACCAAAAATCATAGGTATAATCATAATGATAACCTGCACTTTAATTGTACTATTTAGAAATACTGCTGGAATTATTGAAATAAATTCAATTATAGTTCCAATATTAATTACGGTTGTCTCATCAATTTTTATACTTTATCTTGCATTTTCAAACAATACAGGTTCTATTCATCAAGTTCAATTTATTACCTACAAAAAAAATTGGCTAATCTCCAGTGTTTTGTATTCAGGCTTCAATATACTATGCTGCTCCGGCGTTCTCGTACCTTTGAGTACAGAAAAAGAGTATAACAGTTTTAAGAATTTAATTTTAGGTGTAGCTTTAGGGTCCATAGCACTTTTAATTATTTCATCAATGATAAACTTTCTTCTAATACTTAATCTACCTTATACATTAAAATATGAAATACCTTTATTATATATTTCAAGTAGGTTTGGAAAAATAATTCAGCTTATATTACTCATAACAATATGGTGCGAAATGTTATCTACAGAAATCTCAGATATATATAGTATTGCCAAAAGTTTAGAAAATAGCTTTTTAAAAATTTCATATAAAAAGTCTATAATACTCGTAATAATTATTGCTCTTCCAATTTCTCAAATAGGCTTTAAAAATTTAATTTCGATTTTATACCCTGCCTTTGGGGTCATAAGTGTATTTTTTATGATACAATGTACTTACTTCTACATGAAACACAAATAAAATTGTATTTTAAAGTTTTCATGTAGTTTTACTTTAAAGCTAAAGTATAAAGGAGTTGTTTGAAGTTGACCAATTTACTTTCAGAATGCAGCTTATGTCCTAGAAAGTGCAATGTTAATAGATTAGATAATAAATTAGGTTTTTGCTCGTCTGGCGAAAATGTAAAAATATCAAGAGTTTCCCTTCATAATTGGGAAGAACCCTGCATATCTGGCACAAAGGGCTCTGGAACTGTATTTTTTTCAAACTGTAATCTTCGCTGTGTATTTTGCCAAAATCACACTATAAGTCAAGAGGGTTTTGGAAAGGAAGTTTCAATAGAAAGACTTAGTGAAATTTTCCTAGAACAGCAAGAAAGAGGGGCTCATAATATAAATCTTGTTACTCCAACGCATTACGCTTATCAAATAGTTGAAGCAATAAAATTATCTAAAAAAAATGGTTTATCAATACCAATTTTATATAATTCAAATGGATACGAAAATGTTGAAACCATTAAAATGCTTAATGGTTATATAGACGTTTATCTTCCTGATTTAAAATATTTCAACGATAAGTATGCAATTAAATATTCAAAAGCTCCAAATTATTTTAAAATAGCCTCTAATGCCATAATGGAAATGGTATCTCAAGTTGGGGCCCCTCTATTTGATGAAAATAATTTAATAAAAAAGGGTGTTATAATAAGGCATTTAATGCTTCCTGGTCTACTTTTTGATTCTAAAAAAGTTATTGACTATATTTATAATACCTTCGGAGACTCTGTTTACATAAGCATAATGAACCAATACACACCTATGTATGATGCTGAAAAATATCCAGAAATAAATAAGCCGCTTAACCCTAAACACTACGATGCACTTATAGACTACAGCTTATCTATTGGGGTTAAGAACGGCTTTATACAAGAAACAGGCACAAACTCAAAAGAATTTGTCCCAGAATTTGATCTCCGTGGAGTCGATTATGCTAAGTAACATGGCAGAAAATCAATGAAAATTTTTCTCCGCTTTCCTATAAAAAATTCCCTGTAAACATTGTTAATCAATAAAAATTAAGGGCAATATATTTTTGAGAAATTTAATTAACTACAAATATTCATGCTTAAAATTCCGTAGGTACGGAGGAATTTTTTCCTTATACCACTGTGGGAGCGAAGTAACAATGCTGAAGGAGCAGTTTAAAAAAATCCTAATAAATCTTGGTGGAAAAATTGTAAAATACTTAGATATTTCAATTGTCTGAGCATTTTTTCAGCGAGTAAACATACACGGGGCTTGGGCTTCGCCCATTATCCTTCTATACCCTGAGCAGGTACTCGCTTAGAATCACCACATAGATTTATAGGATTTTTTTAATGCGACGAAGCATTGTTACTTCGCATTATTTTTAAATTTTATATTTTTTAAGATCTCCTTTAAAATTTTCTGCAATCTTTTTAAATTCATCTATTCCTTCTGTAAGCTTACTTATCTGAGACATATACTCTGTAACACTAGCACTTACCTCTTCTGATGAAGCTGAATTTTCTTCTGATATAGCAGCAATAGCTTCTATATTTTCATAAATCTTTGATATTGAATTTGCTTCACTATTTAACTTTTCCACAGTTTCAATCATTGAATCTGCAACCGCCTTAGCTGAGGCATTAGCATCCTTACTTAATGTTCTTACATTTTCTAGATTTGAAGTTTCTTTTTCGAGAACATAATATTGAGCTTCTATTTTTTGAACAAGTTCACCGATATCAGTTACAAAAAGTTCAAGGTTAGAATTTATATTTTTAACTGCATCTTTAGTTTCCTCAGCAAGCTTTCTTACCTCTTCTGCTACAACTGAAAAACCTTTACCCATTTCTCCTGCTCTAGCTGCCTCTATAGATGCGTTAAGTGCTAAAAGATTTGTTTGATCTGATATTTCAGCCACTATAAGCACTATATTATTTATGTCCTTAGCTTTATTTGAGAGTTCCAGCCCCTTACTCTTTACCTCCTGGAATTTTGTAAGACTTTCAAGTATATTTTTACTTGTTGTATCAACGCTTTTATAGCTATTATTTATTTTATCTATTGTTTCTTCAAGCTGTTTTTTGTTTGCATTTTCATTTTCAACTACTTGATTTAAAGATTCGATATTTGCATTAAGAACTGTTACACTATCCTGAGTGTTTTCAGCTTGACTTACAAATGATTCAGATACTTGTTCAACAACTGTAGATATTTGTCCAGAAGTTTCCTTCATAGAACCAGATATATCGCTAACATTGCCAACGAATGCATTCATTTCATCAGTAAGACCTTTAAAGCCAACAAAGTTAGCAGTCATAGATTTTATGTAAGCTCCTAATTCATCATACAACTCTTCCCAGAAGTCACCAGTCACTATATTACCATCAACAACAAAATTGTTGTTTTTTAAGTTTTCTATAGTTTCACTTATAATTCTTTTAGGTCCTATCATAATTTCAGCAGCAACAAAGGCTGATACTGAAGATATCAAAGCCGCTATAATTGCTTTTATGTAATTATTTAACCCCATTATAGGAATAAACGTTACTATGGATATAATAAATGTAAATATTCCAACCTTAGCACCAAAACTTTTTATAAATCCAAATGATAAAAGTTTATTAAATCTAAAAGTTTTCTTATAGTAGATATCTTTATCAAAAGTTATTTTTATTTTTACAAAATCATCACCTTGTTCCAAGATATCGCATTTAATTTCCTCATTAAAAAATTTAGCACTTCCTTTTAGCATTCCTTGAAGATAATCAAACATTCCACGTTTTGATTTATACAAAAAAACTGCTTCCCTCTTGGATATCGGTTTTATTGTAATTAGCGGTGGCTTAGCACCAGGAAACTTTTTTGTCATGACAACATGAACATCAAACATGGATTTTAAAAATGAAAACAAATTTTCATGTTCAAAAAAAGCAGGAAAGCTTTCAAAGAAAGCATTTATATTATCTTCCCCTACGCTTTCCCATATTTGCTTTTTATCCTTATTAACCTTTCCAGCTATAGTCTCAATTAATTTATATACTACATTGTCCTGTACATCCTCCATTGGTGAAAATATTTTATCTCTTCCAAGAGCACATTCTTCAAGAGTGCCTTTTGTAATTTCCTCACCATACAGTTTTTTACATGTATTAACCCATGTACCAACTACAGTACCTTTCATTAAATTCCCCCCAATCAATTTCTTCTTACTTAAATTATACATATAATCACTTGTTTTTTGAAGCCTTTTATTTCCAGGTAAACGTTTGCTTTAAATAATTAATAATTTTTTTTATCTAATAATAAATCTTAAATCAAAATTATCTTATTACTTAAAATATAGTAAAAAAATAAGATTTCAGGTAGTATTATAAATAAACCTTCTGAAATCTTAAATGAATTTTTAATAAAATTTTAGTGTAAATTATAACTTAAATTCAACCTTTTCTAACTTTCCTACAACTTTAATATCCTTTATGTTTACAGTTTGTGTTTGTACATTTCCATTATTACTAATTAAAAGTGCCTTAGTATTATCCAATTTTTTTATCTGCCTTATGAATCTCTTACCATTAAGTTCTAAAATGCATATTGAATTATTCTCTATTTCATGTATTATATGTCCAAAAGCTATATCATCCTTCATTATTCTAAAGCCAGCCATATCATTATCTTCTATTTTAACAAAAAATACCTTATCGTGGTTAAAGCCTTCGATTTTGTTTGATATTACTGGAAGCTCCCTTGCACCGAGCTTTTTATTAAAATTATAATCATACACAGGAACTTCCTTTAATATAGAACTCATTGCATTTGTCCATGTTTCATTAGCCTCTGTTGTTTTAGGCTTGAATGCCAAGTTCCTCTTTTCCTCTACTATATCTTCATTCAAATCATTCATGCTAATGTCATTTATATCTTTTCCAAATACCTTTTTTATTCTTAATATTAGGCTGTCATTTATAACCTTTTTACCATTTTCTATTTCTTTAATAAAGTTTTCATTTACTCCAAGCTTCTTTCCAAATTGCTTTTCATTAAGCTTAGCTTCTAATCTTATGCTTTTTACCTTTTCTCCAGCTCTACTCATTCTATCATCCCTCTGTTTTATGTTATATACAAAAATTGTCTAAAAGATTTAGATTATATTTACCATAAGCATCAATTAATGCCCATCTAGTTAACAATGCACAATTAAGGTTGATTTATACTCCCCATAATTAATATTTAAAAAAACAGA
Organism: Clostridium neuense; assembly: GCF_045310695.1. Taxonomy (NCBI): domain Bacteria; kingdom Bacillati; phylum Bacillota; class Clostridia; order Eubacteriales; family Clostridiaceae; genus Clostridium; species Clostridium neuense. The sequence goes on from NZ_JBJIAA010000015.1 coordinate 81,111, forward strand.
AAGCCAACCGTAATTGTGCACCGTTATTGTACAACTATTATTTATATCCGTTATCTATATACCACTGTCGCTCTTCAATCATGTGATCCATAAGATATTTCAATGACCAATTTTGAGAGACTGGTGTAACTTGTGCAAATATCGGCTTTTTATTTGATATATCCTTCATAATTTGTATTCCCTTATCTACGTTCTTATCAGTAATGTTGTTAAATAACACCAACCTCTCATCTGGCAACTTAACATCATAAGTTAAAATTTCAAGTCCTTTTAATATATCGCATATTTTCATCTTAGCCATATTCTCATTTATTATTAGTAACGTTGGCATATTATGTTTATTAAATAAATCCTTAATCCTTTGAATTTCTTCTTCATTATAACCATATATTAATATTTTACTGTTGTTTTCCATAAAGCCCCTTCTTTCTTTTATAACATCCTGTGTTATTTAGTAAATAGTTTCTTCATTCCACATCATATTTACCCCTAGGCTTTTAACTTTCCTGTCAAAATTTAATACTATACATCCACCAGGTAGAACAAAGATTCTTTGCTCTTTAAATATTTCTTTCCCTTTAGATTTTACCACACAGAAATTTTTAATTTCAATACAATTATCAAAATTCTTTGTAAAATTGCAGTTTATATTCAAGTCATCATTTTGAGCTTTGCAATTTTCTTCTCCTATAAGGACCTCAAGCTTATTATCGGAATCATACGGAACTATCTCAAGTTTTTCAATAATGTATATTAAATTTCCATTTTCAGGATTAATGAGTTTTAAAGAATTAAATAATTCATCAGATGAAATTTTTATGGACTTCTCTTTTATCTCACTGTTATTTAAGTACGTACTATAACCATTAACTTTCCCACAAGCAAAAACTTTCATTTTTAAATCACCTTATTTCCATAGTTATATTGATGCCATTTTAAGCTTCCAATACTAATAATTTATTCAAATAACTAGGTTATGGTGAAATAAAATTAAATGCTACTATATTAACAAACTTTAAGAACTATTCTTATGTAATTTACTAACTATTAAGTAAGTTATAACTTAATTCAACCATTTCTTCATTAAGTGAATTAAATATTTCAATTTTCCCTTTTTCCGTTTTATCATTTATTATGTTATACGATTGAAGCTTTCTTTTAAGCTGTCTTACAGTCCCTTCGCTTCCATCAATAATTGGAATATTAGCACTAACTACTTTAGAAATCTCTTCTTTAACAAATGGGTAATGGGTACATCCCAGCACAATAGCTGCAATCTTTTCTTCTTTATATGTAGCTAATTTAGTTTCAATATAATCATTAACAACTGGTCCACTAAAATGTCCCTGTTCTATTATTTCCGCAAGTCCCGGACAAGGAACTGGTACCATTTCTGCAAAATCCTCATATTGCTTCATTAGTCTCATAAATTTATTTTCTTTAAGTGTTACAGGAGTAGCCATAACTATTATTTTTCCACCCCTTTTAAGTTTTATTGCAGGCTTAAGTGCTGGTTCAATTCCTATAACAGGCATATTTTTATACTTTTCTCTAAGTTTATCTATGGCTGCACTTGTGGCAGTATTACAGGCAACAACAATTGCCTTAACTTGTCTACTTACTAAGGTTTCTGCAACCTGAAATACTAATTTTCTTATTTCGTCTACACCTTTTTCTCCATATGGTGCATTTTTAGAATCCCCATAATATATAAAATCCTCATTTGGCAGTTTTTTAACCGCTTCTCTAAGAACGCTTATGCCACCAACTCCAGAATCAAAAACGCCTATAGACTTATATTTATTTTCCAAGAATATCACCTCTAATAATTCATACCACATAATTATACAACATATAAAATTATTTAACTATAATATGTAGTAATTGAAAATTAAAAATTGAAAATGTATAGATTATACTTGAATTTAATTCAATAAAATCCTTCACTACAATATTTTTATTGCCATATATTGAAAACTATTCAATATTATATTAATATTAATGTATACATTTAGATAATCAAACTATATGTATATATTATTCTTTAGCATTTTCCATTTTAATAATTAAATGGATTAAGTTTCACTATATAAAGACAATTATTAGTCTATAATTTTTCAAGAATGATTCGAATATTATATAAGTTAATAATTTAGTTAATAAAATAGACCTTACATTAAAACATTGAATAATAAGACCTATAAACCCAATGAGTGGGAGGGATTAAATTGTATAAAAACAGTAAGACTAAATACTTAAAAATATTAATTTTAAGCGACTATAATATTAATCAAGATTATTTGTTAAAAATATTATCGCATATAAAATTTAATAATATGTACTTAGAAACAACTTCTTTAAATCTAATTGAAGATTGTAAAAAATTTATAAGTAGTAATCCAGATACCGCTTTAAGTATTATAGATTTAGATGATGATAAAGATGCAGCAGCTTTAAAACTAGAAATGATTAACTATATAAGAAACGTATTAAAAAATAAAACAATGAGAATTATATTGAAGGGAACTTTTTCAGAAAAAAATACTTCTACAACCTACGCCCTAAAATATAATATTAACGGCTTTATAAATAATGAGGCATTGGATAACGATTCAGTTACTACCTCTATATTAACATGCCTCAGAAGTTTTGAAGATCTATATGCCATGAATAAGAATAGAAAAGGCCTTGAAAAAATAATAAAATCATCCTCTACCCTCTTCAGAACTCAATCAATGAAAAAGCTTGCACTTATGGTCTTAAATCAATTGTCCTCTATAATATCCTCGAAAACATTGTCTTCTTTTATGATAACTAAATCACAAAATAATTTTTACTTTCTCTGTGGAACTGGTAAGTATGGTTCAAATCTTATAAAAAACAACATACCATCAGATATTGTTGAGAAATTATATGATGCCTCAAGCTTTAGAAGAAATAGGTATTTTGATGATTATTTTATTATTTTTTTAGGAGAAAACCAAATAAATCAAAACATAATTTACTTTGAAATTCCTCAACCATTATCTTCAATTACAATCGATTTAATAGAAATTTTTTGTACAAACATTTCTGCTGCTATAAATAACATGTATCTTAATGAAGAACTGGAAACTACAGAAAAAGAGTTGATTTTTACTCTTGGTGAAATATCTGAAGCACGTTCAAGAGAAACAGGCCATCATGTTAAACGTGTAGCAGAATACTCTAAGATTTTAGCTTTAAACTATGGTTTATCGCACAAAGAAGCAGAATTGATACGTATGGCTTCTCCTATGCACGATGTCGGAAAGCTTGCAATCCCAGATTCTATCCTTAATAAACCTGCTAAACTAACAAATGAAGAATTTGAAATTATGAAAACTCACTCAAGGATAGGATATGAAATGTTAAAAAAATCAAACAAAAGACTTATGAAGAGTGCTTCAATTATTGCACTTGAACACCATGAAAAATATAATGGAACAGGTTACCCTTATGGACTATCCGGTGAAGACATCCATCTATATGGAAGAATAACAGCTGTTGCTGATGTGTTCGATGCACTTGGAAGTGATAGAGTTTACAAAAAAGCTTGGGAACTAACTAAAATTATTAATCACTTCAAAGAAGAAAGTGGAAAACACTTTGATCCTAAAATAGTCAAAATATTTTTTAAGAGTCTAGAGCAAATATTAGAAATAAGAGATAAATTTCCAGACGTTTAAACAGTTGATAGTTGACAGCTGAAGGAACAGTTTAAAAGAATCCTAATAAATCTTAGATTTATTAGGATTCTTTTAATGCGACGAAGCATTGTTACTTCGCCATTTCTTTGGATTTTTCAGTACATTTATCAACTGCTCCCATAACAGAAGCTCTAAAATTACTCTTTTCAAGGTAATATACTGCTTCTATTGTAGTTCCTCCAGGTGAGCATACTTGATCCTTAAGTTCTCCTGGGTGTTTTTTTGTTTCAAGTACCATTTTTGCTGCTCCTAAAACTGATTGAGCTGCAATTTTATATGCCTTTTCTCTTGGCATTCCTTGAAGCACAGCTCCATCTGCCATTGCTTCTATAAACATATAGACATAGGCTGGAGATGAACCACTAAGCCCAGTTATAACATCCATCAACCTTTCTTCTATAATCTCCGTTTTTCCAAAGGTATCAAATAAGTTTCTTATTAAATCGACTTCTTCTTCTTTTATATTATCAGATACACATAAAGCCGTCATAGCCTCTCCTACAAGTGCTGGAGTATTTGGCATAGTTCTTACTACCTTTACATCATCACTTTTGAAAAATAATCTTACTTTATCTATAGATATACCTGCTGCTATAGTTACAATTATGGCTCTTCTACTTACTTCGTCCTTTATTTCCTTAATTACATCACTATATTTATTTGGTTTTACGGCTAAAATTAATATATCCGAATTTAAAGCAACCTTTTTATTATCGTGAGTTACATTTACGCCGCATTCTCTTTTAATACTTTTAAGCTTTTCTTCGGAAGGATTGCTTACAAATATATTCTCCGGCGAAACATCCTTTGATTTAACAATCCCCTTTATCATTGCTTGTGCCATATTTCCGCATCCAATAAAACCTATTTTCTTCTCCAAAACTTATCACTCCTTGAAAATAATCAATTTTTTATGCTATAATCTAGAAATAAATATATACATGATTATACACCTATGTAGGATTATATAAAACTTATTTTATAAATAGAATTTAAATAGCGAAGGGGGCGTCAGTTATATAAGGACTAATCATAGAATTATATTATTGCATAAAACGGTATAATTTATGCAGTCACTTACATAACTAGTTCAAATGAATAATAGAGAAAATCATCTAGGCAAAGTACGGAAGGTAGTAATAAAAGTAGGCAGCTCAACTATAACTCATCCAAATGGTCTCCTAAATATATATCGAATAGAACATCTTGTAAGACAAATTTCAGATTTAAACAATAGGGGACTAGGAGTAGTCTTAGTAACCTCTGGAGCTATAGGTGCTGGCTTTAGGAAACTTGGATTTAACGAGAAACCAAAAAGCATTCCTGAAAAACAGGCTGCTGCTGCTGTTGGTCAAGGAATATTAATGCATACATATGAAAAGTTCTTTTCCGAATATGGTCAAACTGTAGCTCAAATTTTAATAAATAGAGAAGACATTTTTAATGAAGAAAGATTTGAAAATGCTCAAAATACTTTCTCCGAGCTTCTAAAAAAGGGAATCATTCCTATAGTAAACGAAAACGATGCTACAATAGTAGAAGAAATTAAATTTGGAGATAATGACACTTTATCAGCACATGTTGCTTCCCTTATAGGTGCAGATCTCCTTATTTTGCTATCAGATATTGACGGCTTATATAATTGTAATCCCCGAACTAATGAAAATGCATTTCTTATAAATGAAGTAGATGAAATAACAACTGATATAGAACATTCTGCTGAAGGAGCTGGCTCTGACCTTGGCACCGGTGGCATGTTTACAAAAATTCAAGCTGCTAAAATTGCAATTGAAGCAGGAGCCTCAATGATAATAGCTAACGGTGAAGCTCAAAATGTAGTAGTTGATATACTTAATTATAAAAATATAGGAACATTATTTATTTCACATCGTAACTAAAATATAGATAAATAAATCCCAAGTTTAAGTGTGGTTTATCTCTAGGAGGAATTTAAATGGATTTAAAAGATCACATTGTAGAAATGGCAGCACTATCAAAGCTCGCATCGAAAAAGTTATCTTATGCAGAAACAACTACTAAAAATAAAGCTCTTTTAATGATGAGCGATGCTATTCTAAATAATAAAGATTATCTGATATCTGAAAATGAAAGAGACATTAAACTTGCCAGAGAAAATGAGCTTTCTGAAGCTTTTATTGATAGGTTAACTCTAACAGAAAAAAGAATAAATGAGATGGCACAAGGTCTTAAGGATACAGCTGCACTCCCAGATCCAATTGGTGAAGTGGTAAAAATGTGGAAAAGACCTAACGGACTACAAATAGGTCAAACGAGAGTTCCTATTGGGGTAATAGGAATGATTTATGAATCCAGACCAAATGTAACTGTTGATGCAGCTGCTTTATGTATAAAATCTGGAAATGCAGTTATACTTAAGGGTGGCAAAGAGGCTTTAAATTCAAACCTTGCAATTACTAAAATCATAACTGATGCAGCAGCGAAGGCCGGTCTTCCTGATGGAAGCATACAGCTTATAGACGCTGGTGGCAGAGAAGCAGTAAACATACTAATGAGATTAAATGACTATATAGATGTAATTATACCAAGAGGCGGCGGAAACCTCATAAGAAATGTTGTCCAAAATTCAACAGTTCCAGTCATACAGACAGGAGTAGGAAACTGTCATGTTTATGTAGATAAAGCCGCTGATTTTAAAATGGCAGAAAACATAATTGTAAATGCAAAAGTACAGCGTCCATCTACCTGCAATGCTATGGAAACTTTACTCGTTCACAAGGATATCGCAAAGGATTTTTTACCTATCATGTGCGAAAAACTAGCTTCCCTTCACGTAGAAATAAGAGGCTGCGCTAAAACCAGTGCTATAGTTAAAACTGTAAAGATTATTCCCGCTACAGAAAAGGACTTTGCAACAGAGTTTTCAGATTTAATTCTTTCTGTAAAAGTAGTTGATTCCATAGATGAAGCTATTGATCACATATTCAAATATGGCACAAAACACTCAGAGGCCATAATAACAAATAATTATGCTAATTCTCAAAAATTTTTAGCTGAAGTAGATGCTGCTGCAGTTTATGTAAATGCTTCAACACGTTTTACTGACGGTGGGCAATTTGGCTTTGGTGGAGAAATCGGCATAAGCACTCAAAAACTTCATGCAAGAGGACCTATGGGACTCAATGAGCTTACAACTCTAAAGTATATTATATATGGAAATGGACAAATAAGAGAATAATATCAGTTGACAATTTGTAGAGAACAATTGATAGTTACAGGCTAACAGTTAAAAAGTTTATCAGTTTTTAAGTTAGGGGAGGAAACTTTATGCAAAAGGTTAAACTTGGTCAAGTAATTAGATTTCAAAGTGATCATTATATTTCTCTGGAAAAAGGCGGAAAGGTTCTAGTAAAAAAGGGCGATACTGCAAGGGTTATAAAAAAAGTCGATGAAAAGACTGGTCAAATAATGTACCTTACTGGACAAGCAAAAGGCAAATATCAAAACTTAATGCTAGATGTAGAAAATGACTTAGATGCAGATGCTATTGCAAAGCAAATACTTAATGATATCCAAAATGGGAACTAATAGTGTTTTGAAATATTTAATAAAATTAATAAATCTAAAGTAGCAAAATCTAAAAATACTTAGAGACTTCAATAAATCGCTATCGTTCAAACAAATTGAAATCTCTAAGTATTCTAAGATTTATCAACTTTTATTTAAATCATTTGAAAACACTATTAATTCCCTTAAAGATATCCCATAATTTTTAGTATAAACTTTCTAATCAATCTTTTTATACATAAACATTTTTTAATTATAAATTAATTCCACATTCCAAAGCGGCTGCTAGTAGTTTTTCTTTTTGTGATAAGCTATGTTTTCCAAATCCACGTGGCTGCCAGTTAGGTGAATCTAAATTATCAGCTGCATATAGAAATTGTGCAAATTTTACGTTTCTAAACTTGGCCACAGCAGCCATTGCTGAACATTCCATTTCAACACAAATGCATCCTTGCTTTTTTCTTTTTTCTACCTTTACCTTAGTTTCCCTGTACACTCCATCAGTAGTCCATGTCTTTCCAAGAACATATGGGTAATTTAATTTTTTTAAAACACCTTCAACTACTTCAATACATTCACCCTCTAATTTTATTTCATCAGATGCCGGTAGATAATGATAGCTTGTACCCTCATCACGAACAGCCGAAGTAGGAATCACAATGTGTCCATCTGCTATTTTATGATTCAATACTCCGCAAGATCCAAATAATATGAGTTTATTAAGCCCCATAGCTATAACTTCCTCAAAAGCTGCTACACAAGCTGGTGCACCAACCAAGGCTTTAAATACTGCTACTGGCTGTCCCTCATAAATAATTTTATAAATTGGTGATGCTCCATTTGCAGTAGTTATTTCACCAATTTGTTCTGTATTATCCCATTCTTTTAAACTTTCCATTAATTTTCCTGAGAACGTTGCTACTCCAATCTCGGGAAAATTATCAAGTTTCGTTATCGTCATCCAAGGTTCAAGAATTGCAGATTTATCCCAATCGAAATCATTTAAAATATTTTCCACTTTATACACTCACCTCTAAATATTTAATTAGGCTTGTTTGTATATTTCTTTTACATCCTTTAATCCTTGTATTATCTCTCTTTTCGAAAAATTATATTTAGAAAGCTTATCGTCACTCCAGCCACTTAATTCTTCATAAAATGATATTGCCGTCTTAAAATTTTCCTCTGATTTATTTGCTTCTATTGCTTCGAATATCATGTCTTCCGCTTCATTAATTTTACCATCACTTATGTATTTATTAACCATGAATCGAAGAAGATCATCCTCCGAAACCTTTACCTTATGATTTGCTTCATCCATGCAGTTGCCTATAGCATTTTTTTTCGAAAAAACAGTAACCATAAAATCCATTGCAGATTTTATCAATCTTAATATATAATCATTTTCTTCATTCACACAATTCACCCCCATAAATTATCCCATACAATGCAATAACATAAGTTGTCCATATAATTGCCTCAGAATAAGATACTTTTATTGCATGACTCATGCCTATAAAGCTATCAGAAATAATAAAAAATACCGCTCCAACTGCTGTTTTTAAGTATTTTTTATTATTTTTACATAAAGCTGCTGCCAATGAGGCCATAGTTGTTAAGCATATCCCATAAGCAAAAATACCAATTTGTAAACCTCCACTATTCTTCATATATCTAAGCTTTACTATCCATAATGCTATTAAAATTACATAATAAAATACTGCACTTATAAAAAATGCTTTATTAAAAACAATACCATTTTGGGCTCTTATAGTTCTTATATATCCTATTATAAAAATTATGTGTGCAATTGCAAACATGCCTCCACCAAATATAAATCCACCAGGAATAAATCCAGCAAGTGTTATATCACCCAAAAAACAAAATATCATTGCAATAAATATAAACTTACTATAAACGCTTCTTCTTTTCAAAAAAATGTATAATGCTGTTATTAAAAAAGTTATACTTATTAATACAACTATATATTTATTCATTTGTTTACCTTTGCCTAATATTATTCCAACCATAAGCACAACTATTTGAAATATGAACACCAAACTAATTCTGTAACTTTTTAATTTAAATGTAAAAAGCATAACTATCACTCCAAAGTTGAACTTTAATATATCTATTTTTTTTATTAAGTTCATTTAAAAATATGCTTGCATAACTTACCATCACTTTTTTAATATGAAATTTTACAATTATTCAATACTTTTTTAAGTGCATCTATATCACTTTGCTTTATTGGATTTCCCTTTAAATATAAAAAAGTTAAATTAGTTAAGTTTTTAAGTGCATCTACATTTTGAATATTATTATTACTAAGGTCTAAACTTTTTAAATTCGTTATGCCTCCCAATGCATCAATATTTGAAATATTATTATTTGCTAAACTTAAACTATTTAATTTTTTCAAATTACTTAACATACTTACATCAGAGATTTTATTATTATTTAAAGTTAACATTCTTAAATTTTGAACATCCTTTAACGGTTCAATATTTTCAATACAATTGCCATCCAATTGTAACTGTACTAAATTTTCAAAGTTTTCTATACCCGATAAATCTTTAATCTTCTTACTTTCATCAGTTGGCGAATACTCAATATTGTCAATATCTCTAATATCACTCACAAGAATATTCCCATCAGTTCTATTTAGCAGCTGCTTAATAGCTTGCTCAAGATTGCAATCTTTAAATTTAAGAACTGTATCCCCACTAACTCCATATTCATTCAAACTGCTTGTACACTTAGGATAATAATGAATAGACCACTCATGATCTTTTGCCATTTCACTATCACTTATATTAAAATACTCATAACTAACATCTTCTTCTATATCACTGTCATCCCAAGTTGTATCTAACTGATAGTTTTTTCCGCCTATTTGTACTATATTCCATGCATGACTCTCACCATTTACAGTTCCTACCACAACAATGCAATTAACCCCTGCCATATTAAGTAACAATTGAGTTGTGTACGCATATCCATTGCAAACTCCTGTTCCATTTATTAATATTCCATAAGGAGAGTAATCATCTTGTGGCACCGTATTTTTTACATAATTATAATAATCATATTTAGCATTTAAAACAATATAGTCATGAATTGCCTTTTCCTTCTGCAAATCTGACATTTCTGGTTTAATTATAGATTTTAAAATTTCTTTACATTTATTATAAACTGCACAGTACTGATTAAAATCACTCATATAATATGAACTTATTTTAAGGTCTTTTATTTGTTTTAAACATTCTACATCAACCGGCTCATTTTCGATGTCTAACAATCTTAGGTTACTTAACTTTGCCAATGCACTTACATCCTTTATAGGATTATCGCCTATATCTATCTCCTTTAAATTATGCAAATTTTGAAGCGGAGCTATATTTGTAATTTGATTTTTTTTTAAGCCTATATCCTCTAAGCTTGTAAATTCTTCTATTCCATCTAAAGAAACTATATTATCACCGTTGACATATAAATATGTCATTTTATCTACATCTTTTTTATATATAGTCCCATTAGGCTTTCCTATGGTATTTCGTACAGCTTTTTCCAAATTAATATCTTTAAATGTTACAACATCATCTTCATTGCTTTTTTTAATGCTAAAATTCATTGCAATTTCTTGCTTTATATTTTTATTTTGCTTAGAATGAACCTTACTTCCAATAATTAGCTTATACGTACTTCCTTCACTGTATCCTTCATCTGGTGGATTTACTTCAATTGTTTTACCATCACTTTCTATGCTCAAGGTTATATTTACCTTTGTTCCACTGCTATCCACTACTGTAATCCCCTGTTTTGACAAATCATCAAGGGAAACCTCTTGATTAAAGCATATTGTCCAAATTTTATTAGCTTGCACTATTTGATTGTCCTTGAAAGTTGCTGCTTTAACTTTAAATGTAGACAACATCAATATGATGATTGTACTTGCAATTATTATTATTTTTTTCATTTTACTTTATTACCTCTTTTACAATTAATATTACGCTTATAACTACACTAAGCTTGCTTACCATTTATACATATTATTATTCCATATATAGCGTCATTTCCCTCTAATTTGTATAAAATGTATTTAAACTGTAATCTATGTGAATAATTTATACTAAAAGCATTCTTAACACTAAAATTTAATGTAATTGCACACCATAAAAATAGAACTAAACCATTTTATGCGGTTTAGTTCTATTTTTATGCCATTCTTTATGTTTAAAACTCTGCTGAACCTGTAGTTCTTGGGAAAGGAATAACATCTCTTATATTAGACATACCTGTAAGGTACATTATCATTCTTTCAAATCCAAGTCCATAACCTGAATGCTTAGTTTCTCCATATTTTCTAAGCTCTAAGTACCACCAATAATCCTCTTTCTTAAGTCCTAATTCTTCCATTCTATGTTCTAGAACATCAAGTCTTTCTTCTCTTTGACTTCCTCCTATTATTTCTCCTATTCCAGGAACAAGAAGATCTGCGGCAGCTACTGTTTTATTGTCTTCATTCATTCTCATATAAAAGGCTTTTATGTCCTTTGGATAATCTGTTACAAATATTGGCTTCTTAAATACTTTTTCAGTTAAATATCTTTCATGCTCTGTTTGAAGGTCTATACCCCATTCAACAGGATATTCAAATTGCTCTCCAGATTTCTTAAGTATATCAACTGCTTCAGTGTAAGTAACTCTTCCAAAATCATTGCTTACAACATTATGAAGTCTTTCAAAAAGACCTTTATCAATAAACTTATTAAAGAACTCCATTTCCTCTGGTGCTTTTTCCATGACGTAATTTATTATGTACTTAACCATTGCTTCTGCAACATCCATGTAATCCTTAAGTTCTGCAAAAGCCATTTCAGGTTCTATCATCCAGAACTCTGCTGCATGTCTTGCAGTATTGGAATTTTCTGCTCTAAATGTTGGTCCAAAAGTATAAACATCTCTAAAAGCAAGTGCGAAGGTCTCAGCAGATAATTGACCACTTACAGTAAGATTCGTCTTTTTGCCAAAGAAATCTTTTGAATAATCAATTCCGCCCTCCTCATTCTTAGGTACATTATTTAAGTCCAGTGTTGTAACCTGAAACATCTCTCCAGCACCTTCTGCATCACTTGCAGTTAAGAGTGGAGTGTTCACATATACAAAATCCCTATCTTGGAAAAACTTATGTATTGCATAAGCCGCTAATGAACGAACTCTAAACACAGCTGAGAAGGTATTGCTTCTTGGCCTTAAATGTGCAATTGTTCTTAGATATTCTAAAGTATGCCTTTTCTTCTGAAGAGGATAATCATTATTTGATTTACCTAAAAGTTCAACTTTAGATGCATGAATTTCAAATGGTTGCTTTGCATCTGGAGTAAGCACAAATTCTCCTTCTATGTATACAGTGGAGCTTATAATGAATTTTGAAACTTCCTTAAAGTTAGAAAGCTTATCTTCAAAAACTACTTGAATGTTTTTAAAAAAGCTTCCATCATTTATTTCCATAAATCCAAAAGACTTAGAAGCTCTTATAGTTCTGACCCACCCAGAAACTTCAATAGTTTTTCCTGAATATTCTTCAGGTGATTTATAAATTTCTTTTACAATTACGTTTCCCATTATATTTCCTCCAATTTAATTATATATAAATTTTCATCAAAATTTTAATCACTATATTCTAATTTTATTACACGAATTATAATATCACAACCGTATTGTATGTCAACTAAATTATGAATTGTGGCCTTATTTTATTATTTATGTAATTTTTTATATCATATCACAATATACTTATAGAGGAAAAATTTTTTTGTTTTGGAAAGGAGTTTTGAATTTTATGAAGAATTCTAATAGTGCATAAATAATAAATAGTTTAAATCTTCTGATAAAGGAAGGCGATAATTTATACAAGAAATTTCCCGGAATAATTAAAATGTTCTAACAAAGGAGCGTGTATAACATGAATTCTTATTTTGTTATCTATGGCGTTGTAATTATTTCTATTTTAGCTATTATTTATTTTGCTAAATTCATTTTCAATCAAGACAAAGGCACAAAAAATATGCAAGAAATTTCAAATGCAATAAGCGAAGGTGCCATGGCTTTTCTTAAAAGGCAATATAGAACCATTGCAATGCTTTCTGTACTATTATTAGTTGTAATCGTTTTGGCGAATTACTTAGGAAACTCTTCTAAAGGCTCTTCCTCTGCACTTAGTATAGCCCTACGTACAGGTGTTGCTTTTATAGTTGGTGCTCTGTGTTCAGCACTCTCAGGCTATATTGGCATGTACATGGCTGTCAACTCTAACATAAGGGCTGCTGCTGGTGCAAAAAAAGGGCTTAATAAAGCACTTCAAATAGCTTTAAAAGGCGGTGCCGTTACCGGCCTTGCTGTTACTACTCTTTCCCTATTCGGTGTAGCCACTTTATTCTTACTTTACGGTGGTATGTCAAGCGACATCAATATAATTAAAGAAGCTCCATCTCTAATTGTAGGTTTTGGATTTGGTGCCTCCTTTGTCGCTCTTTTCGCACAACTTGGTGGTGGAATATACACAAAAGCCGCCGATGTAGGTGCCGATCTTGTTGGAAAAGTAGAAGCCGGAATACCTGAAGATGATCCTAGAAATCCTGCAGTTATAGCTGATCTTGTTGGCGATAACGTAGGCGACTGTGCCGGTAGAGGTGCTGATCTGTTTGAATCTACTGCCGCAGAAAACATAGGTGCAATGATTTTAGGTGTAGCCTTATATCCTGTGTTCGGAATAAAAGGTATATTATTTCCACTTGTTGCTCGTGCCTTGGGTATAATTACATCTATAATAGGCATATTTCTTGTTAAAGTTAAAGATGATAATGACGACCCTATGAAATCACTTGAAGTTGGATATGTTATAACATCTGTATTGAACCTAATTTTACTAATATTTGTTGTTAAATTTATGCTAAGTGGATTAAATGGCAATGTTAATTATTGGCTACTATACGGATGTGCTGTAACAGGTATAATTTTAAGTATTATATTTGTAGTAGTTACAAATTACTATACTTCAATAAACAAAAGGCCTGTAAAAGAAATATCAGAAGCATGTGAAACAGGTGCTGGCACAAATATTATTAAAGGTATATCTGTTGGAATGGAATCTACTGCATTACCAGTAGTATTTATATCTTTGGCTATATTTATAGCTTACAAGTTAGGTTCAGCTGCACTCCCTGGAGTAGCAAATGCAGGTCTTTATGGAACAGCTATAGCCACTATGGGAATGCTTTCAAGTTGTGCTTATATACTTGCAATGGACACTTTCGGGCCTATCACAGACAATGCAGGTGGAATAACTGAAATGTCTGGAGCTCCTGAAGAAATAAGAACTATAACAGACAGACTTGATGCCTGTGGTAATACAACAAAAGCTCTTACAAAGGGATATGCTGTTGGTTCAGCTGCTCTTGCTACCTTCTTATTATTCTCCGCTTATCTAGATGAAGTTAAAAAAATCCTTGGCAAACCTCTAAGCTCATGGTTTGCTATAGATATTGGAAAACCAGAAGTATTTATAGCTGCTTTTATAGGTGCTATGATAGTCTTTCTCTTTAGCTCTACTGCTATAAGAGCCGTAGGCAATGCAGCTCAATACGTAATTTTGGAAGTAAGAAGACAGTTTAAAGAGATACCTGGAATAATGGAAGGAAAAGCAAAGCCTGATTATGCAAAATGTGTTGACATAGTTACTAAAGGTGCCTTAAAAGAAATGATCCTTCCTGGAATAATAGTTGTAATTACTCCTATTGTTATAGGCATTCTTTTAGGTAAAGAGGCAGCAGGTGGCTTCCTTCTCGTAACTACTATAGCTGGTGTAGTCATGGCATTATTCTTAAATAATGGTGGTGGTGCATGGGACAATGCTAAAAAGCTTATTGAACTTGGAGCACATGGAGGTAAAAACTCTGAAGCTCACAAAGCAGCTGTTGTGGGTGATACCGTTGGTGATCCATTTAAAGATACTGCCGGTCCTTCACTTCACGTATTAATAAAGCTTGTAAGTACTTTAACATTAGTATTTATATCATTATTTAGGTAACAAATGAGAATTAACAGTATTTTGGAACATTAAATAGAATCAATAAATCTAAAGAACCTAATCATTAAAAAACTAAGAACTTTCAATAACTCGCTGAAAAAATGCTCAGACAATTGAAAGTTCTAAGTCTTTTAATGATTACGCTCTAAGATTTATAAGATTTTATTTAAACTGTTCCTTCAATACCGTTACTTCTCACTTACTAATATTAAATGAAAAAATTCCTCCGTGCCTACGGAATTTTAAATTAACTCAGATTCATTATTATACATATAATATAAATTTATTAAAAAACATATACACGGAGAGATATGCTATGAGTACTACTGGAACATTCCTTATTATATTAATAATATTATATATTTTTTTATGCTATGTTGTAAAAATTATTGAATCCAATCTTAAAAAAAATATAATGTTATATGTAATTTTACTATTTCTAATTACTTCAGTCGTAATTTATGCTTTTATTTACTTCTTACATTATGATGGCTGTGGAGGTTTTATATTTATATTCACTTTTTCAGTAGGTTTGCTTCTAGGAATCTTTACGCTTATAGAGAAGCTATACAAAAGATTTAAAACATCTGAAAGAAAATGATAAGTCCAGTTAGGAGACAATTCTGTGTAGCACGAAAAAACTGGTTCCGTTAATTAAGCACACTTAGTAAGTTTAGCTGATGAAATATCACACAAAATTAGTTACTGGATAAATATATTATTTTTTCCTTGCACTACCGTTAAGGCGAAGTAGCAATGCTAAGGGAACAGTTTAAAAAAATTCTAATAAATCTTGGTAAAAAAATCATAAAATACTTAGAGGTTTCAATTTGTCTGAGCGTATGCGAGTAAACATACACGGGGCATGGGCTTTGCCCATTATCCTTCTATAACCAAAAGCAAGCACTCGCTTAGAATCACCACTTAGATTTATAGAATTTATTATCAAGAGTGGTTTTATATTGTTCTAGAATGATAATGGGCTTAAGCCCAAACCCCGCATATGTGTATGTGACGAAGCATTATTACTTCGCCATTTTGACAACCATCCTTTTTTGTGCTAATATAACTCATATGAAATTTTATACATATTATTGAATATTTATTCAAAGTGTTTATGTAACGAGGGGGACAAAAAATGAAAACAAAATTTGTTAAAGCATTGCTTATATCGCTAGCATGCATAACTGCACTTACTTTTTCTGGTTGTGGAACTTCTTCAGCTAATACAAGCTCCAAAGGTTCTTCTAAAAAAGTTATAAATATAGGAATAATGAATGCTCCAAGTGCTTTTAACCCACTAGATACTGCTGATTCAGCGCAAACCTATATGACAGAAATACTTTTTAGACCTTTAATGGATCTTGATTCTAATTTAAAATTTATACCTGCACTTGCAGACTCTATAACTACAACTGATAATAAAACATTTACTGTAAACTTAAATAAAAAGGCAAAATGGACAGATGGACAGCCTGTTACTGCAGATGACCTCATGTTTACTATAGGCTTAATCACAAATCCTAAGGTTACTTCTTCACTAGCCTCTCAGCTAAATATGCTTGCCGGACTCGATGACAGCGGTAAAAATACATCTGGCAAAGAAGATTTTGCTGGTGCAAAAAAAATTGATGACCACACAATAGCTTTAGTTACAAAACAGCCTGTAGACAATACCATATTTAATGATTTAATCAGTCAATATTTAAGAGCAGTTCCAAAGCACATGCTAAAGGATGTTGCTCCAGATCAAATATTTAAAGCAGCATTTTTCCAAAATCCTACTGTAACTGATGGTCCTTTTAAATTTTCTACATATAAAAAAGATCAGTACGTCCAATTAGCTGCTAACAAAAATTATTTTAGAGATACACCAAAGCTTTCTGAAATTAATTTCAAAATAATGCAGGGAACTGAAATAACTATACAACTTCAAAGTGGAGAAATTGATATGAATGAACCTAATATAGGTGTGGTTCCAACAGATGATGTTTCAAAAATTAAAGCTATGAAAAATATAACTACTGAAAAGACACTAACAAATACACTTCAAGTACTAGAATTAAATAATAAAACAATTACTGATGCAAAAATAAGAAAGGCTATATCTTACGCTATAAATAGGCAGCAAATTGTAAAAAGCCTTCTTAAAGGTTCTGGAGAAGAAGCAGTAGGACCTTATACAAAATCAAGTAAATTTTATGACGAGAATGTTAATTTCCCTAGCTACAATAAAGAAAAAGCAAAAGAACTTTTAAAAGAAGCAAATTGGAATTCAAGCAAAGTACTAAAATTTAATGTTCCAACTGGAAACACAGTACGTGAACAAGCGGCGAACATCATACAACAAAATCTTCAAGATGTAGGAATAAAAGTTGAAATCCAAAAATACGATTTTGTTACTACTTTAAACCTCGCAAAAAAGCATCAATTTGACATATGCTTTATGGGACTTTTAATAGATCCCGTAAATCCTGACTTTACTCAAAATATAGGAACTGGACAGCTTATGAACCTAAGTGCCTACAGTAGTCCTGAAATAGATAATCTTCTTGCAACAGGTAAAGTAACAGTTGATGCTTCAAAAAGAAAAGAAGTATACAATAAACTCCAAGAAATTTACTCTAATGATTTTCCTCTTTGTAGTGTATATGCTCCTCAAGATATAGGTGCTGTAAATAAAAGAGTTATAAATGCAAAACCAGTATCCTTTGGCATGTATGCAAATACCGAAAAGTGGGACGTTGCAAAGTAACAGTATCTTGGAACATTAAATAAAATCAATAAATCTAAGGGGAATATTATTAAAATCCTAAGAAGTTTCAATAACTCACTATCGTTGAAACAGATTGAAACTTCCAAGCCTTTTAATGATATTCCACTAAGATTTATAAGATTTTATTTAAACTGTTCCTTCAATACTGTTACTTTGCATTTTTTTCATGCTGCAAAAGCCATTCCTTTCTCCATAGTCCCCCAGCATATCCCACAAGTTTTCCGCTGACACCTATAACTCTGTGGCAGGGTATTATTATTGCTATTTTATTTTTATTGTTTGCATTTCCAACAGCTCTTGATGCTTTTTCATTTCCAATTGACTTTGCAACTTCTCCGTAAGTTACAACTTTTCCATATGGTATTTTCATGAGTTCTCTCCAAACCTTTTTTTGAAAATCTGTACCATCTAAAAATAAATTCAAATTAAATTCCTTTCTTTTGCCTTTAAAATATTCATGAAGTTCCTTTAAAGTTTCTGAAAGTAATTCTGACTCTGAAGCTTCCTTATCTTTTTCAGCCACAAAATCTAAGCCGAGTACATTATCCTCATCTGCTGATATTTTTATAAGTCCAATTTCTGATTCATAATAAGCAAATTTCATATTGTTTTATTACCTTTCTCATAAAAATTAATATAATTATATACTACTTTAAGGGAATATTCTATAATATAAAAAACTACACTTAAATCAGTGCACAATGATGGTTGCTTTGTCTAATATAAGGAAAAAAATCAACCTTAACTGTGCATTGTAAACTAAACAAATATTACTTGTAAATCCTACTTAAAATATTTTAAAACTTTCATGTGATTTTAACATGCATAAAAAAGGGGGCACTTTAATGAATAATTTATCAGTAAAAGAATTTGCATCAAGTTTAAACAAATTAGTTGTATACAGAGAATTATTAAAAGATCCTATTATCACCATTTTAAAAAGACTAATTGATGAAGTTTGCTTAGCTAATGGAAACAAAGATGAAATTATAAATCTTTATTATGAATTAAACTATAACTTAATTTCTTGCTCTGAGAAATCGGGTTTAAACGGAAATTTATTAAAATCATACATGATAGATTCCATAGTAAAATCCAAAAATTTCTTTACAAAAGCTTGTGAAAAATATGGGATAAATATAGAAAAAAGTCTTTACAATGCAGCATTAAACGATATGGAAATATTATATAAGCTTACTAAGCTGGATTTAAGAAAAATTTTCGATTTAGATGACAGCTTAACTCAAAATTACATTCCAACTTTAAACAAGGCACCTATAGGTATGTTCGAAAATCAAAAGGCTGGTATTATAAATTCTACTTCACCTAAAGAAATGCTTAATAACGTTATAAAATATTATTTTGAAATAGGCTCTGGTGAAATGTCTGACCATATAGCTTTTATGTGGAGAGATGGCCTTGTTGGTGTTAAAGATTATGATTACGTAGAATTCTCTGACATTGTAGGGTATGAATATCAAAAGGAAACTCTTATCAAAAATACTGAAGCTTTTGTATGCGGACGCTCTGCAAATAATGTTCTATTAATAGGTGCTCGGGGAACCGGAAAATCTTCTTCTGTAAAAGCACTAGTTACGGAATACTATGAAAAAGGTCTTAGGCTTATTGAGATAACAAAAAATCAACTTTTATGCTTTCCAGAAATACTTATGGAACTTAAAAGCCGTGGAAAATACTTTATTGTATTTATAGATGATCTTTCCTTTGAAGAAGGAGAAATTGAATACAAACAAATGAAATCTTTTCTTGATGGAGGTATAGAAAAAATCCCTTCTAATGTTTTAGTTTATGCTACTTCTAATAGGAGGCACTTAATAAAAGAAACCTGGAATGATAGAACTCAAGTTGGAGAAGAAGAAATTCACAGTTCAGATACTGTAAACGAGAAATTATCCCTTTCAGATAGATTTGGTATAAAACTTACTTACATATCCCCAAATCAAAATGAATACTTTAAAATAGTTGAAGAACTAGCTAAAAAGCACAATTTAAATATTCCTGTAGAAACTTTAAGAAGTGAAGCTGTAAAATGGGCGGCTTCTCAAAATGGACGTTCTGGAAGAACAGCTAAGCAATTTATAAACTCAATATCAGAATAAGTAGACACGAGCATAGTGAAATAATTTTAAGCATGTTCACTATGCTCTATATAAACTATTCTCATTATTTAATTATATCATTAGCAGCATTTGAATTTACTTCTTCCACAAAGGCATTACCTCTTCTGTAATTGATGCCTGCATTTGTGCTATCTCATTTACACTTTCAATATTTCGAACTATTTTCTCAATAGAAGCATTCATATCTTGTACACTCTTTTCAATCTGCTTAACTGCATTAGAACTACTTAAGGATAATTTTCTAATTTCTTGAGCTACAACGCCAAGCCCTAAACCTTCTTTACCACTTCCAGCAGATTTTTTCTAAAAATAAAAACCAACATTATAATTTAATGTTAGTTTTTATTTTAGTATATAGCGAAGCTAGCTCAACTTCAAACTATACATGCACCATAATCCATTGAATATTGGCATTTTGGTGCAAATAAATTTCAAGCTTCAAGGTGGTTCATCTTTAGTTCAATTTTAATTATCAATCTTGCTATCCTTATTTGGGTTGCTAACCTTTGACATTATCTCTGGGATCATTTTAAGAAGTTTATCTAAATTTTCTTTTTTTCTTATAGGAAGCATAGTTACTTCACCATTTTTTATTACAGCAATGGCATTCGGACTAATCCTTGCCCCAATAGCAACCACTCTGTCTTTTTTATTATTATAAACCCTTCTACCTTTTGGTATGTCACATCCTAAAATGACCTTACTTATGGGTACTAATATAACTTTTCCAATAGTTATTGGCTTTCCAATAACCACTTCGGTTTTTAAGGATTTTTCATATCGTATAAATAGACTATCTAAATCTCTTTTTATATCAATTTCCATTTAATTTTCCTCCATAAGCCAACTAACATCCATGCTTAACCTTTTTATCTATTAATTATATCCACAAAATGAATATTTAACCAAATATATTAGCCGTCAATGGAAGTAATGATATAAAGTTTCTCTTCTTCCTTAACTGTTGTACGGTTTAACTGCAAACCTAACCATACTTATTATAAGCAATATTCCTCCTATAGAAAATAGGCAAGCTACGTCTTTAACAAGATACTCAAAACCTACTCCCTTCGTTATTATTCCTCTTAGTATATCAATAAAATAAGTAAGAGGCAAAATACTACTTATAACCTGAACAAATTTAGGCATAGCTTCTATTGGGAAAACAAAGCCTGAAAGAAGAACACTTGGAAGAAGTACTAGTATTGTAAGCTGCATAGCCTGAAGCTGCGTCTTTGAAATTGTAGATATTAAAATCCCTATAGCAAGTGCACATATTACAAAACCAGCGCCAAGCAGTAGTAGTAATGGCAAGCTTCCATTTATAGGTACCTTAAACCACACAAGTCCTAGAACAAGTGAAAATAAGAAATCTACAAAGCCTATAAAAATATATGGTACAAGTTTGCCAAAAATAATTTCCGGAGATTTAAGTGGTGAAACTGTTAGCTGTTCAATTGTACCCCTTTCACGCTCCCTTACTAATGCAAATGCTGTTAAAAGTATAGTAATGTTCTGCATTATAAGTCCTATTAAACCTGGTATTGTAAAGTTTTGATTTTTTAAATCTGGATTATATAGTACCTTTGTATTCACATTAACTCCACCATTTGATACCCTAAAATTAGCCTTTTCATTTAATTCTTGAAGCTTACCTATTCCATACTGTTGTCCCGATAAAACTCCGCTGCTAAAAACTGTTCTCGCTGTTGTTGGGTCTGAGCCATCAACTAAGAGCTGTACATTAGTTTTTTCTTTATTTTGAAGCTTTGTGCTAAAATCCGGAGGAATAATTAAAGCTGAATGCACCTTTCCTTTATCAATATCTTCATTTACTTTATCAATATTGTGCTCCCTTGAAACTACATTAAAATACCCTGTATTTTGAAAGCTTTGTATAAGTTCTCTACTTTCTGTTGTATCACTTTGGTCAATTACGGACATTGATATATTGCTAAGTTCCGTGTTAACTGCATATCCAAATAAAAGTATCATAACTATCGGCATCATAATTGCAATTCCAAAACTAGCCTTATCACGTTTAAGTTGAATTACTTCTTTCTTTACTATAGAAAAAAATCTTTGCATATTCACTTTTATTCCCCCTTTCCTATCATCTTTTTAAGTTCTTCAAAGGAGTTCTCTACTTTTTCATTAGTAGTTCTCTCAACATACCTTATGAATACATCTTCCACATTTTTAACTCCTTCTCTTTCTATTAATTCTTTTGGAGTACCTGTAGCCATAAGCTTGCTATTAAATATAAAGGCAAGCATATCACAGCTAGCAGCTTCATCCATGTAATGAGTTGTCACAAGTACTGTTATACCTTCCTTTGCAAGAGTAAATATCATCTCCCAAAATATTCTTCTAGACACTGGGTCAACAGCTGAGGTTGGCTCATCTAAAATTAATATTTCTGGTCTATGAATAAGCGCGCAGCCAAGTGCAAGTCTCTGCTTCCAGCCTCCCGATAAATTACCTGTTATATTGTGCTCCCTTCCGTTAAGTCCAGCCATACTCACAATATATTTCTTTCTTTCATCTCTTTCTTTTTTATTAAGTCCATAAATTCCAGCATAAAAATTCAAATTTTCATCTACAGTTAAATCCTCATATAAACTAAATTTTTGAGACATATATCCTATTTTAGCCTTTACTTCTGCTTTAGATTTTCTTACATCATTTCCAAGTACATATGCGGTTCCGCTTGTAGGGGTTAAAACTCCACACAGCATCTTTATAACAGTAGATTTTCCAGAACCATTAGGACCTATAAATCCGTATACCTTACCCGTAGGTACATTAAAACTTATATTATCTACTGCCGTAAAGCTTCCAAATCTTTTAGTTAGACCCTTTATTTCTATAGCATTCATATTAATCATCTCCCCTACTTAACTTCAACATCCATCAAAGTTCCAGGAGTATAATCTAGATTATTTGACAGTTTAACCCTCACCTCAAATACCATTCCTTGTTTATCTTCTTTTGTTTCTGTATTTTTAGGTGTAAATTCCGTCTGGGGAGATATAAAAATAACTTCACCCGTTCCAACTTTTTTGTCATTATAGTATAAATTTAAATTATCCTTGAGTTTTATATCATGACGTTTTGACTGCTCAACATATATTTTTATATATCTGCTATCTGTATCAAGCACCTTTGCTATATTACCACCCTGCTGAACCATTTCTCCTTCATGGACAAGTACATCTGAAACAACACCACTTTGATAGCTTTTAATATCACATTTCGATATATTTAAATTAACCAAATCTAATGTAGCTTGCGCCTGTTTTACCGAGCCTTCCACTTGTTTTTTCTTATTATCATCTACTCCATCTGGTAAACTATCAAAATTTGCCTTGGCAGTTTCAAGTGAACCTTCTGCTTGATTCTTTTGAATTTTATAAGCATCAGAATTTATAGTTGCAATAGCATCATCTTTTCTAATCTTATTTCCCTCTTCTATATTTAACTTATCAACCTTTCCACTAACTTCTGAAGTTATATAAGAACTTCTACATTCTACTGTACCTGTATACTTATTTCTATACGCCGTTTTAGTACCACATGCAGTTAAACTAAAACAGATAATTCCTAAAAGAGCAAATACCATTTTCTTATTTTTCATTGTTCTCATCACCTTTCTTTATTATTCCATTTAGAAATACCTCTACCATTTGATCTACCTGCTGTTCTTTACTAATTGTTATTAATTCAGGGAAAACCGTACTTTGGACTACATATCCAATCACACTAGCAATCATTGTTCTTCCAACCACCATTGGATCAACATCCTTAAACACTTCTTTAAATTGGCTTTTATCAATGTAATCAACTAAAATATCTTTAGCTGCTAAAATTATATTTTCTTTAAAAGCCTGTTTTAAATCTTCTTGATATTGAATTTCTGTAAATACAATTTTAAAAAGCTCTTTATTCTTTTCAAGTAAATCAATTCTATCTAGCATTATTATCTTAACTATTTCCCTTAAATCTTTATCTTTATTTTTTTCTATCAACTTGCCTAATCTTTTCGCTATAATATTCTTACCTATAGTTTTTGAAGAAAGTATTACTATCTTGGCAAGCAACGCTTTTTTATTTTTAAAATATCTAAATAAGGTTCCCTCAGCTATACCAGCTTCTCTAGAGATTTCACTAGTTGTTGCCGCATTGTACCCTTTTTCAGAAAAAATTCTAATTGCTGCATCTAATATTTCCTGTTCTCTATTTTCTGCTGCTTTTCTCACCATAAACTTTTTATTCCCCCTATCTAAGTTTTTATTAATGAGTGAGTACTCACTTATTATTATATTCCTGTTTTGGATAAAGTCAACTACCTATTTACCAGTTAAATAAAAAAATTAATAAGTTCAGCTGTTATTAGCTTAATCTTACTCTTGTTTATATCCGTTACAAAAATTCCTCGGCGCCTAAAATTTCGTAGGCACCGAGAAATTTTTTTCTTCACATTCTTTTAAATTTCTAGATAACTATTCACAGTTTCATATAGCTTATCCACAATTATTGTGCATAACTCACAATTATATGTGAATATCTCAAACCTTATACACAATTGTATCCTCCACTAAAGTAGATTTTTCCCGTAAATGCAACACTATCTGACTAAATTATATAAACACACCTTGTGGATAAAATAATACACAGGTTTATACTATCTGTCCTTGTTCTTAATTTAAAATAAAAAATAATAGCTTCACTTTTATATGAAACTATTATCTATCTATTAATTTTCAGATTAAAAAATATAAGTTTTTAATATAATGAACTTTCTTAGCTTTTTAACAAATATTTTATACTTGCAGCCAATTTAGTACATCTTGTATTTTCCTATCCCAAAAACCCCATTCATGAATTCCATTCTCTTCCTCATATGTGTAATCATAATCAAGTTTTTTTATAAATTCTCTAAATTTAACATTATCTTGGTATAGAAGATCCTCTGTACCACAGCATTGATATATCCTTGGCTTTTCACATCTCTTTTGTGAAAGTTCCTTTGTCAAATGAAATAAATCATGCTTGCTTCCCTCAATATCTGTGAAAGTTCCTAAAATACTCTCAATCTCATCTGCAGTCATAACAGAATTATAAGGATCCTTTTTAGTATCTTCATAAGTTCTAACAATATCGGTAACCCCAGATAAACTTGCTGCTGCAGCATATCTTTCTGGACAGCTTAAGGCAATTTTAAGCGCACCATATCCGCCCATGGAAAGACCTGCTATAAATGTATCCTCTCTCTTACTAGATATATGAAAAAACTGCTGCATCAATGTTGGAAGTTCCTCAGTAATAAACGTAAAATACTTATATCCATGTACCATATCAGTATAAAATCCTCTTCCCCCATTTGGCATAACAACAATCAAGTTTTTTTCTGCAACATATCTTTCTATGGAAGTTCTTCTAATCCAAATACTTTCATCATCTGACAGTCCATGTAAAAGATACAAAACAGGAGAGTTACCATTAGCCTTTGCTCCTCCCATACCTATCTGAGTTTTGGTATTTTGAGGAAGTATAACCTTAGCAGACGTTGATAATCCTAAAACTTCAGAATAAAATTTACAATCAATAAGTGCCATAACTTTTCACCCCATTTATATATGCTTAACTTAAGTATTATTTATAATATACCATAACTATATATAAACACTCCATAAAAAAACACCTAAATTTTTCACATATTTCTATAAATCATCTACTAAAGTACTTGCTTTTGCATATGCTGTAGATTTTGCTTCAAAGAAATCCGTCTTTACTGAGTTCGCATCGGAATAAATATCTACCCAAAGAGCTGGATTTTCATCATATCCATCATATAGTGGTTCAAACCCAATTGCCTCAAGTCTTTTGTTTCCAAGATATTTAATATAGTCTTCTATAAGTTTCTTATTCAATCCTTGAATTTTATCACCTATTACATAGCTTCCCCAAGCAATTTCATGTTCTACACCAGTTTTAATCATTTCTCTAAGTTCCATTTTTACTTCTTTTGTAAACATCTGTGGTTCTTCCACCTGAAGTTCTTTTATAATATTTCTAAATAACCACAAATGTGTATTTTCATCTCTATTTATATATCTTATTTCCTGTGCTGAGCCTGGCATTTTTCCGTTTCTTTCAAGATTATAAAAAAACATAAAACCTGAGTAAAAATAAATACCTTCAAGTATGTAATTTCCCATTATCGTTTTTAAAAAATTTCTTTCATTTGGAGTCTTAACAAAATTATTGTATATATCTCCTATAAATTTATTCCTATTTAGAAGTATACTATCATCTTTCCACTGAAATAATATTTCATTTCTTTTCTCTGGAGAACATATTGTATCAAGCATATAACTGTAACTTTGAGAATGTACTGCTTCTTGAAAAGCCTGAATAGTAAGACACAAGTTAACTTCACTTGCTGTAATATAATTATTTATATTTCCAAGATTAGCTGTCTGAACAGAATCAAGAAATATAAGAAATGAAAGTATTTTGTCATAGGCAATTCTTTCATCCTTATTAAGTTTTCCATAGTCCTTTAAATCCTGCGATAAATTTATCTCCTCTGGTATCCAGAAATTGTTCATAGCTTGTCTGTACCAATCTGAAACCCAGGTGTATTTCATATTATTAAAATCATTTAGATTAGTGGTATTTCCATTAACCATCCTCTTTTTAGCTGTTTCTGTATCCCCATTTTCATTAAACAATGGCTTTCTAGTTATAGACAATTGAATTCCTCCCCTTCTGTCTTTTAAATTTAATAATTTTATTTTAAGCAAAGTATAAAAATTACAATTATGCAGTGCAGCTTTCACAGTCTTCTACTGTTAGCGATTTTGATCTAACATAATAAATACTCTTAACTCCAAGCTTACATGCTTCAATATATAAATTCATGATTTGTCTCATTGTATAATCCGTAGTTACATAAAGATTAAAGGATTGAGATTGATCTATGTGCTTTTGCCTTATAGAATTTACCTTAACACATAGTTCTTGATTTATATTGTACGCTGAAATATAAAACCAATAATTATCCTGACAAAGATTTGGAGCAGTTTTTGGTGTTATGCTGCCTTTCTTTTCTTCCATCCAGAATCTTGATATAACTGGGTCTATTCCCTCAGAAGTTCCTGCAATAGTTGCTGTAGAGCCATTGGGTGCAACTGCCATAAGATATCCATTTCTCATACCATATTTCTTTATTTCTCCGTACAATTCCTGCCATTTAGCAGCTTCATATCCTCTCATTTCAAAGTAAGCTCCATTATCCCAGTCAGAGCCTTCAAAGAACTCATATGCTCCCTTTTCCTTTGCCAGCTTCATAGATGCTTTGATTGCATAATAATTTATTTTTTCATAAACCTTATCTGCAAATTCTAGGTGTGCGTCACTAGTCCATGGGATTTTGTTATTTGCAAGCATATGATGATATCCACTGGTTCCAAGCCCTATTCCTCTATATTTTTTATTCGTAACCTCTGCAAAAGGAACAGAATAATAATTTAAATCAATTACATTGTCCATAGCTCTTATTTGTGTTTCAACGACATATTCAAGCTCTTTATCGTTGTTAACATCTAGATTTCCCAGAACTATAGATGAAAGATTACATACTACAAAATCACCAGCTTTAGTCTTCTGAACTATAATTTTATCTCCATTTTCATCTATTATTTCCTCCTGCAATATGTCCATTGAGCTCATGTTTTGCATTATCTCAGTACATAAATTTGATGAATATATCATACCCTTATGTTTGTTAGGATTCATTTTATTTGCAGCATCCCTATAAAAAGCAAATGGAGTTCCTGTTTCTGCAGCACTCTTTATTATAAGCCTAACTATATCCTTAACTGACATGACTCTTTTAACAATCCTATCATCCTTCACACATTCAAAATATCTTTTTTCCCACTCTTCACCATAAAAATCTTCTAGGCAATAGCCCTTAACTGTGCTTATCTCATGAGGACACATCATGTACCAATCAGCATCTATATTTTCCTCTGCAAGCTTCCAAAAAAGATCTGGATAACATATTCCCGGGAAAACATCGTGCGCTTTCTTTCTGTCATCTCCATTATTGGTTCTAAGCTGAAGAAACTCTGGCAAGTCCTTGTGCCAAGCATCCAGCCAAACTGCAACACTTCCATTTCTAACACCAAGTTGATCTACAGCTACAGCTGTGTCATTAAAAAGTTTAACCCAAGGAACAACTCCTGCTGATGCACCTTTAAATCCTCTTATGGACGATCCCATAGCCCTTACTTTTCCAAAATATACTCCCATTCCCCCTCCAAATTTTGATACATTAGCAAAATTATCTAACGATT
Source organism: Clostridium neuense (assembly GCF_045310695.1). Classification (NCBI taxonomy): domain Bacteria; kingdom Bacillati; phylum Bacillota; class Clostridia; order Eubacteriales; family Clostridiaceae; genus Clostridium; species Clostridium neuense. The sequence goes on from NZ_JBJIAA010000015.1 coordinate 109,760, forward strand.
TATATATGCCTTTTAAACTATCATGCACTGTATCTATAAAGCAGGAACTAAGCTGATAAAAGGGCTTTCTAGCATTAGACATAGTTGGTGTCGCCATGGTTGCCTTTAAAGAGCTTAATACATCATAAAATTTCTTTGCAAAATACACTCTTTTTTCGCTTTTTTCTGGTATAGCAAGATGCATAGCTATTCCCATAAACATTTGCTGTGGAAGCTCAATTGTTTTTCTATTAAAATCTTGAATTAAATATCTGCTTGAAAGCAGTTTTATTCCACTATAAGTAAATAAAAAGTCTCTATCTTGTTTTATGAATTTTTCAAGTTCATCTACCTCAGCTTTTGAATAATTATCTAATATGTACTTTCCATATAAACCTTTTTCCGTCAACTCTAAAATAAAATCATAGAAATTTCCATAAGGATTTCTTCCATCTGGTATATTCCTATTTTCTCTTACCTCATCATATAATTTTACTATGTATAATCTTGAGGCACAATCAAGCCACTTAGGTGCTGTAGGTGTTGTAAGTTCTAAACATACCTGAATAATCGAATCGATTAGTTCTTTACTACTCATACCTTCTCTTAAAATATGCTCAAGTGAGCTTAAAAGCTTTTTCCTATCATATAAATCCCATTCATCGTTTATGGCTTTCATTGCCTCATCACATAATTCTGTTAAATCTCTCATTTCAATACTCCTCCACAACATCTAGTATATATATTGTGTTTATCCAGTCCAAACCACAATATATTGGCATATTCATTATAGTGCCTGCTTTAGTATTTTGTAAAACAAGATTTTGGGTTAAAATCTCCCGTTAAAGTATACCATTATCGTATACTTTACTTTTTCTCAAATTCCAATAGTTTCATACTTTTTATACTCTTGCTTGAAAAGTTAATAGTTTTGTTGTACTATACCTATAATTAAAAGTTTATAGGAGGCTATACATGTTTAAAGAAATTGATATTAAAGAACTACAATTCAATCCTTTTACAAAAATAAACAACGAATGGATGCTTATAACAGCTGGGACTAAAGAAAAATTTAATACAATGACTGCTAGTTGGGGTGGCTTTGGAATTCTTTGGGGCATGAATACGGCTACAGTGTACATTCGCCCTCAAAGATATACAAAAGAATTTGTTGATTCAAATGACACCTTTACAATAGCATTTTTTGATGAGAAATATAGAAACGCTCTTAATATATGTGGCAGTGTTTCAGGAAGGGATACTGATAAAGTAAAAAAAGCTGGTCTCACTCCTTACTTTATTGATGACACTGCAGCCTTTGAAGAAGCAAGCATGATAATGGTTTGTAAGAAAATATATAATCATACTATATCTCCACAAGATTTTTATTCAAAAGAAACTGATGAAAAAATGTATCCAAATAAAGACTATCATACAATGTATATTGCTAAAATTGAAAAAGTACTTAAGAATGAGAAATAAATTAATTAATTAAATAATTTTTTATTTATTAACCGCGTGAAAAAAATACAATTTAAAATTCACACGGTTTTTCTTTAGACTTTTAGAATTCTAGCAAAACTTTTTGATAAAATACACTATATAATTTACATTTAGTTAAATATATTATATACTCATATCTATTTTACCGTGGAAGCCTTTATTAAATTACCAGAAAAACATATAGCTAAAGATTAGAAGGGGGCATAAACTTTGTTTATAGATCATATCAAAACTCTTAGTATTTTCATATTGGCTGGTGCTATAGCTTATTTATTCTTTAAAAATCTTGACTTCAAATATAAATATACCGAAAAAGCACGAGTTCATTTCAAAATTAATAAAAAGTGGGAAGGCCTTATTTACTATTTAATTTTATTCATACCATTATTATCAATTTCCATTATAGGAATTTACTTTACTGACATATCTTCAAACATATATGCTATTTTATGGGGAATAGCTCTAGGTATAAATACACATATGCAACAAAAGAACAATGCGAAATAACAGTATCTTGGAATATTATCAGGTAAGAATTTAATTGATTACAAAAATTCATGCCTAAAATTCCGTAGGTGCGGAGGAAAATCTTCCTTAATCCACTGTGAATGCGAAGTACGTGTATTACAGGATAGTTTAAATAAAATTTTATAAATCTTAGGCAAAAAACTTTAAAAGCCTTAGATGTTTCAATTGCTTGAGCTTTTCTCAGCGAGTTATTGAAACTTCTTAGGCTTTTAAAGTTTTTTATCTTAGATTTATTAATTTTATTTAATATCCTGTGGTGCACTTACTTCGCATTATGCTGTTTCTTCTATAGCTGCTCCTGTAAATTGACTATTGTAAAGATCTGCATAGAAACCTTTCTTTTCAAGGAGTTCATTGTGATTTCCCTGTTCTATTATAGTTCCATGATTCATAACAAGTATTAAATCTGCATCTCTTATTGTAGACAATCTATGTGCTATTACAAAGCTGGTTCTGCCCTTCATTAAGTTATTCATAGCCTTTTGTATAGCAAGTTCAGTTCTTGTATCTACACTACTTGTAGCTTCATCAAGTATTAATATTTGAGGATCTGCAAGTATTGCACGAGCTATTGTTAATAGCTGTTTTTGTCCTTGCGAAATATTTGAAGCTTCTTCGTTTAATATTGTATTATATCCTTCAGGAAGAGTTCTTATAAAGTGATCAGCATGAGCTGCCTTTGAAGCCTTTATAATTTCTTCTTCTGTTGCTCCCTCTCTTCCGTAGGCAATATTATCTCTTATAGTTCCATTAAATAGCCATGTATCTTGAAGAACCATACCAAACATTTTTCTAAGATCATTTCTCTTAAATTCTCTTGTGTCAATTCCATCCACAGTAATTCTTCCATCATTAATCTCATAGAAACGCATTAAGAGATTTACGATTGTAGTCTTTCCAGCACCTGTTGGTCCTACAATAGCTATAGTCTGGCCTGGTTTTACATGTATATTAAGATTTTCCATAAGAAGCTCATTTTCTTTGTATCCAAAATGAACATTTTCAAACTTAACTTCTCCCTTAGCTGCCTCAAGCACTTCTGAATCTTCCTTATCAGGTTCTTCTTCTGTTTCTTCAAGAAGTTCAAAAACACGTTCTGCTGCTGCCATTGTTGACTGAATTATATTAGCTATATTAGCTGTTTGAACTATAGGCATTGTAAAGAGTCTGTTATATTGGAAAAATGCTTGAACATCACCTATTGCAATAGCTCCATTAGAAACAAGAATTCCTCCAGCTACACATACAGCAACATATCCTAGGTTGTTTACAAAGTTCATTAAAGGAAAGATTATACCAGACATAAACTGTGCCTTCCATCCAGAAGCATACAATCTATTGTTAATTTTATTAAATTCCTCTATAGAATCCTTTTCCTTACCAAAAGCCTTAACTATTTTGTGCCCTGTAAACATTTCTTCTACATGCCCATTAATCATTCCAAGTTCCTTCTGTTGAGCTGCAAAGAACTTTTGAGACTTTTTAGCAATAAACATAGTTATGAAAACAGAAACCGGTAATGTTAATACGCATATAAGTGTTAACCATCCGCTTATTGTAAGCATCATAACTATAGCTCCAATAATTTGTACAATAGAAGATATAAGCTGTGTTAAACTTTGTTGAAGGGTAGTTGCTACAGTATCAAGATCGTTAGTTACACGGCTAAGTATTTCACCATTAGTTTTTGAATCAAAATATTTTAACGGTAATCTATTTAGCTTATCCTCAACATCCCTTCTCATTGTATAAACAGTCTTTTGAGCAACAGATGCCATTACAAATGACTGTATAAAATTAAATGCAGAACTTACTACATATAGTCCAATTAAAATAAGAATTATTCTTCCTATATAGTCGAAGTCAATTTTTCTTCCATACTTATTTACTACTTTAGTTATAGCTTGATTTATTTTTGCTTCTCCATTATTGATTGCTTTTTCTGCTGCAATTAATTTTGCCTGTCCTTGAACTATTTGTGGACTCTTTGCCATAGCCGGATTCATCTTTATAGCAGCATCCAATTTATTTTTTTGTGCTTCTATTTCCTTTGCCTGTTTAGCAATCTTGTCTTTTTGAGTATCCAATTTTTGAGTTGCCATTTTACCTATAAGCCCATCTGCAAGTTTTGTAGTTGCCTTACCCATAATTTTAGGACTAACAACGCTGAACATAACACTTAAAATTGCAGTTATAACAACTACTATAAATCTCACCTTATAAGGTGCTAGATACTTCATAAGTTTTCTTAAAGTGCCTTTAAAATCCTTGGCTTTTTCTGCTGGTCTTCCCATTGGCGGGCCGCCACCAGGACCTCTATGATGCTTCATTGGGGGTGTTTTTCTATTTTCACTCATGCTAATTCCTCCTCGCTAAGCTGAGAAGCTACTATTTCATGGTATATCTCACAGCTATTAAGTAATTCCTTATGAGTTCCTATTCCAACTACTTTACCTTCATCAAGTACTATTATTCTGTCCGCATTCATTACTGTACTTACCCTTTGAGCTACTATTATAACTGTTGAATTTGAAGTTTCCTTGTTAAGTGCAGCTCTAAGTTTAGCATCTGTTTTAAAATCAAGAGCAGAAAAACTATCATCAAATATATATATTTCAGGTCTTCTAATCAAAGCTCTTGCAATAGAAAGGCGCTGCTTTTGACCTCCAGATACATTGTTTCCGCCTTCTGATATAGGTGAATTAAAGCCATCTTTCATTCCAGATATAAACTCACTTGCTTGGGCAACTTGAGCAGCATGCTTAATATCATCCAAACTAGCATTATCATTTCCAAATTTTATATTGGATTCAATTGTTCCACTAAAGAGTATTGCTTTTTGTGGTACAAATCCAATCTTAGCTCTTAAATCTTCTTGACTCATTTCTTTAATGTCAACACCATCAACAATTATGCTTCCCTCACTCGCATCATAAAATCTTGGGATAAGACTAATGAGGGTAGATTTACCAGATCCTGTTCCTCCTATTATAGCCGTTGTCTCACCTGGTCTTGCTTTAAAAGAAATATTTGATATAGCTGGTTCTTCTGCCCCAGGATAATTAAAGCTTACATTTCTAAATTCAACATATCCTTTTTCACCTTCAGAAGATTTCATAGGATTTTTAGGATCATTAATTTCAGGTTTCATATCGAGAACTTCATTAATTCTTACTGCTGAAGCTTGTGCACGTGGGATTAATACAAACATAACTGCAACCATAAGAACAGACATCATGATTTGCATTGCATACTGGGTGAATGCCATCATGTCTCCAACCTTCATTTCTCCCAAATCTATTCTCTTTGCTCCAAACCATATAATAGAGATTGAAGTTAAATTCATAACTAACATCATAAGTGGCATCATTCCAGCCATAATTTTATTGGCTTTAATAGCTGTATTTGTATAATCAGCATTTGCTTCATCAAAACGCTTTTTTTCAACTTCCTGTCTATCAAAAGCACGAATAACCCTTATACCTGTAAGTCCTTCACGAAGTACAAGATTTATCTTATCAACCTTTTTCTGCATAAGCTTAAAGAGTGGGACAACCCCTCCTCCTATAAGTACTATAACTATAATTAAAACTGGTATTGCAACAAGAAAAATTATACTAAGTGCTTGATCCTTTCTAAGTGCTAGTATTACACCACCTATACACATCATTGGAGCTGTAATAAGCATTCTAAGCATCATTATAACAACATTTTGAACCTGAGTTATATCATTAGTTGTTCTTGTTATAAGTGAAGCACTTCCTATCTTATCAAACTCATTTAAAGAATAGCTTTCTATTCTTGTAAATAATTTTTTTCTTAAATTTCTTGTAAGTCCAAGAGTAGTTTTAGATGCAATTAAACTTCCAATAATAGCACACGTAATACTTGCTGCAGATACTAAAAGCATCTTTCCGCCTGTACTCCATATATAGGGGATATCTGGATTACTTGCACCTTTGGCGTTAACTTTTAATATACCATTGTTTATAATGTCTGACATTAAATTTGGTAAATTTAAGTCCGCCATTGACTGAAAAAATGCTAAGATTAGTATTATTACTACGGACAGCGCAAATGGTTTTAGGTTTTTCAAGAGTTTTATCAAATTTCCTCATCTCCTTTGATTGTTTCTTCTTTCATATAATCAAATAATTTAGTTAACAATTCTATAAATTTATCACTGTCATCTTCGCCTAAATAGTCAACAAGCCCATATACCAAATCATGAAATTCTTTTTGAGCCTTTTTTAAAATTTCTTCCCCTTTATCCGTAAGCTGTATTCTAACAACTCTCCTATCGTTTAAATCCATAGTCCTTTTAACAAATCCACGACTTTCAAGAGCATTTATTTGTTGAGTTATTGTAGGGGATGCAACTCTTAACTTTTTACTTAATTGAGATACTTTTATTCCTTCTTTTTCATTTTTAAAACCTTTTTTCATACAAAAGAGAACATGCATTTCCCCATGCGTGATCCCTGCAATATATTTGGAATGAAATTTAACTTTCCTAAACTGTACAAAAGCAAAAATAAGCTTATCCGCAATTTCCTCCTTATTATCCTTCTCCATATTTTCCTCCTTATTCAAACTATAGTTAGTCGAATAATTTATTAGTGAAATAAATTATTAGGTAACCTAATTATATTTAAAAATTAGTTTATTGTCAATATTATTTTCTCTATTTTTTGTTATAGTATAAACTATTATGTGAAATCTTTAATTAAAAAAAAACATCCGCAGATTTATTTGTAATTTGCGGATGCTTTTTATTTTAATTTACATTTTATAATTGTCTAATTTAAAGATAAATCACTCTGAAACTTAAAATTCATGTTTATTTTTTATCTAAGTTCCTTTTGAGCATAATAAACTATTCCGATTGCCCCTGGTCCTACATGAAGTCCAATGACTGGGCCTATATCACAAATTAATGGCTTTATATTTAGCTTGGATTCAATTTCAGCTGCAAGTTTTTTCGCCTCATCATAGCAATTAATATGATGTACTGCAATTTCTCCAAGTCCAAAGTTTTTTACATCTTCAAGCATTTTATTAAGCATTGTAGCTACAGCTTTTTTCTTAGTTCTTACCTTTGCATATACTGAAGTAACACCGTTTTCAACCGTAAGTATTGGAATTATTTTAAGTATATTTCCAATAAGAGCACTTGCACCACCTATTCTTCCACCTTTCCTTAAATATACTAGGTTCTCTGGTATAAATAAGAACTTGCTTCTTTTAAGATTTTCCTCTGCTGCAAGCTTAACTTCATCTAAGCTCTTACCCTCTTTAGCAACTTTGGCAGCACTAATAGCAGCGAATCCAAGCTGCATACAATTATCACGAGAATCTATTATTTCAATTTTAGCATCCTTATATTCTTCAAGCACCATACTTTTAGCAACATGTGCAGTTGAATAAGTTCCGCTCATTTCAGAAGATATAAATATACAAAGAAGACTATCTCCACTACTTACAACTTCCTTCATCTCTTTAACCATATCTTCAATAGAAGGTTGCGATGACTTAGGAATTCCTTTTTCCTCCATCTTTTTATAAAAAATATTATTGCTTATTTCAGTTTCTTTAAAACTTTCATCTTCAAAGCTAACACACAGTGACAGAATTCTTATTCCATATTCTTTTCTTAATCCCTCATCCATGCTGCTAGTGCTATCGGTTAAAATTTGAACAGCCATAATTTCACTACTCCTCCAAAATTGGTTTATATTTTATTCTAGCATTTTTAATAAAAAAAACCAATTATAAATAAACGAGCAATTGATAATTAAGGCTGAACAATTTTTAATGTAGTATTCTATATTACTATCTCGATTCCCCTATTAGCTTTTCTATAGCTTCACCAACTTCATCCTTAGACAAAACACTTATAATGAATCCATCAGCTTTCACCACAAATACTATGTAATCATCATTTATATAAGCCCTTTCGTAACCAGGAAATGTGCCCACCTTGATCAATTAATATACTTCCTAATACATCTATTAATGGTTTTTTAATAGGTTATTAACTCATGAATTATTTTGACTTTAGTTTGCTATTTTTGTATCCATAAAACACATAAATTAAAATACCGATTAAAAGCCAAATAAGGAATCTAATCCAGGTAATAACAGGAAGCGTGTATATTAAATAACCACAACAAAATATAGTTATAATCGGAGTAAACGGAACACCCGGGCATTTAAATTTTCTCTTAACCTCTGGCATAGTTACTCTTAAAACTATAACACCAAGAGAAACAAGTGCAAATGCAAACAAGGTTCCTATATTACACAATTCCATTATCATATTAAGTGGTAAAAAACCAGCCAGTACAGCAGTAACTACACCTGTTAAAATAGTGCATAAGCCTGGTGTACTATGCTTTTTATTCACTTTTGCAAAAACATTTGGCAGCAATCCATCTCTTGCCATAACCATAAATATCCTAATTTGACCATACAAAGTTGCAAGAAGAGTAGATACCATTCCAACTACAGCACCAACTCCAACTAATGCAGAACCCCAATTTATTCCTATGTGTGAAAGCGCTCCTGGAAGAGCATTATCTATGCTAACATTTTTATACGAAATTATACCTGTCAGCACTAATGAGACAGCTATGTACATGATTATAACTACTACTAAGCATAAAGCCAGTCCACGTGGCACATCTTTCTCTGGATCTTTAGTTTCCTCTGAAGCTGTAGAAACTGTATCAAAACCTATAAAAGCAAAGAATATAATTGATGCACCAGATACTACTCCATTAACACCAAAAGGCATAAATGGATGATAATTTGCTGCCTTTATATGAGTTACACCTAATGCTATAAATATAACAATTATCAATATTTTTATTACAACTATAGCATCATTTATTTTTGCACTTTCCGATACACCTATGTATAAAAGCCATGTTACTACTGCCGTTATAAGCACTGCTGGCAAGTCCACAATTCCTCCAGATATTGGTGCCTTAGTTAACATACTCGGCAATTTAATTCCATAATCACTTAATATTCCATTTAGCGAACCTGACCAACCTGCTGCAACCGCCGCTGCTGAAACAAGATATTCAAGTATTAAATCCCACCCTATTATCCATGCAATAATCTCACCAAAAGCAACATATGAATAAGAATATGTACTTCCTGATACAGGAAACATTGATGCAAGTTCAGAATATGTAAGAGCACAAAGAGCACTTGTTATAGCTGCAATCATAAACGATATAATAACTGCTGGCCCTGCCATTTTGGCACCTTGACCCGTTGCCACAAATATACCTGTACCAACTATTGAACCTATTCCAAGTGCAGCCAAATCAAAGCTTGTAAGTTTCTTTTTTAAACTACTTTTAGCATAATCATTATCAAAATTCTTTACGGTTTTCTTTCTGAATATTTCCACATTGTATCCCTCCTATAAGTTTGCACTAGTTAATAATTATAAGTCACATCGAATTATTATACAATACTTATTTAAAATTTAATTGCTTACGAAGATTCAAGCCTAAAATTCCGGAGGTACGAAGGAATTTTTTCCTTGTATCCGTGGAGCTTAGTAACAATACTGAAGGGGCAATTTAAAAAAATTCTAATAAATCTTGATAAAAAAATCATAGAATTCTTAGATATTTCAATCTGTTTAAGCCAAAGGCGAGTTATTGAAACATCTTAGTATTTTATGATTTCTTCATCTTAGATTTATAGAATTTTTTTAACGCGGCTAAGCATTGTTACTAAGCTATTGACTCTATATACTTTTCTCCCTTTTCCCTATCGTATTGTCCTTCCCATTTTGAAATTACAATTACAGCAAGGGAATTTCCTATAACATTCACTACAGTCCTTGCCATATCTAAAATACGATCTATTCCTGCTATAAATGCAACTCCTTCAACAGGAATTCCAACTGAACCTAAGGTTGCAAGGAGAACTACAAAGGACGTACCAGGAACAGCAGCCATTCCCTTTGAAGTTATCATAAGTACAACCACAAGATTTATTTGGGTAATTATTGAAAGATGTATTCCATAAAGTTGAGCTATAAATATAGCTGCAATAGATTGATATAAGGCAGAACCATCTAAGTTAAAAGAATATCCTGTTGGTACCACAAAGGAAATTATGGACTGTGGCGCCCCAAATTTCTCCATTTTCTCCATAAGCTTTGGAAGAACAGCCTCTGAACTTGCAGTAGTGTAGGCTAATATGATTTCTTCTTTTAATATCTTTATTATTTTAAAGACGCTTGTCTTCGCTACAAATTTAGCTATAAGCCCAAATACAACAAATACGAAAAGAAATATTGCTCCATAAACTGTCAAAACCAATTTTCCAAGAGGAATAAGTGATTTAACTCCAAATTTAGATATTGTAAGTCCTATAAGTCCAAATACTCCAACTGGCGCAACCCTCATTATTTGATTTGTTACCCAGAACATTACATTCTCTATACCTGAAAATAATTCAATAATAATTTTTCCCTTTTCTCCAATAGCAGCTGTGCCAAGTCCAAACATAACTGAAAAAAATATTATTGGCAGTAATTCGCCATTTGTTAAGGATTCAAATATGTTCGAAGGTACAATATTTACAATTATGTCTAACGCTCCATGATGAGAACTTGTTTTAGCTGTATTTACATATGTATCAATGCTTGTCTTAGCTAACTCATGCATATTAATTCCAGTTCCAGGTTTAACTACGTTTGCTATAAAAAGCCCCAAAATAATAGCAAATGTAGTTATTATCTCAAAATACAAAAGCGTTTTTGCACCTATTTTTCCAACCTTCTTTATATCTCCAAGGCTTGAAACTCCTACAACAAGTGCAGAAAAAACTATAGGAATTACTATCATTTTTATAAGCCTTAAAAAAATATCTCCAAGTGGCTTTAAATAACTTTGAGCCGTAGTATTACCGTAAAAAACTGCTCCTACAATAATACCTAAAATTAACCCTAGCACTATTTGAAATGCTAGTCCAAATTTAATCTTTTTCATATTATTAATTCCCTCCTAAAGTTTGTTTATGAAATTTACCCGTATAATCATTGCAAATTTAATTTTAAAATGTACTCAGTTTTACTATATTAATTATATTAATTTAGCGTTAATAATCATCTATATGAGGATTATAATAATATAACTACGTAATATAACAAAAAACTACAATTATTCTATTGAATTTTTATTATATAATTATTAGAATATAAAGTTGTACCCTTAATATGAAATTTAAGAAAATTGCATTAAAAATTTCATGTTATGCATATCAATTAATTTTAGGAGTTGTTTTAATTGAAAAAAAAATTATATATACTACTAGTTATGATAATTGTAATTCCCTTAGCAGGTGAATTAAAAATATATCCTTTTCACAACACTTACAGGGTTAGCTTTGGAACACCTATATTTTTCTTCTTCTTGCTTTGGATAAAAAAAATGCACCCTCTATTTTCAGGCTTTATAATAGGTGCCTCGGTTGTAATCTTTCGAATATTTTTATATGTATTCATGACGGGAAACTTTCAGCTTTACAATAGCTTTATGCTAAACTTTCCTGCATTCTTTTATTATCTAACGTATGCTGGATTATTCTACATTATCGGAAGAAAGTATTTAAATCACTATCTTTTACTTGGATTTTTGTCTGCACTAATAGAAATTTCTTCTAGTTTAGTTGAAATCTCTATTAGACATATTTTTTTAAGTGATTACATAAACATGAGCGTTTTTAACGAAGTAATAATAATTGCAATTATACGAAGCTTTTTTGTTCTTGGTTTCTTCTATATAATAAAACTCCATGAAAAGGATTTTGAAGTTGAAAGGCAGCAAGAGCAAAATAGAAATATGGCTATTTTAATTTCAAGTCTATATGAAGAATCCATACAACTAAAAAAATCTCTATTAAATGCAGAACATATCACTAGGAACTGCTATAATTTATACAGAGAATTAAAAAATTCAAATGAAGCCATAGATTCAAATGCTCTATCTAAACAGATTTTAGGTATAGCTGGAGAAGTTCACGAAATAAAAAAGGATAATCAAAGAATATATGCTGGTCTTTCAAAGATGATTTTAAACGGAAACTCAACTGACTACATGACTTTAAAGGAAATAATAGCTATATTAGCAAACACAAACTCAAAATATGCTGAAGCAATGTGTAAAAACATTGACTTCATTTTGGATATAGAAGAACTTAGCGATTTATTTCATGCCTTTATACTATTATCTATACTAAATAACCTTGTTTCTAACTCTGTGGAGGCTATCAATAAAAAAGGAAGCATTAAAATTTCTGCAAAAAAAGAAGCTGGATTTCTTCAATTTAAACTTTCCGACAATGGTCCTGGAATACCTAATAAAAAGCTGGAGCTTATATTTAAACCTGGTTACACCACAAAATATGATAATGCAGGTAAACCTTCAACAGGAATAGGTTTATCTTACGTGAGGGAAATTATAAATAGTCTTAATGGTAGTCTCAATTTGCAATCTACAGAAAAAGAAACTATTTTTACAATAAAATTACCTTTAGCAAATTTAACTAGGGAGGAATAACTTATGAGATTTTTTATTGCTGATGATGATGAAGCTATTTGCACAATGCTTACAGAAATTATTGAAGACTACGATCTTGGCAGCGTTGTTGGTACTTCTGATAATGGCTCAAATATAGATAAAACTTTGCTCTCTTTAAAAAAAATAGATATTCTTATAATAGATTTGCTTATGCCTATGCGTGACGGCATTGAAACTATCCGCAGCTTAGGTTCTAATCTAAATACAAAAATCATTATGCTTTCGCAGGTTGAAGATAAAGATATGATTGCAGAAGCTTATTCCCTTGGTGCTGAATACTACATTACAAAGCCTATTAACAGACTTGAAGTTATAAAAATTATTGAAAAGGTAACTGAAAACATAAAACTCGAAAAATCAATATACGACATAAAAAAAACTCTTAACATACTTGATTACACAAAGAAGAATTTTAAAGAAAAAGACATTGTAGAAAAAAAGACTATCTTAACCGCCGGCAAATTTCTTTTATCAGAGCTTGGTATAATAGGCGAGAATGGAAGTAGTGATTTACTATCTATGCTTGAATATATATATAAATGCGAAAATGAAGACAGCACGAAAGAAGAATTTCCTGCTTTGAAGGACATATTTACAAATATCGCAATTAAAAAGCTTAAACCAAATGCATCTTCTTCTGACATAACAAAGGAAATTAAAGCTTCAGAGCAGAGGGTTAGGAGAGCTATCTCTCAAAGTCTTACACATCTAGCTTCTCTTGGACTTATGGATTATTCTAATGAAAAATTTGAAGAATATTCGTCAAACTTTTTTGATTTCACAGAAATTAGGAAGAAGATGCTGGAGCTTGAAAATAACACAAAGTCTTCGGAATCAAAGATTAGAATTAACATGAAAAAATTTGTTAAAGTGCTATATATGGAAGCAAAAAAGAAAATGCTAGGATAGCAAGTAAATAAGACTATCTTTAAACATTATTCAATTCTACTCCAGTTTTGTATTCATAATATATACTACATGTTACGCTACTAAAAATGCACTATCCTTTTCTCGTTATAAACTTCATAGCAAAATTTGGTACATTAACAAAAAAACAAATTGCTATAAATATAACTGGAAATGAATATCTAGGTTGTCCTTCTGTAACAAAATAAGTACAGGTAACCATGTAAAATATAATCAAACCATACACGCTGAATTTATCCAATTCTTTTTTAGTAACAAAGCTTTGAATTACTTTTACACTGTATGCAATTATTGAAATTACCGCTATTACAAATACAATAATTTTAACGTCATTTGATAGAGTTCCCAAAAGCATTTGAATGCTTGGATTCATTCCGCTTCCATAAAAGCTATAGCTTATATCACTGCAGCTAAAGTAAGTGTTAATTAATCTCTTGAAGCCTAACACTACAAATTGTCCTGGATGACTTACTATCCACTTTTTTGCAGCCGCTGTTAACATTTTATTTTTTTCTGTTGCATTTGCATTAATATAACTCTTTTTATTTACAATAGAATTTTCAACGTTTTTAGCATCCATCCAAAGTCCAGTATGATTTTGAGAATTATTATTTATATAAAGTACAATTCCCTTGTTATTTGATATAAGCGTAAACTGACCTATAAGCTTCGTATTTCTGTAAATCCAGGGTGAAAGGCATATCATACTAACAATCAATATTAAAATACTATGTTTTAAAACATCTAAAAGTTTATTTTTAAGCAAAAGTTCTATTACAAATACTGCAAAGAAAAATAAAAAGAAGAATGGTTTTATCATTGCAGCTACCGCCGTAAGAGCTCCTAGTGCAACATATTTATGTTTAAAATCACTAAAGTATACAAGAGTAATCATAAAGAGCACTGTAACAAATATTATTTCTGTTCCTGTAATGCTATTATAAAAAATATTATTAGGAAAAAGAACAAACATTCCATAAATAATTTTTTGCTTTCTTTCGCTTATATTAATTTGCTGTACTATCCAATAGAACATCAAATAATTAAGTGCTGTCAAAAATATATTGAACACTTTTGCCACCATTAGATTTGCTCCAAAAATTCTATATACAAAACCAAGTACTATTGAATATCCAACTGATGTATAGGTATCTCCCCATGCACCACCACTAGCCATTTGTTTTGCAAGATCATTATAATATTTAAAATCTGAATATGGCTGAGTATTTACCATTATAATCCATACTATACTTAATAAAAGTCCAAGTATAGTTATATTTCTATAATAATTTTTCTTCATACTTTTTTTCTCCTTAATTTTCAATTTCCTTCAAGTATCTGCTTGTCGTAAGCAAAAAAAAGGTTATTTGAATTACTCCATAAATTATAAAAATCAGTAATGTATTATGCCATAGGTAATTAGCATATTTAAGATCTTTATACATAGTCGACATGTAATAACCTGTAACTACTATAGCTATAATTGATGGCACTAAAAATATGCTTCCTATTTCCTTTATAATAATGTTATTTATCTCTCTATTTGTTAAACCAATTTTAAAAAGCTTTTTAGACAGTTCTCTATCTTCTTCAATTGAAGTAAAAGCCTTAAAGTATAAAATTGCTGCACTTCCAATTAAAAGGGTTACACCTAAAAATGAATAAGCAAAAAGTGAAAACCCATCGTTATTCATTCTGTCCGAAAATTTCTTCTTCTTTAAAAACAATGTATCCTTAAGCTTTTTTCCACCAATTTTATTAAGATTATAGGATAAATTTTTTTCAATACTTTTATATTCATTGTTATTATTTAAATTAATAAGTACATCATCATAAATTGAGCTTTTTGATGAATTTTTTTTGAGCTTTTCGTAATCTTCATCGCTAAGTATTACTGAAACTCCTCTAACAAAAGTACCTTGTGAATTAAATAAAGTGTTATTAATAGTTTTATCCTTATAGGTTATATTTTTTTCAGGAACATATATATACCCCTTATTCTGCTTGAGCTTTGTATATCTTGTAAATGGAAAGATTCCATTATTACAAAACAAACGAAAAGTTTCACTATTTTCATAATCATCTTCTTTGGGAAAATCTATAACAATTCCGCCGACCTGATAGTTATTTCCACCCGCCTGAGCAAAAATAGCATGTCCTCTCCTTACGGCTACACGGTCTTTATTTAATTTATTATATCTACTTTCACTTGTAGCCATAATCATAATGCCATTCCAGTTTATCTTTTCTTTTGATACTACTAAATAAAAAACATTTATACCTTGAAGTACCTTATAACTTTTAATTTTTGCCCCTGAAGCCTCAACCGTGCTTTTTAAGCTATTTTTATATAAATCATTTTGAACAGTAAAGCTTAAATCATATGGATCTATAGAATTTAAATTATTATCTATAGATATGTAGTTTGAGTATGAAACAGAAATAAAGCCAATACCACCTGCTACAAGAATTATTACTACATATAAAACGGTCCTGTAAGCAATAAATCTATGTAAAAATGAATTTATGCATAATATATTATTGTTGTAGATTCTCTTACTTCTTTTTAAAATTTTAATTATTAATTCCATAGCAAAGCCTATTGCAAAGTACAAAGCAATAATATCTGCTATAAACATCTTGATTAAAATCCTAGGTTGATCATTAATCTCATAATTTGATATGTTGTGAAAAATCACCACAGAAGCTGTAATTACAATTATCCCAACAATACCAAGCAATGAATTTCCCCTTTTAATATATCTTTTTGAAGTAGATTTTAGTATTTCCACAATTGAAAGTCTTTTAAGAAACATAATTTGATAAATTGTATTAAATATAAATATTAAGCCTGATATTGTAGCAATGTATGCATATGCCGAAGAACTAATTTGGATATTAATATTTGTAATGCTTAAAAGCTTTAATATTGCCATATAAAATAGCTTTAAAAATACAGTTCCAAAAACACCTCCAAAAACAAAAGAGGCTATTGCAATCATAAAGTTTTCATATAAAAGGATATTGATTATATTTTTAGAGGTTAAGCCTATAGTAAAATAAATTCCAAATTCTTTTCCGCGATATTTAGTAAAAGACACTGTTGTATAAATTATAAAGGCTATAGAAAAAGCCACCATCAAAACTATAGTACTATTAAGGCTATTTGTGATTTCAAAATTAGTTTTTTGTGCCTCCATAAATTCCTTGCTCAATGCCAAGCTAAAAAACATAAATAAAATTGCAATAATAAAACTATTACCCAAAAGATAAGCAGTATAATTTTTAATATTGTATTTGGCATTTTTCAATATCATTTTCCAGAGACTCATTATATGTCCCCTCCAATAGCACCTTCTGCTTCAATAATTTTATCAAAAAACCTTCTTCTATCCCCATCTGAATTAATTTCAAGCTTTATTTCTCCATCCTTTATAAATATAATTCTAGTGCAAAAGGACGCAGCAAAAGGATCATGAGTAACCATGACAATTGTCGTTTTTCTTTCCTCATTTATTTTATTAAAAGTATCCATAATATTTCTTGAGGATTTTGAATCTAAGTTTCCAGTAGGCTCATCTGCAAATACAATAGATGGATTAACAGCAAGCGCTCTAGCCACAGCCGTTTTTTGTTTTTGTCCACCAGAAATATTGTAAGGATAACTGTTTTCTATCTCCTTAAGGTTTAAAAAATTCAAAAGTTCGCTCGCTTTGCTTTCAATAATTTCTGGTTTCACTTTGTCTACGGTCATAGGAAAACCTATATTTTCTTTTACTGTCAAGCTTTCTAAGAGATTAAAATCTTGAAATATAAACCCTATATTTCTTCTTCTAAAAAGTGCAAGCTCATCTCTTTTCATTTTAATTATATTTTTTCCTTTGATAAAAACCTCTCCATTAGTAGCGTTATCAATTCCTGAAAGTATATTCAAAAGTGTTGTTTTACCACTGCCGCTTGGTCCCATTATCCCCAGAAATTCGCCTTCCTCTACACCAAAAGATATACCTTTTAATGCCTTTACGCTTCCAACTTTTTTATAAGCATCATAAATTTTTGTTAGTTTCATACATTCTAAAACCTTCATACTTATCCTCCTGCATCCTTAGTATATCTTTTTTCCTTACCTTCTCAAATTGCTTATTCTTACATAACCTTACACTCATGAAAGGTTACACTTACAACCGTTCCTTTTCCATCCTCCGATTCTATGCTTATATTGCTATTTAGCATGTTACATACAGTTTTACACATATAAAGTCCTATACCGGTTGATCTTCCATCACGCCTTCCATTGCTGCCTGTAAAAAAAGGCTCAAAAACTCTACCAAGCTCTTCCTTTTTTATTCCAATACCTGTATCTTTTATATATAAGGTAATAATTTCTCCTTTTTTCTCACAGTAAAAGGTTATATATTTTGTGTTTGCTGCGTATTTTATGGCATTGTTAACAACTTGAGAAACAACATAGCCTGCCCACTTTTTATCAGTATATATGTAATATTCATCTTCAATTTCAATTTTAGGAAACACTCTTCCATATATAAAATTCCTTTTTTCCGCATTTGCAATATCGGTTATTAAGCTTTTTAAATTTACCTTTTCCGGAATGTAATCCTTTGCGAATTCTTCAAGCCTAAATATATTTAAAGTACTCTCTAGATTTTCTTGAAGCTTGGCATTTTCCTCATATATATCTTTAATTAACTCCTCCCCCTTATAAAGCTTTTTACCCTTTTCTGCCGCAAGCTCTATGATTGCTACAGAGGTTTTCATATTGTGAATCCATTCACTTAAAAACTTTTCTTTTTCCGCATGCTTTTCTTCCAAAAGGTCAATTTTAGAAATGTAATCACTGTGTAGTTCTCTCAGCACATTAAGTACATCTTCAAAAACATATCCATTTTTCATTTTATATTTTGGACTTACTTTCCCTTCATCTAGGTAAATATAGAGATTCCTGTATACAAAGAATTTGTAGGTAAGATAACATATTAGAAAGGTTAATGCTAAAATTAGTGGATATGACATAAATTTACTGTCATATATAAAAAAATAATAAAGCATAATTGATACTGTGCTAATAATGTAAAGAAATATAGCTGCTTTTTCCTTTTTCAAAGTATTAATTAAAATTTTACTGAAGGACATAACCAATCCCCCTTTTTGTTACAACAAACACTTCTGCCTTTATTTCCTTTAGTCTTTTCTTTAGTCTTGTTATATTAACAGTTAACGTATTATCATCCACAAAAGCAGTTTCATCCCACAATTCCTCTAAAAGTTCTTCCCTTGAAACTACCTTATTATAATTGGTTATAAACACCTTAAGAAGCTTGTACTCATTTTTAGAAAGTTCTATTATTTCACCGTTTACTTTAAGACTCATACTTTCACACATAAGCTCTATATTTTTTACTTTTACAGCCTTGCTTCCACTTGAATCAATTCTCCTAAATACCGCATTTATCTTTGCAATAAGAAGTTCTATTCCAAAAGGCTTAGTTATGTAATCGTCCGCGCCTAAATCTATTCCTCTTATTTGTTCTTGTTCTGCACTTCTTGCTGAAATAATAATTACTGGAGTAGACACTCTCTTTCTAATGCTCTTAAGAAAATAAAAACCGTCAAATTTAGGCAAATTAATGTCCAGTAATATTAAATCGGGGGAGGCAGACAAAACCTCCTCCTCCACCCTATTAAAATCTGTTACAAGTTTAACTTCATAATCATAGCTGCTTAAAAAGTCTTCTATATACTTCCTTAATGTCATATCATCTTCCACAATTAAAATTTTTTTCAAAACCGTCACCCTCTAGCGCTTAATAGGATTCTTAAAAAACTCTCTCCAGTTAACGAAAAAGTATATAACTATAAATATAAATGGAAAAGCATATCTTCCCTGACCTTCTGTTATAAAATACATTGCTGTAAACATATAAAAAACTATAAGTGCATACAAACTAAAGCTATCAAGTTCATTACTTCTTCTTTTAATTAACATTCTTATTACCTTTATAGAATAAGCAATTATTGCAATTATTCCAACTAAAAATATTACATTTCTTATGAGATTTGTGTACATAAGAAGCATGCTTTGAAGTCCTTGGCTAAGTCCTGCCTTGTTGTAAGTGAAAAGTATATCATCACCTACAAAATACACATTAATAAGCCTTTTAAAACCTAAGACTAAAAACTGTACCGGATGACTCTTTATCCACTTCTTAGCTACTTTTGAAAGCATATGATTTTTCTCAGTCATATTTGCTTTCTTGTACTCCTTAGTTAAAACTATGGAATTTTCAACATCTGCTGCTGGCATCCATCTTCCTTTTGTATTTTGAGAGTTATTATTTATATACAAAACTATACCGCCGTTATTAGATACACCTGTAAATTCTCCAATAAGTTTAGTATTTCTATAAATCATAGGTGATACAACCACCCCTGTAAGTACAAGAACTATTAAGGCATGAAGAGCTGGCTTTATTAGTTTTTTATTCTTAATTATTTCCACCAAAAATACAGCAAAGAAAAACACAAAAAAGCCTGGCTTTATCATAGTCTCTGCTCCTGCCAAAATCCCTACAAAAATATACTTGAATTTATTGTTAGAGAAATATATATTAGTAATCAAAAGAAGCAGCATAGTGAAAAGTATCTCTGTCCCAAGAAGACTATTGTAAAAAATATTAGCTGGGAAAAATATAAAAATAAAAAATATCATTTTTCTTTTAATTTCACTTATATTAATTTTTTTAAGCAAACTGTACATTAAAAAATAGCTTATAATAGTAAGAAGCAAATTGAATATTTCTCCTACAAGAATGCTTTTTCCAAAAATCATAAATACATATCCAAGCACAATAGAATAGCCAACAGATGTGTATGTATCTCCAAAATTTCCTCCATTTGCAATTTGCTTTGCTAAACCATAATAATAATCAAAATCTGAATAAGGTACTGTTTTAACAAATGCAACCCATAAAATGCATAATATCAATGCTACCAACATTGATATCAAGTAGAATCTATTTTCTCTCTTTAATATACTCAAAATTATCCTCCTAGTTATGAAAATTTCCTAATTAAAAATATTCTATAAAATTATATCATAACAAATTTAACGTTTCACATTTTATTTTAAAATTTTAAGGTAAAATATTTTTTGATTTTCATTAAAAAATAGAGGCTACTCACCGAAGAATTAGTGAATAGCCACACAAATTGGATTTTTATTTATCCGCTTCAATATTAATCTTTCCAACGTTTGCATTTACTATTGCATATATAGTTACATTAGTTTTTCCATAATTAGAATTTGTATATTCATCACCATTATTCGTAAACCATGTTGAATCAATTGCCTTTGCAATAAAATGCTTTTTTATTTTCACCTTCACTCCAATATTTTTAGGAAAATGTATTGTGGTTTCTCCTACACCACAGTTTAAATTCACATTTAAGTTTTTCTTGTAATCTCCAGATATATCTAGGTTTAACTTTCCAGTTCCCATATCAATATCTAGCTTATTTAATTGAACTTTTCTCAAATCAGCCGTAACATCTCCTACCCCTGTTTTTATAGTCATATTAACTGGTACATTTTCACTAAAATTTAGCTTCCACTTATTTATATCCTTGTTGCTTTTGCTAATTTTACTCATATTAGGCTGACTTATATTTAAATCTTCACTATTATTATTTTTAATATCTTCTATAATTGGTTTCCATTCAGATTTATTAAAAATAATTTTAGAACTAATATTGTTACTGTTACTGCTATTAATGTTTAAAGTTCCAACTTTTAAATTAATCCCAACATTTACAGTCTTCAAATTTGATACATTAAAAGTATTATTTTGTTCCCGAACTTTGTTTGTACTATTATATGTACATCCTATTAAAAAGCTTGCTATTATGATTATACATATTTGCTTTAAATATTTTCTTTTCACAAATTTCCACTCCCACATAAAAATCAAAATTTCTACTAATCCACATTAAGATTAATTTTTCCACTGCTTGTACTTACTGTCGCATACAAAGTCACACTACTTTTACCATAATTAGAATTTGTATAAATACCCTCTTCAGAATTCATAAGCCCAACTAAATTAACTACATCTTTATCCGAATGCTTTTTAATTTCTACTTTAACTCCAATGTTCTTAGGAAAATATATTGTACTTTCTCCTCTCCCACAGTTTAAATTTACAGTTATGTCTTTCTTGTAATTTCCAGAAACATTGAGATATAATTTTCCACTTCCCATATTAACATCTAAATTACTCAATTGAAGTTCTCTTAAATCAGCTTTAACATCACCAGCCTCTGATTTTATCTTCATATTGGTAGGAACATTTTTACTAATGCTCAAATCACAATTATTCATTATAGTGTTTTTACCTTTATCTATATTTCCTATAACTGGCTCGCTTATATCTATATCTTCACCATAATTGTCCTTCATGCTTTTTACAATAGGCTTCCATTTAGGATCACCAAAGGTAATTTTAGAGCTAACATTATTATCATTGCTACTATTAATATTCAAAGTACCAACCTTAAGATCAATTCCCGTATTTATAACTTTTAAATTTGATACTGTGCAGGTATCATTTTGTTCTTGAATTTCACTTGCATTTACTCTTCCGCATCCCACTAAAAAAACTGCAATAAAAAACAAAAATACTAGCTTTAAATATTTTTTCTTCATAATTCCCCACTCCCACTGTACATCACTAGATATAGATAAACTAATTGAAAGTTTAAAATTAATACTATTAAATTCATTCCGACAAACTGGAAGTTGTGAAGTAACAATGCTTAGTCGCGTTAAAAAAATCCTATAAATCTAAGTGGTGATTTTAAGCGAGTGCTTGCTCGAGGTATAGAAGGATAACGATCATATACGGGGTTTGGGATGTAATCCCATTATCCTTCTTTAACTTGTATTAGTCATCATATATTAGCCCAAGCCCCGTGTATGTTTACTCGCTTTGCTCAGACAGATTGAAATATCTAAGCATTTTACAATTTTTGAGCCAAGATTTATTAGAATTTTTTTAAATCGTTCCTTAAGCATTGTTACTTCACTCCCACGATAGTATGATGAATTTGATATTAGCAATTTCTATGTTTCAAGCTATCAATTTGTTTGTTGCTATTTGTAATTTTTTACCATATAATCACTATACATTTCGCGCACGCAATTGTCAATATATCCCATAAAGTTTGTCCACGATAATAATTATTGACAACATCTCTTTATAGCTATAAAATATAAATATAAAATCCGAGTTAAATAGTCGGGTTTAAAATTAGAAGTAAATACACAGCTTTAAGATATATGCTGGAATACTAAAATTATTTCACAACATATAGTCTAGCTAATTTTAATATTTCAAATACTATATCTGTTATAGTTGTATTAATAGTCGGGAGTGAATTTAATGTTAGAAAAACTTTTAGAAATAAATGACATACACGCTGAAGCAGACAAAAAGGAAATACTTAAAGGTCTTAATTTAACAGTAAACAAAGGAGAAATTCATGTAATAATGGGCCCTAACGGAGCTGGAAAATCCACTCTTATGAATGTAATAATGGGTCATCCTAAATATAAAGTAACAAATGGCTCTATAGACTTCGAGGGCGAAAACATAACTGAACTTAAAACCAATGAAAGAGCAAAAAAGGGGATATTTCTTTCCTTTCAAAATCCTGAAGAGGTTCCAGGAATAACTGTTGAAAGTTTACTTAGAAGTGCAAGAACAGAAAGCACTGGAAAGCCAATAAAGCTATTAGCTTTTAGAAGAGAATTAAAAGAAAAAATGGCTCTTTTAGAGATGAATGAAAGCTACGCCGAAAGATATCTAAATGTTGGTTTCTCAGGCGGTGAGAAAAAGAAAAATGAAATTATTCAAATGTTAATGATAAATCCAAAGCTTGCTATACTTGATGAAACTGATTCTGGTCTTGATGTAGATGCAGTTAAAATAGTTTCCAAGGGAATAAGCGAATTCAAAAATGAAAATAATTCTATACTTATTATAACTCATAACAGCAAAATACTTCAGTACTTAAAGCCTGATTTCGTTCATGTACTTTTAGATGGGAAAATAGTAAAAACAGGAGACGCTTCCTTAATGAATGAAATAAACACTAAAGGTTTTGCTTCATTTAGAGAAATGGTATAAGGAGGCTTTACTTATGAGTAATGAAAAAACTTACATAGAGGATCTCGAAAGAGGCGTCTATGATATAAAGAATGAAGATAGATATAGCTATAAAGTAAATAAAGGGTTAACAGAAGATACAATTAAAAAGATATCAAAAGAAAAAGATGAACCACAGTGGATGCTTGATTTTAGACTAAAATCCCTAGAAACTTACAATAAAACAGCAATGCCAACTTGGGGTCCATCACTGGATGAACTTGATATGGATAATATAGTAACTTATGTAAGACCAGATACAGATATGAAGGGAAACTGGAAGGATGTCCCTGACGATATAAAAAACACTTTTGAACAGCTTGGAATACCACAGGCAGAAAGAGAATCTCTTGCAGGTGTTGGTGCACAGTATGATTCAGAAGTTGTTTATCACAGTATAAAAGAAGACTTAGTTAAACAAGGTGTAATATATACAGATATGGATTCTGCTATAAAGCAATATGAGGATATAGTTAAAGAATACTTCATGAAGCTCGTACCACCAAGTGATCATAAATTTGTAGCTCTTCACGGTGCTGTATGGTCTGGAGGTTCCTTTGTATATGTACCTGAAGGTATTGATGTGGATATACCTCTTCAATCCTATTTCAGACTTAATTCTCCTGGCGCAGGTCAATTTGAACATACACTTATAATAGTTGAAAAAGGAGCAAAGCTTCACTTTATAGAAGGCTGTTCTGCACCAAAGTACAACGTAACAAACCTTCATGCAGGATGTGTTGAACTTTATGTAAAAGAAAATGCTACTTTAAGATATTCAACTATAGAAAACTGGTCTAGAAACATGCTCAACTTAAACACAAAACGTGCTTTAGTTGAAAAAAATGGAACAATAGAATGGGTATCCGGATCATTTGGATCAAAAAAATCAATGCTTTATCCTATGAGTATATTGAAGGGTGAAGGTGCAAAATCCGAATTTACAGGAGTAACCTTTGCAGGTACTGGACAATTTTTAGATACGGGTACAAAGGTAGTTCACGCAGCTCCTTATACTTCATCTACTGTAAATTCAAAATCAATTTCAAAAGGCGATGGTACAGCAATTTATAGAGGTTCAGTTAAGGTTTTACCTTGTGCTCATCATTCAAAATCCACTGTTTCCTGTGAATCCTTAATGCTTGATGATATATCACGTTCAGATACTATACCAGCACTTGATATATTAAACGACGAAGTAGATATAGGACACGAAGCAAAAATAGGAAGAATAAGCGATGATGCAATATTCTACCTAATGTCAAGAGGGATAAGTGAAGAAGAAGCAAGAGCTATGATAGTAAGAGGTTTTGTTGAACCTATATCAAAAGAACTTCCTCTTGAATACGCAGTTGAAATGAATAATCTAATAAAGCTTGAGCTTAATGGAAACATAGGATAGGTGGTGATATAGTTATGAATAATACTTTAAATAAAATAAACAACATTCCAATGAGAACCTGGAGATGGCTTGGCGTAAACAATATAACTATTGATAGAACCTTACCAGAACCAAAAGAATATACTTTAAGTATAACGGATGAATTAGAAAACAGTGAAGTAAAGGTAGAACTAATGAAAAAAGATACTTCATCAAAATTTCTTCCTTCAAACTATGAAGGTTTAAATGAAGCTTCACTAGAACAATGCAAAAACAATTACAATACAGGCATTTACGTAAACTCCATTATAGATAGGAAAGCGACCAAACCTGTATTTATAAATTACAATGCAGATGAAAAAAATGATCTAATAATAGATAATAATTTGATAATAGCTGAAGAAAACAGCGAAGTAACAGTAGTTATAAACTACAGTTCACAAACATCTGCTTTTCACAACGGACTTACTCAGGTTTATGCAAAAAAAGGCTCAATCGTAAATTTAATAAAAATACAGGAACTTTCAGATAACAGCATACATCTTGATGCAAATGTAGCTAAAGTAGAAGACAATGCTGTTGTAAATTATGTAGAAGTAAATTTAGGCAGCCTATTTAATGTTACAAATTACAGAGCAGACTTAAACGGCTATAAAAGCAATGGAAATATACATTCAATATACTTAGGTGACAAAGAGAGAGACATAGATATTAACTATCTTATAAATCATTATGGTAAAGAAACCAAAAGTAACATAGAAGCAAGAGGCGCTCTTCTTGATGAAAGTAAAAAAGTATTTAAAGGAACTCTTGACTTTAAAAAAGGCTCTGTTAAATCAAAGGGTCAGGAAGAAGAATATACTGTTCTTTTAAGTCCTAATGTAAAAAATAGATCTGTTCCAATACTCCTTTGTACAGAAGAAGATGTTGATGGTCAGCATGCAGCAAGTGCTGGAAGAATAGATGAAAATAGATTGTTTTATATAATGAGTAGAGGGTTTAGTGAAGCTGAAGCAAAAAAACTTATTATAGAAGCTGCTTTTAATCCTATAATAGATAAAATTCCTTCAGATGAATTGAAATCCAATATTTCTAACAGTATTAGGAGGAAACTTTCAGATGAATAAATATATAGAAGATTTCCCAACATTAAATCAGGAATTTAACGGACATAAATTTGTATATTTAGACAATGCAGCAACTACTCAAAAGCCTGTCTCAGTTATAAATGCTGTTAATGAATACTATAGACAAAATAATGCTAATCCTCATAGAGGTGCTTATGCTTTAAGCGTAAAGGCAACAGAACTTTACGAAAATACTAGAGAAGTTGTAAAAGACTTTATAGGCGCAGAAAAAAGCAAAGAAATAATATTTGTAAAAAATGTTACAGAAGGCCTAAATCTTATAGCTTATTCCTATGGACTTACTTTTTTAGAACCCGGAGATGAAATTGTAATTTCCATAGCAGAGCATCATTCAAATTTAGTTCCATGGCAGCAGGTAGCTATGGCTAAAGGTGCAGTACTCAAATATTTGTATATAAACGATGAGGGCATAATTCCAAAGGAAGAAATTGAAAGTGTAATAACACCAAAAACAAAAATAGTTTCTGTAACTCAAGTTTCAAACGTACTTGGTACAATAAACCCTGTTAAAGATGTAATAAAAAAAGCACATAGTGTTGGCGCTATCGCTATAGTAGATATGGCTCAAAGCGTTCCTCATATGAAAGTTAATGTTAAAGATTTAGATGCTGATTTTGCAGCTTTTTCAGGTCATAAAATGCTTGCTCCTATGGGAATAGGTGTAGTATATGGAAAAGAAGCCTTGCTTGAAAAAATGCCTCCTTTCCTTTGTGGTGGAGACATGATAGAATACGTATGGGAACAAGAAACTACTTTTGCTGAAGTTCCTCATAAATTCGAAGCTGGTACTCAAAATGTCGGTGGCGCAGTTGGACTTACAGCAGCCATCGAATATATAAACAAAGTTGGTATTGATAATATAGAAGCTATAGAAAAAGAGCTAACTAGCTATGCTCTTGAAAACTTAAGTGAAATACCTCATGTTACAATTTATGGAACAAAAGATATCACTAAAAAAGCAGGTGTAATATCCTTTAATATAGATGACGTTCATCCACACGATGTTGCTACAATACTAGATTCATATGGCATAGGTATTAGAACAGGTCATCACTGTGCAAATCCTCTTATGAGATACATGGGAGTAAATGCAACCTGCAGGGCAAGCTTTTATCTTTACAATACCAAGGAAGACATCGATGCCTTAGCTTACGGATTAAAAAATACAAGGAAGTGGTTAGGCTATGGATCTTAATTCCATATATACTGAAATAATAACAGAGCACAATGCTTCAAAGCATAATAAGCATGAGCTTGAAGGTGCAAATATAGTTGAAAATGGTCATAATCCAAGCTGTGGAGATGAAATTACTCTTCAGTTAAAAATAAAAGATAACATAATTGAAGATGCCTCATTTACTGGCATTGGATGTGCTATTTCTCAAGCTTCCACTTCAATAATGATTGACCTTATAAAGGGTAAAACTGTTGAAGAAGCAAAAGAACTTGCTCATACTTTTATTGGAATGATCAAAAGAGAAATAACAGATGACAAAGAACTTGAAGTGCTTGAAGATGCTTTAGCCTTTAAAAATGTTTCAAACATGCCTGCTCGTGTAAAATGTGCAGTACTTGCATGGCATACACTTGATGAAGCAACGACAAGCAGCAATAGTGATAAATAAAAAGTTAATGATGCTTTAAATTCTTTACCTAAAAATAGCGTACGCAGATTTGTTTAAACAAATCTGCGTACGCTATTTTAACTACTCCCCATTAATTGACGCATGCAAGCCGCCCCATGAATTTTGTATTACTATATATATTTCATATTTGCATGAATATAAAGCCTTTACTAAATTATTTTATTATACCAATTATAAAATCCTTCAATATCAATACTTATAAAACTCATTAAGTGATAAAATTGTTGATTAATTCTTTTTAAACTTTGATTTGACCGCTCTTTTTATAACATCAAAAAAACTTAATGATTGAACCATACGATTTGTATCAACATATTCTCGAATAGCACGAAGTACTTTTTTTGCATCTTTAGAAGCAAAAGTATAAGTACCATTTTTCTTTGTCTTAATTGCATATCGTGGAATCCACTTTCCTTTTAGCATTACAGACGCAATAACATAATCAACCTCTTTCCAAGGGATTTGAATAAATTTACGAGAATCACGGGAATTATAGAATTCAAAACCTTTGTCACCAATCATTATTTTTCCATAATCTGCAATCCCTGTAAAGGCTGTTGAATCCATTACTAAATCCACCTTTGTATTTAGTGATTGAACCATACGAGCTACCTCTTTTCTATTTATAGATAGACATCTTTATTTTTATTATATATTTTTTATTTATTTCTATCAAGCAGACAATGTTTTATGATTAGCAAAAGCCTAGGCTAACTAAAAATATTATATTAGCCTAGACTTAGTGAAAATATTACATTAAACCAATTACGTGGAAAACAACACCGATTACAAATAATCCAAGGATAATTATAATTGGAGATACTTTCTTTTTAAGAAGCCACATACAAATAAATGTAATTAATAATCCTGCAAGTCCAGGAATCAATGAATCCAAATTGCCTTGAAGCGTTGTAACTTTTTTATCAGTTAATGACAAACCAGCTGCTTGCTGCAACAAAGCTTGTTTAATACCATTTGCTCCAGCAGGAAGTTTACTCCAATCAATAAAGGCACCCTTAGCATACGGAGCAGATGATATTATAGGTGTAAATTTAACAGATACCCATCTATTAACTAATGACCCCAAAATGAACATACCAAGGATGGATGCTCCTTTTGTAACATCTTGTAGTAAACCACCTGATAAATCATCAGTAATATGCGATCCTGCTTTATAACCAAACTCTTGTGTATACCACATAAATGCTATACGGATTGCATTCCAAGCAATGAAATAGATAATTGGTCCAAGAATGTTACCAGTCAAAGCAAGAGAAGCAGCTAGTGCACCTATAATCGGCTTAACAGTAAACCAGAACACTGGATCTCCAATACCTGCTAAAGGTCCCATCATACCAACTTTAACACCTTGAACGGTTACATCATCAATTGGTGCACCGTTCGCACGTTCCTCTTCCAAAGCTAATGTTAC
This sequence comes from Clostridium neuense, assembly GCF_045310695.1. Taxonomy (NCBI): domain Bacteria; kingdom Bacillati; phylum Bacillota; class Clostridia; order Eubacteriales; family Clostridiaceae; genus Clostridium; species Clostridium neuense. Next base: position 139,134 of record NZ_JBJIAA010000015.1, read on the forward strand.
ACCAATGATTGGCGAAGCTAAGTATGGGTGAGTATTAAAGAACTCCAAGTGACGTTTTAATGCAGCTGCTCTATCTTCTTTAGTCTTATATAATTTCTTGAGTGCTGGAATGAGTGCAAAAGCCCAACCACCATTTTGCATTCTTTCATAGTTCCATGAACCTTGAATGAAAGTTGAACGCCAACAAACAGACATACGGTCTTTTTTCGTTAATTTTATTTTCTTTTCCATCTTCTTATTCTCCCCCTTCTTAGTATTTATCAATAAGATCGCCTAACGGATCACCAGTATTTGAGATTCCACCATTACCTGAACCGCCTTTTTTACTAAGTACTAAGTAAATAAGAGCTATAGATGTACCAATTATGCCTAGTCCAATAAGTGTAATTTGTGAAATGGTTGCTAACACAAAACCTATTGCAAAGAATGGCCATACTTCTTTTGTAGCCATCATATTGATTACCATTGCATAACCAACAGCTACAACCATTCCACCGCTTATTGCTAAACCATCTGTTAACCAAGTAGGCATAAGTCCAAGCATTGTACGAATACGACCAGCACCAAGTGCTAAGATCATTACTGCTGGAATTACACAACGTAGAGCATGCATACAAATAGAAATAATATGCCACATTTCAATTTTTCTCATATTTCCTTCTTCAGCAGCAGCATCCATAAGATGTATAATGATTACACCGATTGTACGACAAATAGTTTGTAATATTAGCCCTGCAACTGCTAGTGGAACAGCAATTGCAACAGCTGAGGGAACACCTGCTCTGCCCTGTCCTCCAAGAACTAGAATAATTGCGGATGCAACAGATGCTATTGCTGCATCTGGTGCTACAGCAGCACCAATATTTGCCCAACCTAAGGCAATCATTTCAAGACTACCACCTAAGATTAAACATGGTAATAAGTTACCTGTGACTAAGCCAATTAACGTGCAAGCAATTATTGGTTGGTGAAAATGGAATTCATCCAAAATACCTTCCATACCAGCTAGAAATGCTACGAAAACGACTAATATGATTTGAATTATATTTAAACTCACGGTTATAAACCCCCTTTTTTTATTTGAATAGTTAAATTATTTTAGCTTATTTAACTCTTCTTGTGCTTTTCTAAGAATTTCGTCCATATTTGCTTTTGAATCATTTGGAACTTTACGAACATCAAAAGTAAGTCCAGCTTCTTTAAGTTTCTTGAAAGTATCAATATCTTCTTGATTGAAAGCAAGCACTTTACTTGGTTGAACTTTACCTATAGAGTGCGCCATAGAACCAACATTGATTGTCTTTAAAGGTACTCCGCCTTCTACCACTCTAAGTACATCTTCTGGATTTTCAAAAAGAAGCATTGCACGTTGTCCTCCAAAATGTTTATCATCTTTCGCAAGTTTAATCATTTGACTGATTGGAACAACATGGGCCTTTACACCTACAGGGGAAGCCTGCGTTATTAAGTTCTTACGAAGTTCATCTTTTGCTACTTCATCTGACACGACAATAATTCGTGTAGGGTTCATAGTCTTTGACCAAGCAGTTGCTACTTGACCATGAAGTAAACGAGAATCAATACGAGCTAAAACATACTCAAATGATCCAGGTCTTCCTACATTATTAGAGTTTCCTGCAGAAGCTTCTAAAGTTTTACCAGCATCTTCTGGCTCCAATTCTTCAGGTTTAACTTTAACTCCTTCTTTAGCTGCTTGTAATAAATTAGATGCAATTTCATGTGCGGATTCCATAGACATGCGTAAAGCATAAGCTTCAATCACCATTGGTAAATTCATACCAGCCACGATTGCCCATTTATCTTTGTGTTCTTCAAACAGACTGCTAGCTTGGTTGAATGGTGTACCACCCCAAAGATCAACTAAGAATAAAACCTCATCTTGGTTGTCAAAGGATGCAATTGCATTTTTTAGTTTTGCTTTAACATCATCAGGGCCTTCACTAGGCATTAACATAACAGCTTGTACGTTCTTTTGTTCTCCAAAAATCATTGTACTAGATTGCAAGATGCCTTTAGCGAATTCTCCATGACTAGCAAGAATAATTCCTACCATTTCTATACCTCCTATTTTTTTATTTGTTACAGAAAAATTTATATAAAAGTTCTGAAGAACCTGTAACCAAAAATAATTATTATACTGCGCTTCAATTAATTTACGAACCATAATGACATTTGATTTAACCATTACCTTGGCAAAAGTTAATATGATAAATCTTATAGTTTTGACATTAAATCTACTTTTGAATCCGAAGAAACTTTCCTTATTTCTAGTTCAATACCTTTTTCATTTAATTTCTTGAAAGCTTCAATATCCTCATCACTTACTGATACTGCATTAGTTATTTGTTTTTTTCCTTCCTTAAATGACATTCCACCAATATTTACACTTTTTATGTCCACTCCACCTTTAACCATTCTTACAACATCAGTTGGATTAGTGAATAAAAACAATACTCTATCATCTTTGTACCTTGGATTATTATAAACTCTTATTGCCTTATCAATGCCTAAAACACTTGCTCTAACTCCCGGAGGTGCAACTTGTTCTAAAAGTATTTTTCTAATCGGATCCCTTTCTACATCATCATTACATACAATTATTCTTTGACATTTTGTGTCTTTTGACCAAATTGTTGCTACTTGACCATGTATTAATCTGTCATCAATTCTTGCTAATACTATATTCATTATGAATAATCCCCCTCATCATCACTCTTATATGTATGTTTTCGTTTTCATTTATACCTCTTTAGCGGCATTAAAGGACTTCTTCCAAATAACTCTATATAAATATTAGTTCATTTGTATTACACTATTATATATAGCAATTATTATGCCAAAATAGTGTATTATTTTTTATATTTATGTTAATTCTTTTGAAACAGCCGCTTTTTTAATTGTAAAAACTTTTTTAATTTTTTTGTTGATACACTTCTTTTGTGATTTTAATACTGTTCTTTAATTTTTAACACAAAAAAAGTGCATTATGCTAAAAGTGTATCGATATATAATATTTTTTATTCTATTATTTCTGCTAAAAACAATATTTCATCTTCAGATAAAGTTATATTTATAGTATCTTTAAATATCTTATTTGCTTGCGTGATGATTTCCACTACATGCTTATCTACTTTATCCCTTTCCCTCTTGTACTCTAAACCATCCTGTATTACCATCCTCTCCAAAGCACAACCAACATGAACCATTATTCTTATTTTGGTTGCATTGTTAAAGCTTACTTTTTTATTTTTCTCTAAAAAACTTACAAACTCATATAATACACTTATTATTTTAGAAGGATTTAAGTAAGTTAAAAATTGATTTAAACTGTCTTCACATAAATCCTTTACTACTGTATTTTCATGGTTTTCTTCAATTTTAAAGCTCTTTCTTTGTATTATACTAATTAAAGTTCTTTCGCCATTACCACTAATTAGTTCTTCAAGCGATATAAATGGCACTTCAATTTTAGGATCTAGAATACCAACAGAAGCTATTATTTTGTAGCTATTTTTTATTTTTATTACTTCCTTTTTTATATCATTTATGCTTATTGGTAAAACTTCGATTTCTTCTTCCTTGATGCCTTTAACGATATTTTCAACAAGTTCTTTTAATTTTACTGCTGTTCCTTCTCCAGTTGAGCATATTGTTATTATTGCCCTTTTTTTATTTACATTTTCTTCCTCAACCTCTTCTTCAACCTTTGAATATCCTCTAAATTCCTTAAGTGAATTATACAAGGCATCCAAATCCATACCTAAGATATTAGCCTTTCGTACAGCTTCAAGTACCAGTGGTGTAGTCACCATATCTATTGTCTTAACTTTTATATCTGTTTTTTCCATTATTACTGAATCAAAATTTGAAAGAGAGCCCATGTCAACTAACAAAAGTATTCCCTTTCCCATATCAATTTCTTTAGCCTTTTCTATTATTTCATCAAGTATTTGGGTTGGATTTACCTCAAGTGGCATATCAATCGCTTCTATTACTCCATCTCCTAATAATTGTTTTGTAACATTCACCATACTGCTGGCTGTACTGCTACCATGAGCTGCAACTATTATTGCTACATGTGTATTAGTTTGTTCTTCTGTAATTGAACTAATTAAAATTGTCAGATATATCACTTCTATTTTAGGAACAACTACATTATATTTTTTTTCAATCATTCCTTTAACTTCAAGCGCAATATTAAATTCTGCTCGCTTATCATTTATTATCCCTTCAATATTGGTGTATTTTAAATTTTGATGATTGCTTAGTCTATTTAAAAAAGAACTTAGATGAAGACTTAAAGCATACAAAAATCTGTCATTTAATTTCTTATTCATCTTCTTTTCAATCATTAGCATTACACTTTCTGAGAATTCTAATATATCTTCATTTACAATCTTCAATATTTTGCTTCTGCCATCCTCATCATTTTTCACCTTGTTATAGAAGGACTTAATATGAATATTAATATCTGTAGTTATAAAGTTGTTTATATACTCATCATCAGCACCACCATCTTTCAATATTGCTGCCTTATCTTCTATTATTTTATAAAGATTAAAAGGTGGATCGTAAGGATCTTTATCAATTAATACATTATGCCCCTCTGGTGTTATTACTAACTGAGAATCTATGTAGTAAGATATATCCTCCATTTCCTTTCTCTTGCCGCTTAAATAAAAAAGTCCGCTTTTAATATTTGACGGTAAAGATTCAAAAGTAATATCAATATAATCTTTATTATTAATACTGTTCAAAAATGCTGTAGCACAAATCAACTGTATATTGGATTTCATCTGTCCAATATTTCCATAAGATGTACTACCAATTATAGCTTTAACGGCTTCATTTTCTATTTTAATTACTTTATTAACTCTATGTGCTTCATTTGCAAGCAAATATTTAATTAAGTCAACCTTCTCCTTTACTGATCTTTTTTCAAAGCTGGGAATATTTATTACTATTGGTATTCTTCTAATAAATGTTTTTAATAATGATGAATTTGGATCTTCCGTAGTAGCCCCGATTATAAGCACAGAGGATTGCCTATTTCTTTCGGTTTCTCCTAATCTATTGAATTTGCCTGTGTCCATAAAGTAAAATAGCATTTCTTGACCTTCTGGAGGAAGTCTATGTATTTCGTCTAAAAATAGTATTCCACCATCAGCCTTCTCTACGATTCCAGATTTATCACTGTCTGCTCCTGTATAAGCTCCTTTTACATGTCCAAATAAATGTGATATTAAAAGTTGTGGGTTATTGTAGTAATCCGCACAATTAAATACTATAAAGGGTGCATCCTCCTTTAATCTTTTTACGTATTTTGCTTGATTATACATCATATTTGCAAAAAGCGTCTTACCAACTCCTGTTTGTCCTACAATAAGAGTATGCAGCCCATTAGGTGGATATAGTATTGCTGCTTTTGCCTGTTCTACTTGATTCCTAAGACTCCCTTGTCCTCCAATCAATCTACTAAAGGGCGATCCTTCTTCTAACTTTTTCATCTTTTCTTCATAGTTCAAAATTTCATCTAAAGATTTTATTTCTATAGGCCCTTCTTGTAACTTCTTATTGATAAGCTTTTCAACGCAAGCCTTATCAATGTATAGCACAGGCCTTACCTTTATTTTTATTATCTTACCTTGTCTTAGTAATTCATTAAGTTCCTTGCTTACATTATTTCTCAATATATTTAAATTTTCTGAAATTTCTAAAGAACTAAATCCACATTTCTGCTTCAATGCCGCAATGTCAAATCCACTAGTTTTTTCTACAATGTAATTATATATACGTTCTATTCTTTTCAAAATTTTAGCCTCCTATATATAGTTAAACAACATGAAAGATTTAAATTACCAATATGAAATTTATCCATATAAACTAGAATTTGAAGCAGAGTAGAGAGCAAAGAGTAGAGTGGCGGAGAAAAATCATCCTTCACTCTACTTCCTACTCTTTACTCTGTTTTTCAAATTCCATTTTAATAGGATAAACTTGGAACTTGCAATTTTGAAGTTTCAGATTGTTCATCTATAATAATATCGATACACTCTTTTTCTGTATCAATACTATTATTATAGGATTTATATTGTTAAGTTTCAATACTATATTTTACATCTTAATTTAAAGCAAACTTTTTATTCTCTAGTCTTCAGTCCTTCTCATTTATATAAGTAACATAGTTTACCTTGCTTTTTGTTCTCACTTTATGATTTTTTTAATCTTATAAAATTCCAGTATATAACTCTTGATTCACTTTCTTCATTGCCTTCTTTTATTTCTAAAAAGATATACATGCGTAAAGATTATCAATCTTAACTATTCCTTGATAACATTAATATTTTTAAATTGGGGAAATATCATTATGCTCTTTTCTTAATGTTACTATTCACTTTAACCTCTCCTTTTATCAATAAACACCCATGTTATTATGCTATAATTATTTATTATTAAAACTTGCCACATATGGAGGTAATAGTATGAAAATCGGCAAATTTTCTAAAATTAATAATTTAACTATAGATACTGTAAGGCACTATATGAATATAAATTTGATAATACCTGAGAAGAAGGGAGGCCAATACAACTTTGATACCACCTGCCAAAAGGATTTAGATGACATTCTATTACTTAAAGAAATGGGATTTTCATTAAACGAAATCAAATCAATTTTTATGTTTAAAAGATTTGCTAAACTTACTCCCTATGAAGAAAATAAATGTTTCAAAACATTTTTTACAAATAAATATGAACAAATAGAAAATCAAATAATAGAACTTAACAAAATGAAAGAAAAACTCAAAACAAAATTAAGTCTTCTTTCAAATATTGAGGCTAAAAATAAATCCGTCATGGGTATAGACATTAAAGTACTAAATATTTTAAAATGCTTTAAGTGCAAGCAAGATTTAGAGCTTCGTGAAGGCAGTATAGTAAACAATCAAATTATAAATGGAAAACTTGTATGTAATTGTGGTGAAGAATACATAATTGAAAATGGAATACTTAAAGTTCCTAATGCAAATATTGATGATTACGGTTTTAGACCTGACTCTAACTATGTTGTAAACTATATAAATTCCACCAATATAGATTATCTCGATAATATTTATCGTGGAATGGACTGGCTCTATAAAAAAATTGATTTTACTAATTTAAAAAATAAAGTAATACTTGAACTCGGCTCAGGAATTGGATTCTTTTTAAGAAGTGTTTATCAAAATCTACCTGATGATTCACTGTATATTGCTGTAGATCATGATATAAACAGACATTTAGCTTTAAAAAGCATACTAGAAACTGTAAACTGCAAAAAGAACATATTATTTATTTGCTCAGATTTTAAACAAATCCCAATAAGTGATAAATCTGTTGATATTCTTTTAGATATTTCCGGAACAAGTAATTACAGTTTTGATAATGAAGAGTTTTTATTAAAGCTAATTGATAACTATGTAAAAGACAGTGCAAGCATAACAGGCACTTATATTTTATTTAAAAATTTCGCTTCAAATTCTTTAATAAAAGATAAATATCGAAAAAACTTCATGTTAAATAATATTAAAACTGAAATTTCAAAGCTTAACTATAATATCTCTGACGAAATCATATCAGACTATATGGAAAGTGGTGGAAAGTATGAAAATTATTTTAGAAATGGAGAAAAAGTATATTCATATTTAATCTTTGCCAAAAGGTAGGGTTAACTCTATCTTTTGTTTATTTCATAGCAAAATTTTATTAATTTATGTATTGATATAGTGATAAGACGACTATTTATAATTAACTTATAGCTAAACAATATTTAAAGGAAAGTGATATACAATGTTAGTCTTATCATTAAAAAAGTTTTTAAAGAATAAAGAATTTTTAAATGTATTTTTATTTTCAATTGCAAATTTTACATCCCTATTTGGAACATCTGTATATAATTTTGCCATTAGTTTATATGTATTAAAACTTACTGGCTCCGGTCTAAACTTTGCAACCACTTTAACAATAAGTATTTTATCTACTGTTCTTATAAATCCATTTGCAGGTGTACTTGCTGATAGAATAAACAAAAAATTGCTTGCTGTAATTACAGATATTTTAAATAGCATTTTATTATTAGCTTTATATGAATTAACTTTGAAACATACTTTAAATTTGCCAATGATTTATATAAGTACATTTTTCTTAAATATATTTTCTACTATTTATGGAATAACCATTGAAGCTGCAAAACCAAATCTAGTATCAAGTAAGCTGCTTATTTCTATAAATTCTATTAATAAAATAATTGAATCAATATCCTCTATAGTCGGTCCAATGGTTGGTGGTGTAATTTTTGCTTTGATAAATATAAGATTATTTATCATAATTAATGCTTTTTCTTTTGGCATATCTGCATTACTTGAAATATTTATGAGCTTTAATTTCAATTGCAGTAATTGTGAAAAAAACAAAGGGAATTTGAACTTTTTTACTGATATAATTTATGCTATCAATTATTTAAAAAACCAAAAAAATATTATACACGTATTTGTAGTTTTTATTGTATTAAATTTCTTTATTGGACTATCAATAAATGTTCCAATGCCATTTATAATAAATAATGTTTTAAAATTGAATTCTAATTTCTTTGGCATAATAGAGGCATTTTTCTCTGTTGGAATAATTTTTGGTGCCCTTGTAATAAAAAAAGTCATAAAAAAATACTCATATACAAAAATCACAAAAATAATGAACATCATATTATCAATTTGCATGATAGCAATAGGTCTATCTGTTATAATCAACTACAAAATACGTGACAAAAACTTTTATTTAATATATTTCATTTTAATAATGCTATTAGCCGGTGCAGCCATAGCTTCAATTAATATCCCTCTTTTTTATATGCTCCAACAAACTATCCCAGAGAATTTTAGAGGAAGAGTACTTGGCCTCGGAAGCAGCTTATCTAAAATAGTTCTACCTATTGCCCTAATCATAGCCGGAACCCTTATAAATCTCACACCAGTATACCTTTTGCCAATAATAAGTGGCTTAGGACTTTATATTTTCAGTATGTTATACATTAAATCAAATGTATCTACTTCGCAATAAGCTTGTCTGGATAATTTGTTATAATGCCATCTATTCCTAGACTTATAAGCTTATCCATATATTCTATCTTGTTTACCGTATAAGTATTTATCATTATACCTTCACTTTTTATTTCAGCTACAATACTTTTGTCCATAACTGATGGAAAAAATGGGTGATATGCATCTGCTCCAGCATCTTTAACGTATTTCCCCGGGTTATATAAGGTTGCTGCACATAGCAATCCTGTTTTTATATTATGATCATATTCCTTTACTTTTACCATTGAATAGTGATTAAAAGAAGATAATATAACACTTTTCTCTAGTTTATATTCGTAAATTTTATCTATAACCCTTTTTTCTAAGCCTTCATAATTTATTATGCTGTTTTTAAGCTCTAGATTTATAAATATGTTTTTGTCCTTTACATAATCAAAAAATTCATCTATAGTTGGTATTCTCTCCCCTTTAAAAGCCTCTCTATATTTTATCCCTGCATCAAATTTTAAAAGCTCATCATAAGTGTATTCCTTTATAAGCCCACTCCCATCCGTAGTCCTATCTAACTTTTCATCATGGCAAATAACTATTACGCCATCTTTTGTCATTTGTAAATCCGTTTCAATGCCATCTGCTCCTATTTCCACTGCCTTTCTAAATGCAAGCATCGTGTTTTCTGGATAAGCACCACTAAAACCTCTATGTGCTATATTAAGAACTTTTTTCATATAAACTTCACCTTATTTCTATAAATTACTTGTTAGAATCATTATAACTCTTAATGGCTGAATTTATAGAGCTAGCTGCATTTTTTATTGCCTGCTCTGGAGTTTCACTGTGTTGAAGCATTTTTTCTATTTCACCTTCTATTGTTTGCCTTGCCTCAGGAAATACAGACATTAATGCTCCCTTAGCAGTTGTTGGCGAAGCATGAAGTTGATCTATAGCTGTTTGAAATTGAGGATTTTTCTTTAAATTGTCTTTAAAACTTTGAACATCATAGGCTTTCTTTGTTACAGGAAAATAACCCGTTTGTGTATTCCAATAAGCTTGTTCATTTGGTGATACCATAAACTTTATAAATTCCCATGCAGCCTTTTGTTTGTCTTTATCTTTATTATCTAAAGCCCATAAAGAGGCTCCTCCTATAGAAACACCACCATCTTTTATGCCATCAAAACTTGGCAATGCAGCAGTCCCAAGCTCAAATCTACCACCAATTGATTTTAAATCAGAGCCTAAATCAGCAGTTGATTCAATGTACATGGCTGTCTTTCCTGCAATAAATGCATTTTCCGTATCATCTTCATTCCTTCCAAAGTTTCCCGCATAGCCGCTATCGACTAACTTCTTCCATTCATCTAAAACCTTTAGTCCAGCACCATTTTTATCAAATGCAACTGCTGTAGTTTGAGCTTTTCTACCGTTGCCATTATTAGCATAATCTTTACCTTGTTTTATTATAAACTGTTCAAAAAGCCAGCCATATATAGCCATGGAAAAACCATATCTTGTTATCTTACCAGAAGCATCCTTCTTAATAAGCTTCTTAGCATCTTCCTCTAATTCCGAAAAAGTTTTTGGAGGATTGTTAGGATCAATTCCCGCTTCCTTGAAAGCATCTTTATTGTAATATAATATTGGAGTAGATGAATTAAATGGCATAGAATAAAGCTTTTTATTAACTGTATAATATCCAAGCAAGTTTGGTTCCAAAGTTGATGTATCAAATTTTTCTTCGTCAATAAAACTTTGCATTGGCACAGCCCACTTACTATCAATCATAAATTTTGTACCTATATCATATACTTGCATAACATCTGGTGCTGAATTTCCCTTTTCAGCACTTTTTAACTTATTTATTGAGTCGTCATATTTTCCTTGGAATTCGGCATTAACTTTAATATTTTTATGAGAAGCATTAAAGTCATTTACCATTTTCGTTATTGCTTCACCATTCTTTCCAGCCATAGAATGCCAAAACGTAATCTCTATGTTTTTGTTTGTCGCTGCCTTATCCGCATTACCATTACTTGCTGAACATCCTGATAATATTGAAGATACTGCTAGTAAACCTGTAATCATCATAGTTATTAATCTTTTTTTCATGTTTTTCCTCCCTAATATAAAATTTTAGCCTTTCACTGCGCCGCTAGTCATTCCCTCTATTAGCTGCTTTTGTCCAATTATAAATATTAATATGGATGGCACCAAAACCATTACTATACCAGCCATTATTAATCCGTAAGATTGATTTTCTGAAAATTGAAGCATGCTTATACCTATCTGAACAGTTCTTGAAGTAGGCTTACTTGTTACAAGCAAAGGCCACATATATTGATTCCACGTCGTTAAAAAAATGTACACACCCAATGCTCCTATTGCTGGTTTTGAAATAGGAAACAATATCTTTGTCAAAAATTTAAGATTTCCACATCCATCTATTTTAGAAGCTTCATACAATTCTTTAGGAAGTGTTAAGTAATATTGCCTCATCATAAATATTCCCATTGCTGAACTTAAATACGGTATTATTAAAGCTTTATAGCTATCAAGCCATTTCAGTGATCCAACAGTCAAATAATTTGATATCATTATAGTTTCATCTGGAATCATCATTGTAGCTAATACCGCTATAAATAATACCTTTTTCCATTTAAATTCTAAAAAAGAAAAAGCAAATGCAGCAGACGATGCTATTACAATTTGTCCTACAGTTACAACTGACGAAACAACAAAGCTATTTAGTATAAATCTCATTATAGGAGCTATTTTTAAAGCACCTATATAGTTACCTATATAAAAACTCTTTGGTACTAACTTTGGCGGAAAAGTAAATATTTGATTTTGAGGTAAAAAGCTAACCAAAAGTGCGTAAATAAGTGGTGATATTATTATTAGTCCAAATAATGTATTTATAATATAAAGAATTACAGTCTTTGTTCTTTTATTCATATTCAAAATTCACCTCTACCTATAAAAGACTTTTTTCTTTTCATATTTAAATTGAACTAGGGTTATAAAAAACATTATCAAAAACAAAATTATAGACTCTGCACTAGCCAGGCTAAACCTATTATTAAAGAACGCATTTCTATATATTGAATACACTATAACATTTGTAGCTTCACTAGGTCCTCCTGAGGTCATTATATTTATTTGTCCAAAAGTTTGAAAAGCATTTATTACATCAATAACCAATACGAAGAAAAGTGTAGGGGATAAGCATGGTAATATAACATTCTTTAAAAGCTGCAAATAGTTAGCTCCATCTATAACAGCACTTTCGCATAGTTCCTTAGGAACATTTTTAAGTCCTGCAGCTATAAATATGAAATTTACGCACATGTTCATCCAAACGGTAACTATAACTACAGCTATTAATCCAAAGAATGGGCTAGCAAGCCAATTTACTTTTAACTTAAATATATAATTTATAAGTCCTATAGTTGGATTAAAAAGCAAAAGCCAAATTATAGCACCTGAAGCTGAAGAAACAGCCATAGGCATTGCATACATTGTACTAAAAACATTTTTAAACTTTAACTTATTATTAATAAGAAGCGCAAAAATTAATCCAAGAATAATAGATGGCACGGTAGTTAATATTACAAATTTAAAAGTAACAACTATACTATTTATAAATGATGCCGATTTAAAAAGTTCAATATAATTTGAAAGTGCTACAAAAGATTTTATTCTCCCCTGCGCATCTGTATTAAATAAGCTTATATATATGGTTTTAATAAAAGGGAAATAAGTAAAAATTCCAAATATAAGTAAGCATGGTATAAGATAAATATACGGTTCAATTTTATTCACTATATTGCCTCTAGCATATGACCCTTTCACTTTAACCTCTGTTTTGTTTACCACTTCTACCATATAACTTCTCCTTTAACTAAAAATTTCACACAAATCAATTGTATGTTTTTATCTTTAGAGTAAAATTACAATCATGTTAAAAACATGTTAAAAAGGTCATAAAAAAGAACGTACAATGTTTGTTTACACAAATCTATGTACGTTCCTATTCTAATTTCACACAAACTTATTCATTTGTTTTATATACTTTATTCAGCTAATATATTTTTTAATATATCTGCATTTTTATCGCAATGTTCTCCTGATAACATATCTAAATGAAGACCATACCCATCATATATAACGAACTTACCCATTGTATGGTTCTCCCAATTTAATAAATATTCATAGTGCTCTCTTACTTCTCTAGTACTAGAGCTTGATATAACATGGATATTAGCTTTTACTTTTTCTTTGGTTATATTTTTATTATTGTATTGTATATATTTTTTATGATTTACCATAGCCCTTTCCGCTATATTTTCCTCAAATTCATGGAAATTGTCTATATTAAAAAAGTTTTTCATAATACTAATAACCTCGTGCTTTGAAGGGTACGTTAAATTGTCTTTTACTGATTTTTTTACCGCCGAATCTAACATTATAATATCAGAAACTTCATACCCCTTCTTTTCTAGTACTTTAGCGACTTCAAAAGCTAAATTACCTCCACCAGAATATCCTAATAATATAAACGGTCCTTCATTTTGAGTATCTAGTATGCTTTTTACATACTCATCGATAATATTAGCAGTATCAATAAAACTAAATGCATAAATTGAATAATTATCTATTCTATTTACTAAATTTAAATAGGAATATCCATATCCTATAGCCGGTGGAAATGCAAATATATTTTTATCTCCACTATAACTTAGCCTTGTAACAAATTTTCCGCCTTCACCTAAACCAGAATATAATAAATTACAAATATCTTTTATAGTTGGGTTTGTAAACAACTGATCCATTGTAACATTTAGGACTAATTGTTTTTTCATTTTTACCAACAAATCAACTAATTTAATAGAATTTCCACCTAGTTCAAAGAAGTTATCATTTATTCCTACATTCATTACTCCCAGTACATCTTCCCATATCTTAACTAACTTCTCTTCCATTTCATTTCTTGCTGCCTCATACTCTGCCCCTGTATTAATTTTTCCTTGTGGCTCTGGTAATGCATTTCTGTCTACCTTTCCGTTTATCGTTAGTGGCATTTTATCTATTTTTATAAAGTATGACGGGAGCATATAGTCTGGTAAAGATTTTTTAAGTTCTTCCCTTAATTCACCTACTCTGTATTCTTTGTCACCAACATAATACGCACATAGGTGCTCACTTTCTTCTTTTCCTTTTGCATCTACTACAGTTTCTTTTATCCCCTCTATTTTTAGTAATGTATTTTCTATTTCTCCTGTTTCTATTCTAAAACCTCTTATCTTAACTTGATAATCTATTCTTCCTAGACATTCTATGGTTCCATCTGGCAGCCATCTTGCTAGATCTCCTGTTTTATACATCTTTTGCCCTGGTTCATATGGATTTGCTACAAATTTCTCTTCGGTTAATTCTTTATTGTTTAAATATCCCCTTGAGAGTCCATATCCACTTATGCATAGTTCTCCTGATGCACCTATTGGCATCAATTTATTGTTATTATCAACTATATATATTCTTACATTATCTATTGGTTTTCCTATTGGCATATTTAAATAATTTTTGAAATCATTTATAGTTATATTATTACATGCAGCATCAACACAGCACTCCGTCGGTCCATATACGTTACTTATAATAAGCTCCTTATTATTAATTTTCTTATATATCTTTTCTATTACTTTTCGTGTAAGTTTATCTCCACCAATTATCAAATTTTTAAGCTTTAAGTTTCTATTTGTTAGAAGCTCTGAATTAGCCATCATTGCTAAATGCATTGGTGTTCCATCTGTTATCTCTATTTTATTATTTAAGTAGAACTCAACTAACTTGTCGCCTTCTTTTCTAGCAGCTTCTGGAACTACATATAATGTATTTCCTAATAATAAAGCACAAAAGATTTGTTTAACTGATGCATCAAAAACATATGGAGCTACTAAAGCTATTTTTAAATTATCATTATATTTACTGTATATACTTTCATTTAATCCATGTACTAAATTAGTTACATTTGAATGTTCTATCATAACACCCTTAGGCTTTCCAGTTGTTCCTGATGTATATATTACATAGGCTAAATTTTTTGCACTGGCAGTCTTAGCTAGGTTAAAATTATCTTCTTTATATAACTCTTCATCTTCCAAGTCACATACGTCTATTTTTTCATTCTTTATTTTTTCTTTAAACTTACTTTGAGTTAATACTATTTCAGCTTTACTATTCTCTATCATATATTCTATTCTATTCTCTGGATATTCTGGGTCTATTGGCATATATGCTCCCCCTGCTTTTAATATACCCATTATTCCTACTATCATTTCTAAGGAGCGCTGCACCATTATTCCCACTATATCATCCGCTCCTACGCCTTTTTTCATTAATGTTCTTCCTAATGAATTAGCTCTTTCATTAAGCTCTTTATAAGTTAACCTTTTATCTTCATATACAATAGCAATATTATCTGGAGCCTTCTTCACGTTTTCCTCAAATAATTCATTTATTGTTTTCTCTCTTGGATAATCTACTTTTGTGTCATTAAACTCCATAAGTAACTTATGCTTTTCTTCTTTCCTTACTACTTCTATATCTTTAATTAGTACTTCTGCATTATCTATAACTTGATTTATTAAGCTTTCAAAATCATTTTTAATTTTTAGCACATTATCCTTTGAATACATTAATTCATTAAATTTAAACTTTATTAAAATAGTATCCTGATATATGACAGTTAAGTTAAAGTTGTAGTTTGTTTGCTCTTGTGATTTACCTTCAATTATTTTTAGATTGTTCTTAGTCAATACTTCATTATTAATGCCATCGCTGTCAACTGGATAGTTTTCAAATATCATTATGTTGTTTACTAGCTTTTCTTTAACTTCACTTAACCCTTGTATCTCTGCTAAAGGGTAAAAATCATACTCGCTACTTTCTAAAAAAGACTTATTAACAGTAGTCAGTAATTCCTTAAACGTCATATTTCCTTCTGCTTTAACTCTTAAAGGTACAGTATTTATAAATAATCCCAACATATTTTCTATACCCTTAACCTCTGGATTTCTTCCTGACACAACATATCCAAATACAGAATCGCTGCTGTTATTATACTTATTAAGCAGTACTGACCATACGCTTTGTATTATTGTATTAATTGTAACCTTACTATTTCTAGCTATTGCTTCAAGCTTTCTCGTTATATCTTTTCCTATATTAAGGTTAATTTCTTCTTTTTTATATCCCTTACTGCTCTCTTTATTTTCAAACGGTACTGCTGTTACCTCATTATAATCTAGAAGGTACTTTCTCCAATATTCTTTTGCTGCATCTCTATCCTTATTATTAAGCCACTCTATATACTCGGAATACGGTACTACTTCTTTTAAATTTGCTTTGTATCCATACTTGAGTTCATTATATATCTTAAATAATTCAAGCATTATTATATTGAGACACCAGCCATCCATTATAATATGATGATTATTAAGTATTATATTATATACATCCTCTTCTGTTTTAATTATTGTCAATTTTATAAGGACATCTTTGTTTAAATCAAAGCCTTGCTTTTTATCATTCTTTACTGCTTTATCTATATAGTCTTCTTTATCAAATTTTTCATCACTTATATCTACATATCTGACATCTGCTTTTCTTTTATAAAATACAATTTGCATATCCCTATTAAAGCTTTCATAATCAAAAGCAGTTCTTAAGATATCATGCCTTTCTACTAACCTATTAAAACTTTGTTTTAATAATTCTATATCTAATTGTCCTTTTATCTTTATTACTAATTCTTCATTATAAGCTTCTGATTTATTATCAGCTAGAGCATGGTACAACATTCCTTCTTGCATTGGCGTTAATGGGTATATATTTTTGATATTATCTATATCTTTTAAATACGGTTTTAATTGCTGTAAGGTTATATCTTCCTTTGTTACATCTGCTGCTGTTTTTTCCGATTTATGCTTATTCATACAATGCTCAATAATTGTTATAAGGTTATTTCTATATTCCTGAATTAATTTCTTTATTGTTTCATCTTTATATTCCTTATCATTGTACCTTATATCTATATTTAACTTTTTATCTATGAGTATTCCTGAAAAATCTAATGAGTATAATCCCTTATTATTTAAACCTATTGAATTTCCACTGCTTAAAGGCGACATATTAAAAATATCATTATTTATATCTTCATCAAACTGTCCAAGATAATTAAAGCTTATTTCTGGTTTTAACCTAAATTCCATCTTATCCTTAGAAAGATATTTGATTATGCCATAGCCAATTCCCTTACTAGGTACTCTTCTTAAAGAATCCTTTATATTCTTTATTGTGGTTCCTAAATCATCGTTATTACTATTCAATACTACTGGATACTGCGAAGTAAACCAACCCACTGTTCTTGTTATATCCACATTTTTTATAATTTCTTCTCTACCATGTCCCTCCAAATTAACTAGAGTATTTTCACTTCCTGTCCATTTACTTATTGTTAATCCTAGAGCTGTTAAAAGTATGTCATTAATTTCTGTATTATAAGCGTTGTTTACATTCTTTAATAAACTTTCTGTTTGCTGCTGTGTAAGATTAAATCCTATGCTTCTTAAATCTGCCATTTTGGTTACAGCTGCTTCTTTATCTTTAGGAAGTTTCCTTATGTCACATTTATCTATGCCATTCCAATATTCTAATTGTTTTCTTATACTGTAGCTCTCAGCATATTTCTTCTGCTCTACTGCCCACTCTTTAAAGGATGTTGTTTTATCTTGAAGTATTATATCTTCTCCGTTTTTAGCCATTTCATATGCCTTTGATAAATCTTCAAATAATATTCTCCATGAAACTCCGTCTATAACTAAATGATGTATCGCTATTAGTAAATGATCTCCTTTATGGGTTTTAAATAAACCTAATTTAACAAGAGGCCCTTCCTCTAAATTAATACTATCTTGAATTTTGTTACACTTTTCTGTTATTTCTTCTTCATTTAAACCTTCATATACATTTAAATCGTATAACTTTTCACTTGTTCCTCTATTAATTTGATGTACTTCACCATTTTCGTTCTTATACACCATTCTCAATGCATCGTGGTGAATTATTATGGCTTTAAACACCTTTTCTAATATTTCTTTTTCAAATCCATCTTTACTAAATAGCATTACTGCTTGATTCCAATGCTGCTTTTCCTCAAAATTCTTTTCAAAGAATCGTTTTTGTATCGGTGTTAATTCTACTTCTCCAACCACTTCATCTTGGCTTATTGTTACAGCATTTTTCTTTACGCACTTACTTAAAGCTTTTATATTTGAATTGTTGAATATATCCTTAACCTCAAAATAATATCCCTTTGCTTTAGCTCTTGATATTACTTGTATTGATTTTATAGAGTCTCCACCTAAACTAAAGAAATCATCATTTATTCCTATTTCATCGATATCTAATACATCCTGCCATATTTCTACTAATTGTTTTTCCACTTCATTTCTTGGTGCTTCATATTCTGCTCCTGTATTAATTTTCCCATGTGGCTCTGGCAATGCCCCTCTGTCTACTTTTCCGTTTGGTGTTAACGGCATACTTTCTAGTTTTATAAAATATGATGGGAGCATATAGTCTGGTATGGATTTCTTAAGTTCTTCTCTTAATTCTCCTACACTATATTCTTTTTCACCTATGTAATATGCACATAGATAATTGTTCCCTGCTTTTTCTTTTGCTAAAACTACTACCTCTTTTATTCCTTCTATTTTTAATAAATTACTCTCTATTTCCCCAAGTTCTATTCTGAAACCACGTATCTTAACTTGATGGTCTATTCTTCCTAAATACTCTATGTTCCCATCTGGAAGCCATCTTGCTAGATCTCCTGTTCTATAGATCTTTTGCCCTGGTTCATACGGATTTTCTGCAAACTTTTCTTCAGTCAATTCTTTATTGTTTAAATATCCTCTTGCAAGTCCATCTCCACCTATACATAGTTCCCCTACTACTCCCATTGGGACTAACTTAGTATTTTTATCAACTATATACATTTTGGCGTTATCAATAGGTTTTCCTATTGGTATATTATCAAATACATCTTTCAATGAATATTTTGTTGAATATATAGTAGCTTCTGTTGGACCATATAGATTTTCTATCCTTGTGCTCTTAATTAAATTTTTAAAAACTTTATTATTTTCAATTCTTAATGCTTCTCCAGCTGTTAAAATATATTTTAGGCTTTCTATATTTCTTATATTATTATCCAGTTCATTTAAAAACAAATTAAACATACTTGAAGTAAAATTAATATGACTTATAGAGTTATCTATTATGGATTTTAATATATATTTAGCATCTTTTTCATATCCATTATTAAGTACTATTAATTTTCCTCCACCTATAAACCAGCCAAATATCTCACTTACAGAAACATCGAATACATAATTTGTTTTTTGTAAGTATGCTCCTTCTTTATCCATAGGATAATTCTTCTGTAAGAACATTAATGTGTTTATTACACTTCTGTGATTTATCATAACACCCTTAGGCTTTCCAGTTGTTCCTGATGTGTATATTACATATGCTAAATTTTTTGCACTAGCAGTTTTACCTAAGTTAGCATTACTTTCTTTGTATAATTCTTCGTCATTTAACCTGCATACTTCTACGTTATTTTTATTTATTCTGTCTTTAAACTTGTTTTGTACTAATACTAGCTTTGTTTCACTGTTTTCTAGCATATATTCTATTCTGTCATCTGGATATTCTGGGTCTATTGGCATATATGCTCCTCCTGCCTTTAAAATACCCATTATTCCCACTATCATTTCAAAGGAACGCTCCACCATTATTCCTACTATACTTTCTGCTCCTACGCCTTTTTTCTTTAATACTCTTGCCAAAGAATTAGCTCTTTCATTTAGCTCTTTATAAGTTAATTTTTTATCTTCGCATACAACAGCAATATTATCTGGAGTCTTCTCTACTCCTTCTTCAAATAATTCATTTATTGTTTTCTCTCTTGGATAGGCTGCCTTTGTGTCATTAAATTCTATAAGTAATTTATGCTTTTCTTCTTCATCCATTAATTCTATATCTTTAATCTTAATTTCTTCATTGCTTGTCGTTTCTTTTACTATATTTAAAAAATGATTTATCATTCTTTTTATAGTTTCATATTTATACAAGCTAGTTGCATAACTCAAATTAAAACAAATTTCCTCTTTGACTTCTCTTGCATCAATTGTAATATCAAATTTTTCTATGCTTCCAGTTAATTTATATGGCTTGAAAATACTATTCTCTATTTCTATTTTGTATTCTTCCATATTCTCCAAAATAAACATTACATCAAATAAAGGATTTCTTCCTAAATCTCTATCTATATCTATTTTGTCTACAATTTCTTCAAATTGATAATCTTGATTTTCGTATGCTTTTAAAGCCTTATTTCTTACTATTTTTAAATAATCACTAAAACTCAACTCATCATTTAACTTACTTCTTATTGCCAAAGTATTTACGAACATACCTATTAAGTTTTCTAGGTCTGCATGATTTCTACCAGCTATTGGACTTCCAACTACTATATCTTCCTGTCCGCTATATTTGGATAATAATATATTTATATTTGCTAATAGTACCATGTACATGGTACTTCCAGTTTCTTTAGCTATCTTTCTTAACTTTTCAGTTGTTTCCTTATCTAAAACAAAATTTATACTTCTACCCTTGAAGTCTTTGACCCTCGGTCTTTTATAATCTGTAGGTAAGCTTAGTACTGGTACTTCGTCACTAAATTCTTTTAGCCAATATTGTTCCTGTTTTTTAAATTCTTCACTTTCTCTCTTCTTTAACTGCCATGCAGAATAATCCTTATATTGTACTTTTAATTCTCCTAATTCTTTTCCGCTATATAACTTGCTAAATTCTTTTGTTAATATGGACATTGAAACTCCGTCTGATGCTATATGATGCATGTCAAAGAACATAATATGTCTTTCTTTTTCTAATTTTATAATCCCTACCCTTAATAATGGTGCTTTTTTTAAGTCAAATGGTCTTATAAATTCTTCGAATTTTTCTTTCACTTCTTCTTCATTTTTTATTTCTATTTTCTCTATTTCAAATTGTATATCATTAGTTTTATTAATTCTTTGCACTATCTTATCAGCTTTAGTATAAAAGCTTGTCCTTAATGTTTCATGTCTTTCTATTAGTTTTATAAAAACATTCTTTATTTTTTCTATTTCAATTTCACCTAATATCTCTAAAGCTCTTGGCATATTGTATGCTGTGCTGTTCTGATCAAGCTCTTGGAGCATGTGCATCCTTTTTTGTGCTGACGATGCTTCATAGTATTCCTTTTCTTCTACTTTTTCTATTGCTTCATATTGCTTGCTGCTAATAGTTTCTATATATTCGCTGAGTCCCTTTATGTTTCCGTTACTGAAGATTTCCTTTAGCGGCACTTCTACATTTAATACCTTGAAAATCCTCCCCGCTAAAGTTGTTGCACTTAAAGAATGTCCCCCCAATTCAAAGAAGTCATCATTTATTCCTATATTAGTTACGCCTAATACGTTCTGCCATATCTCTACTAACTTCTCTTCTAACTCATTTCTTGGTGCTTCGTACTCTGCTCCTGTGTTGATTTTTCCCTGTGGCTCTGGTAATACTTTTCTATCCACTTTACCATTTGGTGTTAATGGCATGCTTTCTAGTTTTATAAAGTATGCTGGGACCATGTAATCTGGTAGAGATTTTTTTAGTTCTTCTCTTAATTCACCTACGGTGTATTCTTTTTCTCCTACATAGTACGCACATAGGTACTTACTTCCTACTTCCCCTTTTGCTAAAACTACTGTTTCCTTTATTCCTTCTATTTTTAATAATCTATTTTCGATTTCTCCAAGCTCTATCCTAAAGCCTCTTATTTTAACCTGATGATCTATTCTTCCTATATATTCCATATTGCCATCAGGCAATACTCTAACTAAATCTCCTGATCTATATATTTTCTCTTTTAGGTTGTATGGATTCTTCACAAATCTTTCTGCTGTTAGCTTTTCGTTATTTAAATATCCTCTCGCTACACCATCTCCTCCAACACATAGCTCGCCTGCAATGCCTATTGGCTGAATTTTTAAATCTTTATTCATTACATATGTGGTTAGCGTTGGAATCGGCTTTCCTATATTGCTTACTCCCTTTTCTATATCTTCACTTGTTA
>NZ_JBJIAA010000016.1:0-153322 GCF_045310695.1 Clostridium neuense
CAACGGTGGAGCACTCGGCTGTTAACCGATAGGTTGAAGGTTCGAATCCTTTTCGCGGAGCCATTTTATTTTTTGAAATATTAGAGGTATAAATATGAAAACGATATTTTTATACATTTACTTTGTATTTTATATGATTGTAACACTATTTTTTCAAATAAAACTTGCGTATGTGAAAAAGTATAAAGGTGAAGTTGAATATGAAAAATTAGTACATGAGATTGTTATGCATTGGTCTCAAAATATACTTAAAGCTGTTGGAGTAAAAGTGAATATAAAGGGAATTGAAAATATACCTGAAGGGACATGTGTTTTTGTTTCTAATCATCAGGGAAATTTTGATTTCTTAGTAATACTTGCCAACATAGATAAGCATATAGGTTTTTTAGCTAAAAAGGAAATTTTAAAAATAAAGATTGTAAGTGGTTGGATGAAAAAAATGCATTGTGTCTTTATTAATAGACGCGATGTAAGAGATTCTCTTAAAGCTATTAATAAAGGTGTAGAAAATATTAAAAAGGGCTATTCTATGGTTATTTTTCCAGAGGGAACAAGAAGTAAAAGAAGTGAACTTGGAGAATTTAAGAAAGGTGCATTAAAGCTTGCAACTAAGACAGATGTACCAATAGTACCAATAGTTTTAGATGGTACTTATAGAATCTTTGAGGATGGTAATGGTAAACTGAAATCTGGAACTGTTGAAATGTCAATTTTAAAACCGATAAATATTAATGAATTGGATAGAAAGCAAAAGGCAGAATTATCAGAGAGTCTTAGAGATAAAATAGATTTAGAGCTTAAAGCTATTAAGCATTAGTTTTAAATTTCATTTAAGTTTAAAAATTAGTTGGTATTTTATAAAATACATGCAAAATGTAACTAACATTTTGCATGTATTTTTTTTATAATTATTTATTAACAAAAAGTTAGTTTTTAACTCATAATCGCTAAAATTTAAACTTAATATTATGACCTATAGTAAGCTTAAGAAATATAAAAATTAGTATAGAATTTTGTAATATATATAAATTAAATTTCAAGCTGATAAAAAAGCACTTGCAAAAAACTCTAAATATATGTAAATTTTAAAACGAAATGAAATTTTAATAGGTGATAAATTCAAAAAATAAAAAATTCATAATTGAAATAATAAATTTAATGTGTTAATATATTCATATAAAAACTATTATACTTATTAAAAAAACTGGCTATATTAGAAAAATGATTAACATAAACTCAATGAATATAATATTTATACAATAAATGATATATATATTTATATTTTAAGATGAATAATTTTAAAAAAATAAGTCATTTTTATTTTGAGGTAGGAAGTGAAATTGTTAAAATGAATAATTTTAGTCGTGAAAATGAAGGAAAAGGACCGAATTTTTATAGAGATATATTCCCATATTCTGAAGTCCCTAAGATTAAATTTAATGGCAGTGAAAATGTAGTTGATTTGCCAGAAGATATATGGATAACTGATACTACGTTTAGAGATGGTCAACAGTCCATGACACCATTTACGGTAGAACAAATAGTTAAGATATATGATTATTTGAACAAGCTTGATAACAACTCTGGTGTTATTAGACAAACTGAGTTTTTTTTGTATAATCCTCATGATAGAGAAGCTGTTTTTAGATGTATGGAGAGAGGATATAAATTTCCAGAAATAACTACCTGGATAAGAGCTAATAAAAATGATTTCAAATTAGTAAGGCAAATGAATATAAAAGAAACAGGTATACTCATGTCATGTTCTGATTATCATATTTTTAAGAAACTAGGACTTAATAGAGATGAAGCTTTAAAAAAGTATAGTGAAATTGTTGAAGAAGCTCTTTCAAACGGAATAGTTCCAAGATGTCATCTAGAGGATATAACGAGGGCTGATTTCTTTGGATTTGTTGTACCTTTGGTAAGAAACTTTATGGATTTAAGTAAAAAATATAATATTCAAGTTAAAATAAGAGCATGTGATACACTAGGACTTGGTGTGAGTATCCCAGGGGTAGAAATGCCAAGAAGTATTCCAGGGATAATAGGTGGGCTTAAAAAGACTTGCAATGTGCCATCAGAAGCGTTAGAATGGCATGGACACAATGATTTTTACTGTGTTGTACCTAATGCCGTTTCAGCGTGGATGTATGGATGCTCATCTGTAAACACTACCCTTCTTGGTATAGGTGAAAGAACTGGAAATTGTCCACTGGAAGGTATGGTATTTCAATATTGTCAGCTAAAGGGCAAAAAGGATTTAAGACTTGACGTTGTTACAGAAATTGCTGAGTACTTTAAAACAGAAATGAAATATGAAATACCTGTTAGAACTCCTTTTGTTGGAGATGACTTTAATGTTACAAGAGCAGGAATTCATGCAGATGGAATATTAAAAGATGAGGAAATCTATAATATTTTTGATACGGATAAAATATTAAATAGGCCTGTAGTTGTAGCTGTTAATGAGTATTCGGGACTTGCAGGCATAGCAGCGTGGATTAACACTTACTTTAAGCTTTCAGACAAAGATAAAATAAGTAAAAGGGATAAAAGAATTTTAGAAATAAAAAAATGGGTTGACGATCAGTATGAAAATGGAAGAACAACACCTATAGCAAATAAAGAACTTGAAATTGAAGTTAAAAGATATTTTGAAGAATTAATAGATATAGAAAAAACTAGAGCAAGTTAATTTTACGCAAGGAGTGATATATATAATGGGCTTAACAATGACAGAAAAAATAATACAGAATCATTTAGTAGTTGGCGAAATGAAAAAAGGCAGCGAAATTGGAATAAAGATTGATCATACTCTTACACAGGATTCAACAGGTACTATGGCTTATTTGCAGTTTGAAGCTTTAGGGATAGATAAAGTAAAAACTAAAAGATCTGTTGCTTATATTGATCATAATATACTTCAAACTGGTCCTGAAAATGCAGACGATCATTTGTATATTCAAACTGTAGCAAAAAAACATGGAATATATTTTTCAAAGCCAGGAAATGGAATATGTCATCAAGTTAACCTTGAAAGATTTGATGTTCCTGGTGAAACACTCATAGGCTCGGATAGTCATACTCCTACAGCAGGCGGTATGGGAATGCTTGCAATAGGAGCAGGTGGACTTGATGTTGCTGTAGCAATGGGTGGCGGAGAATATTATATAATAATGCCTCAGGTTGTCAAAGTTAACTTACTTGGAAAACTTAAACCAATGGTATCCGCTAAGGATATAATACTAAAAGTCTTAAGTATGCTTACTGTAAAAGGTGGTGTGGGAAAGGTTTTTGAATATGTTGGTGATGGAGTAAAATCTTTATCAGTACCTGAAAGAGCAACAATATGTAATATGGGTGCAGAGCTTGGAGCGACAACATCTATTTTCCCAAGTGATGAGAAGACTCTTGATTTTCTTAAAGCACAAGGAAGAGAAAGTGATTTTAAAGTTATAAATCCAGATGAAGATGCAGTGTATGACGAAACTATAACTATAGATTTAAATGAATTAGAGCCTTTAGTTGCATGTCCACATAGCCCTGATAAGGTTAAAAAGGTTTCAGAAATAAAAAATTTAAAAGTAAATCAAATTGCTATAGGAAGCTGTACTAACTCATCATTGTTTGATTTGATGAAAGTTGCAGAGATATTAAAAGGAAAAACTATAGCAGAGAATGTTTCACTGGTAATAGCACCAGGTTCAAAGCAGGTTTTAACTATGCTTGCTGAAAATGGAGTATTAGCACAGCTTGTAGCTTCAGGAGCTAGAATACTTGAATGTGCATGCGGACCTTGCATAGGAATGGGTCAATCACCATGTACAGATGGTGTATCCTTAAGAACTTTTAACAGAAATTTTGAAGGAAGATCGGGAACTGTTTCAGCTCAGGTTTATTTATTAAGTCCTGAGACAGCTGCTGTATCTGCTTTGACAGGATATTTGACAGATCCTACTACTTTTGATGGCAAAGTTGATGTTGAGCTTCCAAAGGAGTTTATGGTTAATGATAATTTGATAGTTCCGCCAGCAGAAGATGGAGAAGAAGTTGAAATTGTAAGAGGACCTAATATTAAGCCATTCCCTAAGGCAAAACCTATAGCAGCTAAATTAGAGGGAATTGCACTTACAAAGGTTGGAGATAATATAACTACAGACCATATTATGCCTTCAAATGCAAAGCTTCTTCCATTTAGATCAAATATTCCTCATCTTGCAGATTACTGCTTAACTCCATGTGATCCAGACTTTCCTAAAAAGGCAAAGGAAAATGGTGGAGGATTTATAATTGGTGGATCTAATTATGGACAAGGATCAAGTAGAGAGCATGCAGCTTTAGCACCTTTGTATCTTGGTATAAAAGCTGTACTTGCTAAATCATTTGCAAGAATACACAAGGCTAATTTAATAAATAACGGTATAGTTCCTATTGTATTTAAGAATAGTGAGGATTATGATAAGATAGAAAAGAATGATAAAATCGTAATAGATAATGTTGTAAATCAAATAAATGAAGGCATTGTTACTGTGCATAATGAAACAAAAAATGAAGATTATGAGATGGTTTTAGATATACCAGAGAGACAAAAGGATATGCTTATTTGTGGTGGAAAGCTTAATCAAATAAAAAAGCAAAACGCATAGGACATAATATATAAATTTGGAGGTAAAAGTATGGCAAAGATACATGAGATAACTTTGATTCCTGGTGATGGTATAGGACCAGAGGTTACAGGTGCAGCAATAAAGGTAATAGAAGCTGCAGGAGTTAAGGTTAATTGGGATGTGGTTGAAGCAGGAGCGAAGGTTATGGATGAATATAAAACTCCACTTCCAGATTATGTCCTTGAAAGCATAAAAAAGAATAAAATAGCACTTAAAGGACCGGTTACTACACCAGTGGGTTCAGGATTTAGAAGTGTAAATGTTGCACTTAGACAAGCTTTTAATTTGTATGCAAATGTTAGACCAATAAAAACATATGAAGGAATCCCTACAAGATATGAAGATGTTGATTTAATAATTGTACGTGAAAATACAGAGGATTTATATGCGGGAGTGGAACATAAAATAGGAGATTATGCAGCTGAAAGCATAAAAATTATTACAAGAGAAGCAAGTACAAGAATTGCACAGTTTGCTTTTGATATGGCAAAAAAACAAAACAGAAAAAAGGTTACAGCTGTGCATAAGGCTAATATTATGAAATTTTCCGATGGATTATTCTTAGAATGCGCAAGAAATGTATCAAAAGAGTATGGTGATGTAGAATTTGAAGATATGATTGTAGATGCTATGAGTATGAAGCTTGTTCAAAACCCAGAAAAGTATGATGTGCTAGTAATGCCTAATCTTTATGGAGACATATTGTCTGACATGGCTGCTGGACTTGTAGGTGGACTTGGAGTAGCACCTGGAGCAAATATAGGAGATGAAATATCTGTTTTTGAATCCATTCATGGTTCAGCACCAGATATTGCAGGCAAAAATATTGCAAATCCAACTGCTGCAATATTGTCAGGCGTTATGATGCTTAGATTTATAGGTGAAATGGAGGCTGCTGATAAGATTGATGCTGCCATAAAAAATGTTTTAAAGACAGGAAAAGCTCTTACAGTTGACCTTGGCGGAAAAGCTACAACTAGTGAATTCACAGAGGAAGTAATCAAAAATCTTTAGTAAGATTTAATAATAGCAGGTAGTTTTGTATAAAACAAAATTATCTGCTGTTTTTTTATGCAAAGCTATATTTAAAAATTTTGTGCATTATTAAGTTTAAGGAAGTTGTATTCATATTTTCAAATGAATATTTATAAAATATGTTGAATATTTATAACAAAAGTTGTATAATAATAATCATTAAATCAGAAAAGTTAATTTTTTAATATATATGAAAAGGAGATTGTTATATATGAAAGAGAAAGTTGTTTTAGCATATTCAGGAGGATTGGATACTTCAGTAACAATTCCATGGCTTAAGGATAATTATGATGTTGATGTAATAGCAGTATGCGTTAATGTTGGTCAAGATGATGATATGGAAAAGGTTAAAGTTAAAGCAATAGAAAGCGGTGCTGCTAAAATATATGTTGAGGACGTAAAAGAGGAATTTGTAACAGACTATTTATATCAGGCAATTAAATGGAATGCTGTTTATGAA
Source organism: Clostridium neuense (assembly GCF_045310695.1). Taxonomy (NCBI): domain Bacteria; kingdom Bacillati; phylum Bacillota; class Clostridia; order Eubacteriales; family Clostridiaceae; genus Clostridium; species Clostridium neuense. The sequence goes on from NZ_JBJIAA010000016.1 coordinate 6,166, forward strand.
GGTAAATACCTTTTAGGAACTTCGTTTGCTAGACCTCTTATAGCAAAAAAATTGGTTGAAATTGCTCATAAAGAAGGAGCGAAATATATATGCCACGGATGCACAGGAAAAGGAAATGATCAAGTTCGTTTTGAAACAGCAATAGCTGCAATGGATCCTAGTATAAAAATTATAGCGCCATGGAGAATTTGGGATATTGATTCAAGAGAAGCGGAAATAGATTATGCAAAATCTAAAGGAGTAGAAGTTCCTGTAACAAAGGAAAAGATATATTCAGAAGATAAAAATTTATGGCATACAAGTCATGAAGGTGGAGATCTTGAAGATCCTAAAAATGAGCATAAAGAAGAAATGTACTCAATGGTTGTGCCTCCAGAAAAAGCAAAGGATGAGGTCACCTATTTAAGTATATCTTTTAAAAAAGGAGTTCCGTGTAAGGTTAATGGAGAGGAATTATCTCCTGTTAAACTTATGGAAACATTAAATAAGATAGCAGGAGAAAATGGAATAGGTGTTGCAGACCTTGTAGAGAACAGACTCGTAGGAATGAAATCAAGAGGAGTATATGAGACTCCAGCTGGAACTGTTCTTTATGAAGCTCATACTCAACTTGAATTTTTAACGGTTGAAAAATATTCATTTCAATACAAACAAGTTCTTGAACACAAGTATTCAGAACTCGTATATGACGGATTATGGTTTACTAATTTAAGGGAAGCACTTGATGCCTTTGTAGATAAAACTCAAGAAAATGTAACTGGAACAGTAAAACTTAAATTGTATAAAGGAAATATAAAGGTAGCTGGAATAGATACAGAATATGCACTTTATGATGAGGGAATATCCTCCTTTGGAGCTAGTGAGTTGTACAGCCATAAGGATGCAGAAGGATTTATAAATTTATTTAGTCTTCCAAGTAAAATAAAAGCTATGAAACATTTAGGTGATAAATAATGAAGCTTTGGGGTGGAAGATTTAGAGAAAGTGAAAGTAAGCTTATGGAAGAATTTAATGCTTCTTTAAGCTTTGATAAAAGATTATTTTTGGAAGATATTACTGGAAGCATTGCTCATGTAAAAATGCTTAATAAATGTGGAATAGTAAATGAAGATGAATGCATAAATATAATTAATGGATTAAAGAGCATATTAAAAGATATTGAAACAGGAAAACTCGAAATAAATGGAGAATATGAGGATATACACAGCTTTGTTGAAACTAATTTAATTGAGAGAATTGGTCAAGACGGTAAGAAGCTTCATACGGCAAGAAGTAGAAACGATCAAGTTGCAGTTGACATGAAAATGTATGCTAAAAAAGTATCAATGAATATAGTAAAGTGCATAGATAATTTGCTAAAAACGCTAAAAGAAAAAGGTGAAGAAAATAACTATATAATGCCAGGGTATACACATATGCAAAGGGCTCAGGTAGTTACATTTACTCATCATATGATGGCTTATTACAGCATGCTTAAAAGAGATAAAAAAAGAATTGAAAATGCAGTGGAAATTTTAAATGAGAGTCCACTTGGGTGCTGTGCACTTGCAGGAACTATATATGATACGGATAGGGAGTTTACTGCAAAGGAGCTTAATTTTAAAAAGCCAGTAGATAATTTTCTTGATGGAGTTAGTGATAGAGATTATGTTATAGAACTTCTTTCAAGTTTTTCTATTTGTATGATGCATTTAAGTAGACTAAGTGAAGAACTCATTATTTGGAGTACTAAAGAATTTAGCTTTATTGAAATGAATGATAAATTTTCAACTGGAAGCAGTATAATGCCTCAAAAAAAGAATCCTGATGCGGCAGAGCTTATTCGTGGAAAGACAGGAAGAGTTTACGGAAGCCTTATGGCAATGCTTACTGTTATGAAAGGACTTCCACTTGCTTACGATAAAGATATGCAGGAGGATAAAGAACAATTTTTTGATGCGGCAGATACTTTAGAAATGTGCTTAATGGTTATGCAAGGAATGGTTTCAACAATGGTAGTAAAAGAAAAAAAGTTAAAAGAAGCTGTAAAACAAGGATTTTTAAATGCAACAGATGTTGCTGATTATCTTGTTAAAAAAGGAATACCCTTTAGAGATGCACATAGAATTTCTGGTGAAATAGTGATTTATTGTGAAGAAAATCAGAAGAGTATAGAAGAGCTGTCATTAGAAGAATTTAAAGCATTTAGTACATTGTTTGAAGAGGATGTTTATAATTCTATTGATTATAACGAGATTTTGAAAAAAGGAATAAAAAAAATAATGAAATTATAGCAGGTAATATTTTCAAAAAATCAAAAAAATGAAACAATAATAGTGAAAAAATTTCATAAATGTGATATAATACTCATTGACGCGGTTGAAATTGAATGAGACTAACTATTCAACTTTCATTTTTCGCATTAGGGGGTTATAATAACATGCAAAAAGAATTTTCCATGAGTAATGATAAAGTAATAATTAATTTTACAGCTAAATACTGTGATACTTCAGAAAAAGTGTTAAACAGTAATGGATTTAAAAAAATTATAGAGGCTTTTATAAAAAACATAAAATTTAGAAATTCAAATGACTTCAAGTATATTGAAAAGGCCATTAAGGAAAATGATAGCGATGAAATCGTAAATAAGGTAGTGGAAATTTACAAGTTGTTATTGGTGTTTGCAAGAGAAGAAGTTATAAAAATCAATCCTAGATATGAAAATCTGCTAGAAAATCCAGATTCGCTTATAAAAATTACAGAAGATATATATGGATTTTGGAGAAGGCTAGAAAGGTATACTATAGTTCATAATAGCAAACTTAATGATGGTTTAGAAAATGTAAGTTTTGTTGATTCAAATACACAGTTTTCACAGCTTATACTTAATACTTATAGAAAAATAGAAGAAAATATTCAGGGGGAAAAGCCTAAGGTTTATAGACAGCTTCCAGCAGGAGCAAATGCAGGACTTATTGTTAATAGTATAAAGTGGAAGTATCCAGAAGGATATGAATGTTTAAATGGAGTTCCCGTGATTGATTCCGTATTTATAGACCCACCTTTTATATCTTATCCTAAGAAGATAAAAAGAGATGGAACTTTTTCTGAGGTATTTGAGAATCCATTAAATTGTAGAATAAATAGAGATCACTGGTTTTGTTTTCCTATAAAGGTTGGTGAACTTCTTGCTTTTGTATATTTTCATAGAGACTTTATGGCTCATGGAATTACACTATGCAATTTGTTTGAAATAGCCAAAGAGAACGAATATACTAATTCAAAACCTAATATAATTTTTGTATTTGGTGCAAAAGATAATAGTGAAACGACGAGAACAATATTTTATGATGATAAGAAAAATGATATAATGCTTGGTTATATAAATTACAGTGAAGATATAGATTATTTTGGATATATGAAAAAGATGACCCTTACACTGCATAATTTAATTATGATAAAAAGAGGGTATTTACCAATTCATGGGGCTATGGTGAATATAATTACAAAGGACGGAAAGACAGTAAATGCAGTAATAATGGGGGATAGTGGAGCTGGAAAATCGGAAAGCCTTGAAGCATTTAGAGAACTTGGAGAAAAATATATAAGTGATATGACTGTAATATTTGATGATATGGGTGTAATTAAATTAAATGAAAATAGTAAACCAAAGGGATATGGTACAGAAATAGGTGCATTTGTAAGACTAGATGATCTTGATCCAGGATATGCTTTCAGAGAGATAGATAGAAGTATATTTATGAATCCCGATAAAACTAATGCTAGACTTGTGATACCGGTTGCCACTTATAATGATATAACAAGAGGATATCCAGTAGATATATTTTTGTATGCTAATAATTATGAAGCTGGTGGAGATGAATTAGAATTTTTTAAATCAGTAGATGAAGCCATTGAGGTGTTTAAGAGTGGAGCGAGAATGGCTAAAGGAACAACAACAGAAAAAGGACTTGTAAAGACATTTTTTGCAAATCCATTTGGACCAACTCAAAAGCAAAGTGAAACTGAAAAGTTAATAGATGTATATTTTAATAAGCTTTTTGAAACTGGTGTTAAAGTTGGACAAATAAGAACGCGTCTTGGAATAAAAGGGCAAGAAAAAACTGGACCTAAAAAGGCAGCTATTCGACTTTTGGATATAGTTAAAACATTGTAATATAAAAAAGGTTGATTTAAATCAACCTTTTTTTATGAAACATAATAAATAATTTACTATAAAAACCATTACATATAAAACATATAGAAAAATTATTGTATGAGTTTTAAAGTGTACATTTATTTTTCTACTCTTACTTCTCTATCTCTTCCTAAGAATGATATAGCATATAATCCAGCTATTCCAACAATGGCATATATTACTCTACTAACTGAGGACATAGTACCAAATAATGCTGCAACTAAATCAAAATTAAAGAAGCCTATTAATCCCCAATTTACAGACCCTATTATAACTAAAAGCAGTGCAATTATGTCTAAAGTCTTCATGTTATACATCTCCTTTAAATAGTTTTTACAGCATTATTATGCGCAAATTTTAATATATTATGTTTATGTTCAAAATAAATATTTTTATATTTCTATGTTTCTGTCTATTGGTTGAGAAAGCGATATGAATGTATTGGTCCTCTGAATACCTTCTATCATTTGTATTTTATTGATTAAAAGATCTTGAAGGTCGGAAATACTTTTACATATTACTTTGGCAAAAATTGAAAAATCACCTGTTATGTAATAAAGTTCAACTATCTCTTTAATTTCTTTCATAGAATCAAGTACATTTGTATAAGTTGCAGCTTTATCAAGGTATATGCCTATAAAACAACAAACATCATAGCCAAGTTTTGGGTTGTTCAATATAAGCTTAGTACCCTTTATTATGCCCATTTCCTCCATCTTTTTCATTCTTACGTGTATTGTACCACCACTTACATGACATTGTCTTGCTATTTCAAGATAAGGTGTTCTTGAGTCTTTAACTAAAATATCTAATATTTGTAAATCCAAATCATCTAATCCATTAACTTGCAAATTCATTTAAATCACTCCTATACATTAAGTAGACATTAATATTATATCAAACTTAGCACCCATATATCAAACTTAATGCTTATATATCAAAAATTTTATTTAATAATTTAATTAAATAAGGCACATTATTTGTATTCGTAGTATTTTATTATAAATTTAGTTGGTGTATAATAAAAATCTGTAGATTATTAGGGGGAGTAAAATATGTATATAACTGAAACTGAACGTAAAATAAATATCTCTCCTCAGATAGTATTGCACTATAACATGTTTAATATAGCATATTTTGATATAGAAACAACTGGATTTGATAAAGAGAAGGATAATGTAATCTTAATCTCTTTAGGCTATTATGTCAAAGATAGTATTTTTAAGGTAAAGCAATATTTTGGGGAAAGTTTAGAAGATGAAAAAAATATATTAAAAAATTTTTTCAAAGATTTAAAGAAATTTAAAGTGTGGTGTTCATATAATGGAAAAGCATTTGATGAGCCTTTTATAAGATATAGGATGGATAAGTATAAAACCTATTTTGATTTACCGAATGAACATATTGATTTATATAGAATGATAAAACCATACAAACAGCAGCTTAAGCTAGAAAGATGTAATTTGAAATCGGTGGAAAAGTACGCAGGTATAATTAGAAAAGACACAATTGATGGTGGAATGTGTGTTGAACTTTATAAAAAATATCTCCAGAATAAGGATGGAAAATTGAGAAAAAAAATTATGCTGCATAATTTTGAGGATGTTTTAAATCTTCCTAGTATATTTCAAATAGTTTGGAAAATTCAAAATGAAAGTAGCTTTATAAGAGAAGATCATATTACAGACAAACAGTTAAGCTATTTAAAGTATTTGTTATCTAAAAATGATATAGTTCTAGATATTGAACTAGAAAAAATAGCTAGAAAAAGTGCTTCAAAAGTTATATCCGCTTTATTAGGTGGAGAAACAGAAGTTAATGAACTTAAAAAGATTATAGATAAATACTGCTAAATTTTAATATTGACATGCAGTTTTAAATATGATATTTTATTATCATAAGATTCAAATATAATGAGTCATATAACCGGCGGAAGTGGAGTAACCACAGGGAGTATGATTTATGTAGGAAGCCGACCGCCTGGGCAAAATTAGCCTAGGCGGTTTTTTGACTCTTTTGAATCTATAAAATGGTAAAAATACAAATAAACAGTGCACTATTTTAAAAACATATTATGTTAAAAATAATTATGAGAAAATTTCGACAATTGTATTTTTAAGTGTATTGACATTAAAGTATAAGGATTATATTGTAAAAAGGTAAATGAAAGTGAGTATTAGTTATCAAAATAATAAATAAAGGATGGTATAATATGAGAAAAGAATGGACAGATTTTAAAACAGGAACTTGGAATGAGATTATTGATGTTAGAAATTTTATACAAAAGAATTACACTCCATATGAAGGAGATGAGAGTTTTTTAGAAAAACCAACTAAGAAGACAAAGGCAGTATGGAATAAGTGTGAAGCTTTAATTTTAGAAGAGATTAAAAAAGGTGGGGTACTAAAAACTGATCCTAAGACAATTTCAGGTATAAATAGTTTTAAACCTGGTTACGTTGATAAGGATAATGAAGTTATTGTGGGACTTCAAACTGATGAACCATTAAAAAGAATGGTAAATCCATTTGGTGGAATAAGAATGGCAAAGCAGGCATTAGAAGCTTATGGATCTCAAATTGATGAAGATGTATATGAAATATTTACAAAATACAGAAGAACTCATAATGAAGGCGTTTTTGATGCTTATACCGAAGAAATGAGAACTGCAAGACATGTAGGATTACTTACTGGACTTCCTGATGCTTATGGAAGAGGAAGAATAATAGGAGATTTTAGAAGAGTAGCATTATATGGAATTGATTATTTAATAGAACAAAAGAAAATTGACTTATCTGATTCAAAAGGTGATATGACAGAGGAACTAATAAGAAGAAGAGAAGAAATTTCAATGCAAATTAAGGCGCTTAAAGAAATGAAGGCTATGGCTCAAAGCTATGGTATAGATATTTCAAAACCTGCGTCTAATGCAAAAGAAGCTGTTCAATTTACTTATATGGGATATTTAGCTGGGATAAAGGAAAATAATGGTGCAGCAATGTCACTTGGAAGAGTATCTACCTTCCTTGACATATATATTGAAAGAGATTTAAAAAATGGGGTTATGACAGAAAAAGAGGCACAAGAGCTTATAGATCAATTTATAATAAAATTAAGATTAGAAAGACATTTAAGAACTCCTGAATACAATGAATTATTTGCTGGAGATCCTAACTGGGTTACAGAATCTATAGGAGGAATGGGCATAAATGGAGAGACCTTAGTAACTAAAAATTCATTTAGATTTCTTCATACTTTGACAAACTTGGGACCAGCACCAGAACCAAATATGACAGTTTTATGGTCAGAAAAGCTTCCAGAGACATTTAAGAAATACTGCACTAAAATGTCAATAGATACTGATGCACTTCAATATGAAAATGACGATGTAATGAGACCTATTTATGGAGACGATTATGGAATAGCATGCTGTGTATCTGCAATGCAAATAGGAAAACAAATGCAGTTCTTTGGTGCTAGATGCAACATTGCTAAATCTCTTCTTTATGGAATAAATGGTGGAATAGATGAGAAAAAGTTTGAGAAAGTAGTTCCGGGTATTGAAAAGATAAATGATGAAGTTTTAGATTATGAAAAAGTTAAAGAAAATTATTTTAAAGTTTTAGAATATGTAGCTAAGCTTTATGTAAATACTCTTAATACTATACATTATATGCATGATAAATATGCATATGAAGCTGGACTTATGGCTCTTCATGATACTGATGTTCATAGATTTTTAGCATGTGGTATAGCAGGTCTCTCTGTTGCAGCAGATTCTTTAAGTGCTATAAAATATGCAAAGGTTAAGCCTATAAGAAATGAAAATGGAATAGCAGTTGATTTTGAAATAGACGGAGATTTTCCTATGTATGGAAATGATGATGACAGAGTTGATGATATAGCAGTAGAAATCGTAAATAAATTTATAAAAGAACTTAGAAAAACTAAGGCATATAGAAATGCAGAGCACACATTATCAGCATTAACTATAACTTCAAATGTAATGTATGGTAAGAAGACAGGTTCTACACCAGATGGAAGAAAAGCTGGAGAGCCTTTAGCACCAGGAGCAAACCCAATGCATGGAAGAGATAAAAATGGAGCACTTGCATCATTAAACAGTGTTGCTAAAGTACCATATAGAAGTGTATGTCAGGATGGAGTATCAAATACGTTCTCAATTATTCCAGATGCTCTTGGAAAAGATAAGGATTCTAGAATAAATAATTTAAAAGCACTTTTAGATGGATATTTTGTTCAAGGTGCACATCACTTAAATGTAAATGTAATGAATAGGGAAACACTTCTTGATGCTATGGAGAACCCAGACAAGTATCCTACACTTACAATAAGAGTTTCAGGATATGCAGTTCATTTTGTAAAACTTACTAGGGAGCAGCAGCTTGAAGTTGTAAATAGGACTTTCCACGAAAGAGTGTAAGAAAGGTGATTATTATATGGGTAAAATTCATTCGATAGAGACAATGGGGCTTGTTGATGGTCCGGGAATAAGAGTTGTTGTATTTTTCCAAGGTTGCAGACTTAGATGTGCATTTTGTCATAATCCTGATACATGGGATTTTAATGGAGGAACTATGGAGTTAAGCCCTGATGAGCTTTTAGATAAAGTAAAAAGATTTAAGACTTATTTTAAAGCATCAGGTGGAGGGGTTACCTGCTCTGGAGGAGAACCTCTTATGCAGCCAGAGTTTTTATTAGAATTTTTTAAACTTTGCAAGGAAAATGGAATAAATACAACACTTGATACAGCTGGATTTGGAAAAGGAAATTATAAGGAAATATTAAATTATACAGATACAGTAATTCTAGATATAAAGCATGTAGATAAGAATGGATACAAGAAGCTTACTGGCGGAGATATGGATGAATTTTATAAATTTTTACAAGCAGTTAATGAAGCAAAAAGCAGCATATGGATAAGACACGTTATGGTTCCTGGTATTACAGATAATTATAAGGCTATGGATAATCTTATAGATGTAATAAGAGAATTAAGAGATATAGAAAAATTTGAAGTTTTACCATACCACACTCTTGGGGTAAAAAAGTATGATAAGTTGGACATTAGATACAGGCTTAAGGATACAGAACCAATGGATAAAGAAGCTGCATTAAAGTTTGAGAGTTATGTTAAACAATCCTTGAAAAATAAATCCTAGTACTATAAAATAATATTATAAAAGGGTAAAATTAGTATATAGGGGGGATTTATGTGTCGTTAACTTCAAAGTCCAATCTTCATGAAGAAAGAGAATATAAGTATAAAAATGAAAAGAGAAAAAAATACAGAATTAAGTTTCCTGTTGAAATTTTATATCCAAGATTAAATAATGAAAGTGTACATGAAAAATATGGATTAGATGAATCTGTATTAGAGGCGGTAAATTTGTCGGAACAAGGTATTTGTTTTAAAAGCAAAATCAAGCTTAAGGTTGGGGATTTTATTAATTTCTCTCTTAAGATTGATAAAAATCCTTCATTTTGGTGTATGGCTGTAGTGAAATGGGTTAGCATCGATGATAATTTTTATGTTGCTGGATGTGAATTCATATCCCAAAGCCTTGTACAAATACAGGCTATAAGGGAATATGTAAAAACAAAATGTTAGTGTAAAGTATAAAAAGAGATTGTTTGAAGTATTTGGACAATCTCTTTTTATACTTTATGCAAAAAATGCAAATATTGTGTTACAATAATATTTATAGGACATAATAATTATGTAATCTTTCAGAAAGAGTGGTAAAAGTGATAATAGAAGAAAAAAGTATATATATAAGTGATATAGATAATAATGAATGCTTTGAAAAGGATGGTAGCAGAGAGATATATAAGAAGGCACTGTTTTTTGATTTGGAGCATTATATTTATAAGAAGCCAATTTGCATTGGGGTTTTTGGATGTGCATATTATGATGATGCATCAAAAGAGCTTAAGTTAACCCAATATATGATAGAAAACAAATCTGATGCTGCAGCTATACTTAGTTTGGCAAAGGATTATTTTTATAAAGCTAAAAATAAATTAAATAAAGAATATATAGTTACTTTTTCAGGAAATAATGATTTTACAATTATAAATTATTTATTTGAAAAAAATAATATCAATGTTAAAGTAAATGAATATTTTAAATCAATTGATTTGCAAAGAGAATATGAAAAAATTGTAGGGAAAGTTATAGGCCTTAAAAATTTAGAAAAAATATTTAATATTGCAAGAGAAAGTGAATTGATAGGTGGGGCAACTCTTGCAAAAACTTTTTATAAAGTAATTAAAGATGATGAATATTTTAATAGAATGCCAGATGAAAAGAAAACAAAAATTATGACTTATAACGGCCAGGATGTAATTAGCTTGTTTTATATGTTAGTTAGCTGGTCAACATATGCACATAAATTAGATCAATAATATTATTTTGCTGCTCCTGATTATTTTTATGAAAATTGTTCACAATTTATTTATAGGGAATTTTTTATGCTATTTATAAATTGTGATAGGAGGCTGCAGCTAAATGGAGCTATATTTAAAAAGTAGAAAAAAAGGATTTACATTAATAGAATTAATTACAGTAGTGTCAATTATAATGATTCTTGCATTGCTATTAATACCAAATGTAATTGGGTATATAAATAAGTCTAAGATATCAGTTGTTAAAAATGATGCTAAAACTGTGTTAAATGTAATTAAAACTGCTCAAGTTTCTTCAGATGATTCACAAAATATAATTACATATAAGGATGCTATTGATAATTCAAAGGGAGGAGATCCAAATTTTAAAATTTCAAAAGAACCTCCAGCTAATTTAAGCAATATTGATGAAGATACTCTGCAAGGAATAATTGATAATAAGAGTTCAGATTGGAAAGATTATGAAAAATATTATGGAAATTAACTACATATCTATTGGAAAAATTCACTTCCGTTTATTGCATTTTTAAGATTTGCTTTATTTACTTTTAAGATAATATAGTAAGGATCTTCATATTCAGAACTTACTATATTTGTTCTTTTTATTATTCTTACATTCATATAGTCTTTTTTCATAAAAATAAAATCAATATTATAATTTTTTAAAGTAATCAGCATTTGTCTGTAATCATTGGTAGCGTTATTTTGATCGATGAAAGAGTTTGTTTTATTAAATCCATTGATAAATATATCTGTTCGGCTATCTACAAATGTTGGAATGTCTCTAAAAATTAAATATGGACTTATATTATAATCATTGAATATCCTTGAGTTTTTAATAGAAGGATGATTGTTTATATAGGTGCAAGCATCTATAGGATACTGTGAATTATATAGAGTAATTGAAAAATTTCTATGTTCTATAAATATTTTTGTTGTGTAATCGTCGAGAAAGGATACTGAACTAAAAAAGCATAATGTTAAAATTATAAAATAGCAAATATTTATAATTATTTTTTCTTTTGATTTCTTAAATTTATTTTCGAGAATTGCTGTAAATTTATTATTTGGGAGATATAGCGTGGAAAATTTATATATGCTTTCTTTAAAAAAAGGACTTATAACAGCAGGCAGCAGCATAAATAGTACAAGTATTTGTCTTACAGCAGTTATAGATAAGAAAATAAGCCCACCAGAAAAAACAATATTTCTTATAGATATATTAGAAAGCCAGTAAATAAGAACACTTATAATAATTATAAAAAGCAGTACCTTATAGCTATAAATTTGAGTATAATTCCATTCTGAAATTTTAGGGGTACCCTTAAAGGAAGAAAAAAGATTAAAATCATATAGATATAGGTTGTAGGTGTATGGATTTATTAATATGCATATAAATGCTGCAATGAAATATTTATAATGTTTGAAGAGTGCATAACAGCCCAATATAAATAAATATAAAGGATAAACCCCACCTTGTACATTTATTCCTAGGATTAAGATTATAAGACTTGGTATATATTTTTTATGCTCCAGTAATATGCAAAATGTTAATAGTATAATTCTAGTTAGCATCATCGGTCTAAAGGACATAGTATAGAAGCTGAAAAGTGTATAGCAGTATAAGCATATAAGAGCAAGAAAAGAGTTTTTACAGCGCTTATATGAATATACATACACTAAGATGGCTGCAGCCGCATTAAGTAATCCCATAAATATTGTAATAGAAGTGAAGCCATCTATAGAGTAAATTAAATAAGCAACTATTCCAAAAAGCCATTCATGATTTATCCATTTAAGATTATTTGCAATACCATACCATGAAAATATAGCCCCCTTAGGTACAAAACCATTTTTTATAATGTATTCTCCGGATTTTATATGCCAAAAACCATCGTTTATAACATCAAAATTGGCTCCAATGCAAAAAGAAGTTATAATTGCTATAAAAAAAAGTATACTTAATAATAACTTACCATCCGAAGCCTTTTTTTTTGAAAAATTAATGGACAAAATTATAACCCCCCAATAGTACAATTTTATATTATTATATCATCATTCTGTAAATGTTAATATAATATTTAAAAAAATAAACTAAATTTTATAATACAGTAAATATTAAATATAATTGTAAATTTGTGGACTATAGTATATAATAGTTATGTAAAATAAATTAATATAAAAATATAAAAATATATACAAATATTTACAAAATATAAAGACTATTATAGATAAACAACTTGGAATATTAAAATTAGCTGAATTCTATTTTGGAACATAAATAGTTTAAGTTTCGCAGTGGTTTCACTATATAAGTAACTTTAATATATAATATCGGGGATGAAGTATATGGCAAATAAAAAACTGGGTGATTTATTAGTTGATTATGGAGTAATAACAGATGAGCAGCTTAAAGGTGCTTTAAAAAAACAAAAATATAGAGGGAAAAGGCTTGGAGAAATATTAGTAAGTGAAAAAATTGTAACTGAAGATGAAATTGTAGATATACTCCAAATGCAAACAGGAATACCAAAAGCTTATTTTGATGAATATTTTGTTGATAAAAAGGCAGTATTAACGATACCAGAAGGATTAGCTCAAAAGTACAATTTAATTCCAATATCATTTAATGGTGATAAACTAAATGTTGCTATGAGTGATCCTATGAATATGTTTGCCTTAGATGATGTAAGGATAGCTTCTGGACATGAAATTGTACCTATGATTGCTACATCTACACAAATACAGAGGGCTATTGAAACTTATTATACATCTCAAAAAATTGAAAAAGCAGCAGAAGAGGCAACAAAAAATTATGATATAAACCAAAAGGATATAGAAGGAGATATAGATGAGTTTACAAATGAAAATGTTAATAATGCACCTATAGTTAAGCTTGTTGATTTTATAATAAGAGAAGCAGTAAGGCTGCAGAGTAGTGATATTCATATAGAGCCTTTTGAAAAGTATATAAAAGTAAGATATAGAATAGATGGAGAATTGCATGAGAAACAGAGAATTCAAATACAATCACTTCAATCAATAATAACCCGTATAAAAATAATTTCTAATTTAAATATTGCAGAAAAAAGACTTCCTCAAGATGGAAGAATGAAAATTTTTATTGATGGAAAAAATATTGATTTAAGAGTATCGACGCTGCCAACGGTATTTGGAGAAAAAGCTGTCATAAGAATATTAAAAAATGATAGTAAAAATATAAATAAAGAAAAGCTTGGTATGGACAGCGAAAATATGAAAAAGCTAGAAAATATAATTAAAAGTCCATATGGAATTATACTTGCAACAGGACCAACAGGAAGTGGAAAATCTACAACGCTCTATGCCATATTGAAGGAACTTAATAATGAGCATAGAAATATAGTTACTGTTGAAGACCCGGTTGAATACATGATGGAAGGCATAAATCAAGTTAATGTTAATGTAAAGGCTGGACTGAATTTCTCGAGTGGTTTGAGAGCAATCTTAAGGCAGGATCCGGACATAATAATGATAGGAGAAATGAGAGACAATGAAACAGCTGAAATTGCTGTAAGGGCGGCAATAACGGGGCATCTAGTTTTAAGTACAATACATACAAATGATGCTGCATCTTCTATTATACGTCTTTTTGACATGGGAATTCAGCCTTATCTTGTAGCAAATTCATTAAGTGGCATAATAGCGCAAAGACTTGTAAAATCCATATGTCCTCATTGTAAGGAGGAGTATGAAGCGAAAAACTATGAAAAGGACATACTAGGAATTAAAGAAGAGAAAAATATAACTTTATATAGAGGAAAAGGTTGCCCTAAGTGCAATGGCACGGGGTATTTGGGGAGAACTGGAGTTTATGAGATATTGGAAATAACAAAAGTAATGAGGGAGATAATTGCAGGAAGTGGAGATATAGAACTATTAAGAAAAGCAGCGATTGAAAATGGAATGCTTACCATAAGAAAATGCTGCGAGAAATTGGTGTATAGGGGCATAACTACTGTAGATGAACTTGTTAAAATAGCATTCTTAAAGAGCTAGGAGGGGGATAGTTCATGGCGGTATATTTATATGAAGCTAAGAATATAAAAGGTGCAATTGAGAAGGGAAAAATGGAAGGAGAAGATGAAGAAGCTGTAGCAACTTACCTGAGAACAAAGAATTGCTGGCTTATTTCTATTAGAGAAGAAAATACATCAGGTTTGAGTGGAGACATAGAATTATACTCAAAGGTAAGCAGTAAGGATATATCAATATTTTGCAGGCAGCTTTCTTATACTTTAAATGCCGGTATAAGTTTGAATAGAGCTCTTAATATAGTAGGGCAGCAAACTGAAAATAAGAAATTAAAAAAAGTAACAAATGCAGTGTTTGAGGATGTTGAACGTGGAAAGAGTTTGGCTGACTCTATGGCTAAAAATAAGGAATATCCTGATTTACTGGTGAATATGGTAGCTGCAGGAGAAGCCAGTGGAACTTTAGATTCAATTATGACTAGAATGGCTGAATATTATTACAGTGAATATAGACAGTGGCAAAAGGTTAAGCAGGCACTAACTTATCCAATTATAGTAGCAATATTTGCTTTCCTTGTGGTGAATTTTTTAGCAATAAAAATATTACCGATGCTTATATCAAATATTGTAAGCATTGCAGGTAAAAATAAAATACCCTGGCCAACTAGAGTTTCAATTGGGTTTAGTAACTTGGTCACACATAATTTTGTTCTTATAATAATTTTTGTTGTGGCTTTAGCAGTTTTGTTTAAAATTATTAAAAAATATAGTACTAATACTGAAACTTTAGATAGGTTAAAATTAAAATTACCCATTATTGGAAAGCTGAATTACAAAATAGTAACTTCTAGATTTGCAAGAACCTTTGGAATGCTTGTATCTAGTGGTATTCCTCTTATAAAGTCTATTGAAATATGCGGGAAAATAGTAAATAACAAATTTATAGAAAAATCACTTGAGGAAGTTGAAAATTATATAAAAAAGGGCTCAAGCATAGGAAATATTTTTGAAGAAAAAAAGATTTTTCCTCCAATGCTTATAGAGATGATAAAAATAGGAGAGGAATCTGGAAACTTAGAGGATGTTTTAAAAAAAGTAGCTGAGTTTTATGATACGGAAGTTGAAACCACAGTAACTCAACTTACTACAATGATAGAACCATTAATAATCGTATTGCTAGCATTTGTTGTTGGATTTATAGTTTTATCTATAGTTTTGCCTATATTCCAAATGTATAATGAAACTTCAAACTTAGGAGTAATAATGCATATAGCAGATTCATATTTATAATTTTATAAAATAAAAGGGGGGATAAATTATTTTATTTGAGTCTGTTTTATTATAAATATAAAAATATGTAGGGGGAAGTTATATGAAAATAATCAGAAAAAGAAAAAAGAAAGGCTTTACACTCATTGAACTTATTGCGGTTGTTGCAATCTTGATAATTCTTGCTGTGCTTTTAGTACCTAATATTGTAGGCTATGTAAATAGGTCTAAAATAGCAACTGTAAAAAGTGATGCTAAGGTTGTACTTAATATAATAAAAACAGCTAGGGCTCAATCATCAGGTAGTTTAGATAATAATGCAACTTATGTACAAGCTATTAGCACAAATTCAGGTGGAGATTCAGATTTAGCTCCATCAAAGGCTCCAGCAAATAGTTTACAAAGTTTAAATGAATCACAATTACAGAGCATAATTGACAATAATACCAATGATTGGAGTTATTTTTCAACTTATTATCAAAAGTAGTATTAATTAAATATAGAAGCTTCATTGTATTATAATGAAGCTTCTATAAAAAATATTGTAATGCATTAGGGGGATTTCATGTTTGTAATATATTTCTTTGTTTTTGTAGTTGGCACTATAATCGGAAGCTTTTTAAATGTATGTATATTTAGAATACCAATAGGCCAGTCTATAGTTTTTCCACCCTCGCACTGCATGAATTGTGGAGAAAAGCTAAAGTGGTATGATATGTTTCCAATAATAAGCTGGGTAGTTCTAAAAGGAAAATGCAGATTTTGTAAAAGCCAAATTTCTTGTAGATATCCATTAGTAGAATTTATGTGTGGAACTGTATTTTTACTCATCTATTTGAAATACGGTTTTAGCTTTGAAACAATTAAATATTTTATATTTGCCTCATTAATAATTGTTATAGGACTTATAGATTTAGATACGACAGATGTCTATAGTTCTACAATAATTGTAGGTGTAGTGGGTTTTATAATTGCAATTTTAGTAGATTATATTTTGTTTGAAGCAAATTTTGATGTTAAGCTTTCTATTTTTAACTATGTTCTGGGAGGAGTTATTGGGGCAGGCTTCATTTTTCTTATAATATTTTTTACTCATGGTATGGGAAGTGGAGATGCAGAAATATGTTTTGTTTGCGGACTTTTCCTAGGAATTAAAAATGTGATTTTTATGTTGTTTTTATCCGTAGTTATAGGGGGAATAATAGGAATTTTGTTAGTTTTGCTTGGAAAAAGGAAAAGAACAGACTATATACCCTTTGGCCCATTTATAGCAGTTAGTTCAATTATTGCTGTATTGTTTGGAGAAGGAATTGTTAATTGGTATTTAGGAATGCTTTAAATTTCATAAATATGAGGGGGATTTTATATATGGTAAAAGAAATCATGGCTGTTGAAATAGAAAGCAGATACATAAAAATAGTGGTCGGAAATAGGGGGAAGATTTCAAAAAGTGGGGTTTTGAATACGCCAGAAGGGGCTGTCGAAAATGATAGGATCGTTGATGTAGAAGCAATTTCAAATACTATAAACGAGTTTATGGAAATAAATAAAATTGATACGGATGATGTAATATATACGATTCACGGTCAGGATACCATAATAAGACATACGGAAATAGCTATAATGCAGGAAGTACAAGTTGGAAAAGCGGCTATAAGAGAAATAGGTCAGTATCTTCCAAGACAAGGTGTTAACTATTATATAGACTATCAAATTATAGATAAAATAAATAATGATGAGAAAAAAATATATAAAGTTCTTGTTGCAGCAGTTCCAAGAGTTAAAATTAATGGATATGTGGAATTAACTAATAAACTAGAAATGAAACTGAAGGCTATAGATATACTTTCAATTAGTGTATCTAGAAGCTTTAAAAGTTATTTTGAAAAAAACAGTAAGATAGCTAGTGTTGGAATTATTGAAATAGAAAATAGATTTAGCAGCATAGTTATACTCAGCAAAGGAAAAATTTTCATAGAAAAAGAAATAGATAAAGGCATAAGTGACGCAGTTGGTGTAGTTAAGGATTCATTTCATAAGAATTATGAACAAGCATATCTATATTTTATGTCAAAATTTAATTTTGCAAAACAGGATTATTCTGATGAAATATATGGAAATATAAAAAGCAATTTTGATGATATTTTTAAGGCTTTTGATAGAGTTGTAAAATTTTATACGGCAGGTAAAACCAAAAAGACGCTGGATAAAATATTTATAGTTGGTGAAGGTGCAAAAATATATGGCATAGAGGCATATCTTCAAGATTTTATGGGGATGGACGTATCTATAATTGAAAGCCCAGAAACAATAAATTTAAAGGTCAATTTTCAAAATCAAATCAATTTTAATCACTATTTAAATGTGTATGGTTCCTTATTAAGAAAAGGAAAAAAAGAATTAAATTTAATACCTGACAATAAAAGAAAATACAAAGTCAGCATTTTTAACTCAAACATAACTAAGGCAGTAGTGGCAGCGACCATAATTGCTTTTATGGTAGCTTGTGCAGTGCCAATTTTTATAGCAAGAAGTTATTCAAATAAAGAGAAAATCGGAAGTTATAAATTGAGAAATTTAAATTCCTTACAAAGAGAGCATGATGTACTTGTAAGTAAAATGAATGTCTATAATTCCAGAATAAAACTTGTAGATAAGCTCACTAAAAATAAAGCTATGGTAAACGTAAAAATTCAGGATATAAATAAGTATATTCCCTCAGATATTGAATTGGATGAAATAAATTTTGATAGTGAGAAGGGAATGGTTATATCAGGAGAAACCACTAATGGTAAATCAGTTGCAGCATTAGTTGCAAACCTTCAAATGTCTGATACCTATAAGAATGCAAGACTTACAAGTATTGCAAATTCTCAAGATTCAGCTTCACAGAATGTATATAAATTTACTGTAAATTTGGGAGATGGTTCAGGTGCAAAAAATAACTCAAAAGGATAAAAAGATACTAATAATTTTATCAGCAGTAATCGTAATTTTTTTATATTTTCAATTTATACTTCTACCTTCATTAAAGTCAATAAGTAAAAGTAAAAGTGCTATAAATGATTTGAATATAAGAGTAAATGAAATGAATACCACTAGGATACAAAATACAAGTATGAAGAAAAAATTGAAAATCATAACTGAAGAATATGATGCATCTCAAAATAAACTACCCATCAATGAAAGAAACCCAGAAATAGAATATGATATACAAAATATGGCATCAGCTAGTAATGTTGTAGTTTCAAGTGTGGTTTTTGGTGATCCTAAAGCTTTTAATAGCAGTGAAAATAACAATAATTCTTTAAATGAAAAAGGAAATTTAATTCAGATACCGGTAAATGTGAATGTTGTAGGAAGTTCTAAAGATAATATTGTGAGTTTTTTAAGTAAGTTTGAAATGGCAGATAGAATTTCTCAGATAAAGAATGCAAGTATAATTGTAAATAAAGAAAAAAACAATTTTATACTCAGTATAAATGCAAATTATTTCTATGTTGTAAGTAAAGCCAATGATGAGGTTCAATATAATTTTAACTCGAATAAATAACTGCTTAGAGGTGTTTTTTTATGATAAAGGTGAAACGTGAGGGATTTACTATAATAGAAATCATAGCAGCTATAGCTATATTTGCAATATCATCTTCTATTATAGTTTTTACAATAGATGCTTCTGCTAAAATCTATAAACGGGAAAATGTTAAATTTTCAACATCATCTGCTGTAAATAGTCTAATCCAGCAGTTAAAGGCTAAGGGAGTAGGAAGTCCGACTACAGGTGGAGCAATAAATTCTATAGCAGATATATATGCACTTAATAGAAAAGGTTACGTTATTTATTTTAATTATGAAGATTTACCCAAGACTTTGGAGGATACAAGCACATATATAAGAGGGATTGATGAATATAACCCAAGTTTTGAGGATATTAAAAATTACAAGGATAAAATTTCAAGCAAAAAGTATGCTGCTTATATGGAGATAAAGAGAGAGGTAAATAAAAATTTAAATAAACCTGATAGCCTCAATATACAATGGTTTTATAATTACTACACTGTAGAGATTAAGGTGTGGGATATGGATGCGGGCAGTAATTCTATAGCAAGTTCAAGTACCAGTGTAAGTAGGTGATAAAAAATGAAACATAAAGGCTTTACCTTAATAGAGGCTATTGCAGTAGTTGCAATGATAGCTATTTTTTCACTTGCAGTGTACAGTTTTGAAGGTGAAAATTTTAAAATATATGCTTATGAAAAAGAAGAAGCAGATTTACAGTTTGATTGTAAGATATCTGTAACCCAAATATCACAGGATATAAGAAGAGCAAAGCAAAGTAAATACTCAGTACAGGTAGACAACTTTGAAGAAGATAGGTTTAAAAATCTAAAGCTTCCAGTTAATTACACACCTGTTGTTTATATAGAAGAGATAAGTGGAGATAACTATCTGTATGCTGTAAAAACTGATAGCAGCGGAAACAAAACTATTGTAAGACTTAAACTTGATTCAAAAACTATATTTTCATTGCCAGAAAAAAAAGATGGAAACAGCATATTGGATTACAATGCAGATAATTATAAACATACAATAGATTGTAATAATTTGTGCAGCAAAGAAAATATTCCTCCAAGTTGGGAATGCGATTTTATTTATGAAGACAATCAAAAGTTTTATCTTGTATATCATTTAGAGGCTATAAAAAATGTACACTATGAGGTTGAAGTTGCAGAACGAGCTAATGATATAACTGTGGAACCTTCAAGTGAGAAGATAATAGCTAAAAATGATTATTTATTTTCGGTAACTCCTATCACAAAAAGCGAAGGTCAGCCCAATTCATATAATGTTTTTGTTACACTTACAGGTAAAAAATATACAGCTCTCAAAAAGAGTTACACTATGTGCATTTCAAAAATAAAATATGGGGGAGATGATTAGTAGTGAAAGAAAATAAAAAAAGGGGTTTTGCACTTATATATGTAATATGTGTGGTTATGCTTTTAAGTGCCCTTACACTGGCTATTTTATTGATTTTATCTACTAATAGAATTTCTAGTGCATCTATAGATAGGCAAAACAAGGCACAGCTTGCGGCAGAGTCAGGAATAGATAGGGGGATTTCAGAATTAAAAACCAAGGTAGTAAAGGATGACTGGTTTAAATATATTAAAATTAAGGATAATGAACTTAATGTTGGGTTTGGTAAAAATGAACTGCCAGATAATATACCTAATGAGCAATTTGAAAATGGAGCTTACTATAGTGTAGCTTTTGAAGAGGCTAACCATGATAACAATGTAACAGGTGAAAGAGATGTTAAATGCATTAAAATAACATCTACTGGAAAATATCAATCTATAACTAAAACCATAGCTGCATATATAGAAGAAGATGATATTTCTAATGAATATTTTGATAAATTATTTAATAACCCTTTAACAGGTATAAAAGATGATGAAAGCGACATATTTACTTTTGATAGCGATATTAATGATGGAGCAGCTGTCAATGATAGTATTCAAGTAATATCAAATCTACAAGGTAAAGCTGAGGCAATTGCATACAAAGAGGCAGATCCTTCACATACAACCTTGGGAGATATTTTAGATAAAATGTATAATTATATAGAGGGAGGAAATGTAAGCTTTGATGTGAGTAAAGAAGAACTTGAAAAAGAGTATATACCTACTTCTCTTAACCCTAATTATAAGAGTAATTTACCGGGGTTTAAGAAGTTTAGTTTAGATGATTATATTAGCATAAAAAATGCTAGTGGAGAAAATGATTTTGAAAATATGCTTCAATATTCAACTATGTATAAGGTCATATTTATAAATGGAGATATAAATATAGGACAGATAAAAAGGCCTCTTGTAAATTACGTAATATACTGTAGTGGAAATATTAAATTTAACTCTTCAGATGATGTTAAGTTTTGGAATTGCAATATATATGCAAAGGCTATAACTATAGATGGAAAGCCATATACTTTAAGTAATATTGAACAAGCTGATAAGGATGGAAAAGCACAAGATTTAGCATATTATGATACGAATGACCAAAAGGTTGTTTTTAAAAGTGGAGGGGCAGCACTTAACCCTCAACCTAAGGTACAAATTATTGGAATAGGATCAGATAAGGCTAAAGACTTAATACTTAAACATATAATGAATTATGATGATGATCCTGAGCCGTATACAAGATTAGATGGGTTTTGGAAGACACTTAATAGTAGTAAAAGCGCTGTTTCGGTGTTTCCAGGTGGTGCAGTAGGCAAATTTAGTCAAGATGCTAGATACTATATAAATAGTTTTTTTGTTAAAAATATTAATGAATATGCTTATGGGCTTAAATTTAAAATTATTGGCTGGGAAGAAAATTAAGTTTATATGAGGGTGGGATAATGAAGAGGTGTATAAAAAAAGTACTTAGCTTAATGCTTTCACTAATTATTATACTGGTACAATTAAGCATAAATATAAACGTAAAAAGCGTAAAAGCAGATGGAAATAGCAATATAACTAGGCTGAAAATACTTGAGATAGAACCAGGGGATCAGTATGTTTTAAATCAAAGCATGTTTCCAAGCAATGTTGATGCTGATATTACACAAATGCCTATGTCGAAATTTATAGGCAAAATAGATAAGGTAAACGGAATGTATGATATTGTGTATATTGGGAATAAAACTTATACAAAATATGTTACAACCTATGGCTATTATGGTATCTCTGGTCAAAATGCTTATACAATTAAATATAGCAAAGTTGGTAAAAAAGCTAATAACACAGGTGTTGATTTTGGCGAAAGTGACCAAGATGATCCTAGTCATGTTGAGTATTATAGTGAAAATGATATTACGAATAAGAAAGCTCAGGAACTTGTAGAATTTATAAAATCGGGGCAGCTATTTTTATTTGATAAATCAATATTACAGGATAAAGAACTTGATGGATCAAAGCTGCTAAATAATCTAAAAAATTATCAGAATATGCCCAATTTTAAGGGTATAGATTCAAATTTAACTTCAGATTCAATAATGAAGTATTATAATGATAGTAATATTTGTAATAAAAAGCCTAATATTACAATAAAAAGCTCACCACTTCCATATAATGGTGATTTGAAAAATTATAATCCAGATAGAAATATGGATTTTGTATTTGATATAGATGGTAACAATTCTCATACTTTTACTACTAAGTTATATTGTGATATGAATGGTGATGGGCTTTTTAAGGATTATGAAAGTTATGCAACTATAGATAAGCAGAAGTGTGGAACTAACTTACAATTAAGTTATACGGTACCTGATTACTTTGCTGGATTAATGCCTTGGAAGCTTGAGGTTACAGATGATAATACGAATGTGAAAAGCTATCAATATGGATATACACTTTATAAAAGTGATAATCTTGCTCCGATAAGAGTATTACAGATATATCCTGCAAATAATTTATTAGATTTGACACAGGATTTAACAAAAGTTAAATTACAACAACAAGGATACTATAACATTCAAATAACTAAGAAAAGCTGTGATGAATTTAATAAATATAATGATAGAGAATATCAATCAAGCTACAATGAGGCTTTAAATGAATATAATACTGCGCTAAATAATTATAATAAATACGGAAGGTATGGTGGTTCATGGTGGAATCCGATAGATTATCTTCAGAAGCTTAATGATGCTAGGGACAATCTTAATAAGGTAAAAAGTTCAAGAATATCTCTTAATGGAAATTACGATATGGTTATAATTGGATTCTCAGATATGTATGGAAGATCTAGTTTTACCCAAAATGCAACAGATACTATAATCGATTTTATAAAGACAGGTCAAAGTCTTATGCTTACTCATGATACACTTTCTACTTATTTAACAAATGATAGGAGTAACATGTATGGATATCAATTTAATAAAAAACTTAGAGATTATCTAGGGCAAAGTAGATATGTAGATGAAAACAATCCTAATGAAACTGATTATGATGGAAGCAAAATTCCACATGATAACTATCCAGATGCTAATAAAATACCATCATATGGTTTTACAACAGATATGATAATGTCTCATAATAATTATAATAATGAAAAGCCTCAATCATTGGATGGTCATGGTTATTTTGATCATAGGAAGGCGGCTAAAGTGAATGATGGGGTTTTTTCTGAGTATCCATATATTTTAGGTAGAAATAATGACGATCCCAATACTTTAAATATATCTCAAACTCATCATCAATATTTTCAATTGAATTTAGAGGATGAAGACGTTGTGCCATGGTATGATTTAAGTGGTGTAATAAATACTGGTGGAAGTGCCGGTAATGTAAATGATCCTAGAAATTATTATTACACTTATTGTAAAGGCAACATAACCTATTCTGGTACAGGTCACAGTTCTCCGAGGGATTCCCAGGATGAGCAAGAAATGTTCTTAAATACAATTGTTAAAGCAGCTAGAACAGCAAACCATGCTCCTACTATAAATGTATTTAATTTAAATGATGGTCAGTATGTATCAAAAAATCAAAGTTCTCTTGATTTTAGTTTTACGGCACAGGATCCAGATCAAAATGATGAGAAAAAAGACGCCTTAAGGAGAAAAATTTATATTAATGATACTTCAATAGATGAAAATGGCAACAGTGTAAGTGATTATAAGACAATGACTTCTGGAGACACGATAAATGTATCTATACCAAAAGGTAGATTAAATCAATTAGCAGGAGGCAATTCTGAGGTTACGGTTAGAATTGAAGTTTTAGATACACAAAATGCGAAAGGAGAAAAAACTATAACTTTTAAATATGTAGATGAACCATCTCTTAGTGCAAGTGTGAATGGACTTAAAAATGGTTATTTAATAGGTGATACTGCACAAACTCAGTTGAAGATAGATGCTGTAAACTCCACTAATTCAGTTGTAGATACTATGTTTTTAAGCCAAAAAGATTCAGCCTCTATAGTTGGAGATGGATTGTCTGTAAGTTGCATAAATGCATTAAGTGGAAGTGATTCTGATATATTGAAGTCATCTGAAACAGATTTACAGGATATTAATTTTACACCACAAGTTGACAATAAGAATGTACCTAAAAACTTTACTTTTAAATTTGATAATGTAGGAAGCTATAAGGTTCAAAATTTATTTAAGTACAATTTTTTAAAGCTTGATAATAAGGTTCAGAGAAATTACGAGTATGATTATAATTTAAATGTTAAAGAGGGGGATATTTATATAAAGTGTGTAGACAGTTCTGGAAGAGTATTTACTCCATCAGTTGGCATTAATATTACACGGCCAGACGGAAGTGTTGAGAGCAAGAATACTGATAGTGCAGGAGGAGCTGAGTTTTTAAAAGAGTGCTCTGGTAATTATAAAGTATCCGTTCAAAATAATACAGGATATACTCTTGTTGATAGCAGCACTCAGAATATAGATTTGTCATATGACAATCCAAAGCAAACCATTACGCTTCATTTTGAAACTTTAGCGGCACCGAGCATAGAAGTAAATCCTACTGCCAATGAAAATGGTTGGAATAATACTGATATTACCTTCAGCTTAATAAGTCCAGCTAATTTTCTCGATAAGCTTGAAAAAATGCAGTATAAAATTGACGATGGTCCTTGGCTTGATTATACTCTTCCAGTTGAAATTGAAGATAATGGACAGCATAAAATTAAGGCAAGAACCGTTGATATAGTTTCCTTATGCAGCAGCAGTGAAAGTGAAAAGGATATACAAATTGATAAAGTAAAACCTGCAGAACCTACAATAGTAAGCAAAAGTGGTGACTTTTGTATGGGGGATGTTTCAATAACCTTTGGAAGTGATAATGAGAACGGATCTGGTATTGATACAATGGAATATAGTTTAGATGGAATAACATGGCTTAAGTCAGACTTAGCAAGTAAAGATATTGATGGCATTAAAAGCAACTGTACTGTGTATGCAAGAGAACGGGATAAAGCAGGAAATTATTCAGATACCGCTTCCTTTCAAGTAAATCTTATAGATAATAGTGATATTGAACTTGAAGGACTAACCTTTAATACTATACCTGAAGGAGGGCATGTTGATTTTAATGTAAAAGTTAGAATAGGCATGAACAAGGATGGAACCCCTAAGTATGCAGTACCAAGTGATAATTTAACGGTTACTGTAACAACAGGTGATGGAAATATAATAACTATAAATAAAAATAATAGAAAATTAAGTGGAGTAAACAATGATTTAAGCGGAGTTGTAACTGGAGATGGTGGCGATACTGTAACAGCGTTTGGAATGAATGGTGAAGCTGGTAAGAGTACAGATATAGTTGTTACCCTAGAAAAAAAGGAAGACGGAAAAACAGTTTTAACAGATATATCTTTAACAAAAACAGTTAAGGTAATTGGAAATGAAAGCGGATTATTATACTAAGAAGTGAAGGGATAAAGGTGGAACAGTTCATAAGAAATGATAAATGTAAGGGGATGACGCTTGTTGAACTTATAGCTTAGTAAGGAAAACTATAGGTTTTATGTAGTATTAAACATTGAAAGGGTACAAATAGATCAAAAGGAAGATAAAAAATCATATTATATCTTTAAATTGTCAGATTCAACTGCACCTAAAATAGAATTAAGCAATAAAATATGATATAATTTTTATTGTGATTTTTTAAACTCGTATATAATCGGTAATATGGTCCGAAAGTTTCTACCTGCTAACCTTAAATAAGCAGACTACGAGGGGTTTTTGATTATTGTACTATTGTTTTCAAGGACACCTCATATTTATTTATGAGGTGTCCTTTATTATATAATAATAAAATGTAAGGGAGAAAAAGATGGAGACGCAAAAGGAAAATGAAAAACAGATTGAGCTAGCTTACGAAGTAGATGATAAGCCAAAAGTATTATCACAAATTTTACTTGGATTTCAGCATATTTTTGCTGCATTTGGAGGTATTATAGTAGTACCTATAATTATAGCATCTTCCTTGAAACTTGATGCAAAAACATCAACAGCTTTGATAAGTGCTGCAATTTTAATGGCTGGAATTGCTACATTTATACAGTCTAAGGGTATAGGACCTATTGGAGCACGTGTAGCCTGTATAATGGGAACGGATATAACTTTCGTTGCACCTGCTGCAGTAGTGGGTAAAAAATTTGGCTTAGCGGGGATTTTTGGAGCTACCATATTAGGAGCTTTCTTAGTAATAATTTTAAGTTTCTTTATTAAGTACATAATGAAATTATTTCCTGAGCTTGTAACAGGTATTGTAGTTTGTTTAATAGGACTTACATTACTTCCAGTATCAATAGATTGGGCAGCAGGAGGTTCTGGATCACATAACTATGGAAGCTTAAATAATATAAGTATAGCATTAATTGTAACTTTAGTTACGCTTTTATTAAATCATTATGGAAAAGGACTTTTTAGCAGTGCGTCAATTTTAATAGGAATGGCGGTAGGCTATATAATTTGTATTTGTCTTGGTATGGTCGATTTTTCATCAGTAGCTAAGGCAAATCTAATATCCCTTCCACAGTTTTTCGCTAATGGTGTAAAGTTTAATTTTGATGTGCTTTTACCTTTTATTCCTGCATACTGTGTATCTGTCATAAGTACTGTTGGAAACTTAAGAGCTATTAATGAAATTTCTGGTATTAAGGACGATGATGTTAGAATTTCTAGAGGAATACTTTCAGATGGAGTTGGAAGTGTACTTGCTGGTATATTTGGAGCAATGCCAAATACTTCATTTAGTCAAAATGTAGGACTTATCCCTCTTACTAAAGTTGCAAGTAGATTTGTAACCATGACTGCTGGAATACTTCTTATTATTTTAGGTCTATTCCCTAAATTTGCAGCAATTATAAATGTAATGCCACAACCAGTACTTGGAGGAGTTGGTATTGTTATGTTTGGAACGGTAGCTGCTGCAGGAATTCAAACTTTAAGCCATGTGAAGTTAGATAACAGAAACCTACTGATAATAGCAACTTCAATTGGTTTAGGCTTAGGAGTAACCTTTAGACCAGAGGTTTTATCAAGTCTTCCAGAAAGTTTAAAGATGATATTTTCATCAGGAATTTCAACAGGAACAATCGTTGCACTTGTACTAAATCTTATACTAAAAGAAAAAAAATAATAATATATACGAGGTGTTAAAAATGGAAGAATTGCGTGATAGGATTTTAAAAGAAGGACATGCACTTAACGAGGCAGTGTTAAAGGTGGATTCTTTTTTAAATCATAAAGTTGATCCTAAATTGATGTATGAAATAGGAACAAATTTTAAAAAGTATTTTGAGAATAGAGGTATTACAAAAGTATTTACCATTGAAAGTTCAGGTATAGCTCCAGCAGTTATGACAGCAATGCAGATGAATTTACCTATGGTTATATTAAAAAAGCAGGCATCAAAGGTATTAAATGACGATTTTTATCAAACTATAGTTCATTCATTTACTAAAGGTTCAGATTATCAGCTTACATTATCAAAAAAGTATATATCAAAAGATGATAATATACTTATAATTGATGATTTTTTGGCTAATGGAGAGGCATCTTTAGGGGCAATACGTTTAGTGGAGGAATGTGGTGCAAAGGTTTCGGGAATAGGCATTGTTATTGAAAAATCCTTTCAACCTGGACGTGAAGTTTTGGAAAAAAGGGGATATGATGTTTATTCACTTGCACGTATAAAGAAGCTTGGAAAAGATTTAATTGAATTTATTAAATAAGTTTGAAAATAGACATTTATTTAAAATATAATCTAAATAAAAAATGTGGGTTTCGATCATTGAACCCACATTTTTTATTCAAGTGTATCTTGCAATTTTTTTATATCAACCTTTATTTTGTTTATATAGTGAAACTACAGCATTGACAGTATTTTTTTATTTGACTACAATTATAATGAAATATTATATTTAAAAATTAAGGAAAGATGACTTTATGATAAATTTATGTTATACAATAGGACACGATAATAGAAAGTTAAAGGATTTTAGTGATATTTTAAAAGAGTACAATATTAATTGTATAGTGGATATACGATCTGTTCAAAGCAATATAACTGGTGATTATAATGGAGAAAATATTAAAAAGTTTCTCAATAAGCTTGGAATTTATTATATACCTATGGAAAAAGAATTTGACTTAAGTAAACAAGAGTTTGATAGAAATGATTTTGAAAAGGTACGTTTAAGTGAGTATTTTACAAATGGAATAGTTAGAATAGAAAATGGAATTAAAAAGGGATTTAAAATTGCAGTTATGGGGATAGAAAAAGAGCCTATTTACTGCAATAGGGGCATAATTGTAGCTTATGCGCTTAAACATAGGGGAATAAATTTAAAGCATATAATTGATAAGGAAACTTTAAAAAGTCAAATTGATGTTGAAGAGGAACTCTTAAAATTATATGGTGTTAGACTTATAAAGAAAGTTGCAGAACTATCCATAAAAAGCATTAAAAGCAATGTAGATCTTGATATGGATGAAAAAGATTTTAAAAATGAAATGATTGAAGAAGCTTATAGAGTTAGGAATGCTGAGCTGAACAAGAAGATATAAAATAAAAATGTTTTTGATTTTTCTAAATTATTGCAAAATATGAAAATTAACTTTATAATTATTATAACGATAACGTTTACGCTTGGGGGGATAATTATGAAGTTTAATCATGTATTAGAGAATGAAAAATGTGAAAATTTAAAGTTAACTCCTGAAAAGTTTATGGAACTCATAGGCTATAATGAAGAAAAATTAGATAGAAAGGTTGATATACTTTCAGTTGAAGAGTTTGATAAGTACACAAGAAAATTAATTAGATATGAAGTTAGTTCAAATGAAAAGGTTGAGGCATACTTACTCATTCCAAAGAACATAAAAGGCAAAGTCCCAGGGGTTCTGGCAATACACGGAACCGATAAAGGGGATGAATATAAGCTTGGAAAAAGTACAGCTGCTGGAATATGCAAGAATGATGAATTAGGATATGG
This sequence comes from Clostridium neuense, assembly GCF_045310695.1. NCBI lineage: Bacteria > Bacillati > Bacillota > Clostridia > Eubacteriales > Clostridiaceae > Clostridium > Clostridium neuense. Next base: position 36,067 of record NZ_JBJIAA010000016.1, read on the forward strand.
ACTTGAACTTTGTTTAAATGGATATGTAGTTATATGTCCAGATAGATTTCCTTATGAAAGTAGGCGAATTGAAGAAGCTAATTTTTATAGTGATTTTATTAAAAAAAATTCTATAAGTAAGAAGACAAACGTAAACGAAAGCTATAGAATGTTTAAGTGCAGTAAGCTTTTATATAGTGGACATACTGAAATGGGATGTGAAATGTTTGAAATGAAAAGAGCAATTGATGTACTTCAAAGTTTTGAGGAAGTAAATAGTGAAAAAATAGGTGTAATCGGCTCTGGAGAAGGTGGATTACTTGCAATGTTAACTATATTTTTAGACAAAAGAATAAAAGTTGGATGTGCCAACTACAATATGTATTTTGCTAGCAATTTGTATAGCGATACTAATATGAAATTTATTAAAGGGTTTGACATGTGTATTTCTATTCCTGGATTAAATAAGTATGATGCAGAATGTGACATACTTTCAGGTATTGCACCAAGACCCTTTATTTTTACGCGAAATAGTAAAAATGAGTTTGAACAGCATTTTCAAAAAGTAAGTGATAGGGTTAGGGAAAAATATTTGGATATGAGGGTACCTAATAAATACAGCAGCATAGTGTTTAACAGTGAAAGTTCATTCCCACAGGACATTAGAGAAAAGTGCTATTACTGGATAGCAAAATGGATGAAAGTAAAATGAAGCTTAATAATTTAGCAATTAAATGAGAATTTCTAAACAATAGAAGCTGCTATTAATATTTTATTGATAGCAGCTTCTATTATTTTAGAAATATGATTTTTTACTTCTTGATCTTTTAGCTATTTTAAAAATTATGGTAATTAAAACTCCCAATATTGCAATTATTCCAAGTAAAGTTAATCCATATAAAAGTTTATTAGTACCTAATAAATCTTTTGTAGATATTGATGGATATAATTTATAGGTTTTAGTAATTCCTCTTTCACTGAGAGTTACTGTTCCAACAGAATTATTTGAATTTAATTTCCAAGGATTTATACTGGAAATGTTTTGAGTAACGGATTTTTCAGTATCATTTAACTGGTTTTTGTAATAAACTATATCTTTATCTAAAATTAAATTAATATTTGCCGTTTTTTCTGGTCCGAAAAATTTAAATGGCTTATAGGATACTTTTATTGTGCTGTATGCAGTGCTTTTTTTATGCAGTGTAGTAGGTGAGCATTCATAGCTATAATTTATTAAACTCTGCATATCCTTAAATACTTGAAGATCTTTGCTATCATATACAGATTTCATTACTACACCTATTATTTTTCTTCCATTTCTATTGTATAAGGCTATGAGACATTTGCCAGCATTTGATGTAGAACCTGTTTTACCACCTATGCAAGTTTTATCATAAACTGATTCTTTAGGGTCTATGATTTTATTTGTGTTTGTTATTGGAAATTTTACTTTATCTTCAGTATAAATAGTTGATTTTTGCTTAGAAATAGTGTCATATATCCATTTGTTCTTAAAAGCTGCCTTGGCAAGCTTACTCATATCATAAGCAGTACTGTAATGATTATCGTCATGAAGACCATTTGGAGTAACAAAATGAGTATTCTTTAAACCAAGAGCTTGTACTTCTTTATTCATAATGGATGAAAAATTATTTTTGGTTTCATTAGTAGAATCATTAATCTTTCCTAGTATATTTGATGCAATAACATATGCCATATCATTTCCAGAATAAATTAAAAGCCCCTGCATAACGCTGTCAGCTGACATTTTTTCTCCTACTTTTATTGGATGAATGTTTTTATTTAGAGAAAATTCCGGCTGCTCTTTAGCACTATTTGAGTAAGCTAGCATATCAGAAGGTTTTTTACTTTTAGTAAGTAAAAGAGCAGTTAATAATTTAGTCGTACTTGCTGGATAAATTTTGTCATCTGGATTTTTAGAATAAATTACTTCACCAGTTTCTGCATCGATAGATATAGCGGTTTTTGCAACTATACTTGGTTCTGAAGAAGTCTTTGAAGTTGCAGCAAAGGTAGTTGAGGATATAGAAAATATTAGCGTAAAACTTATTAATGTAGATAAAAATTTGTGTTTCAATGTCATCGCTCCATTTATTTAAGTATTTAAAATTACATAAAAAGTATATCATAATAAGGATAGTAAAAAAACATTGCTTCAAAAATATAATAAAATTGTAATTTTTGAAGCAATGTTTAATAAAATTATTCAGCACTTTTACCTTTTACATTTACAAAAAGTAGTGAAAGAGCAATTAAAGCTACATAGACAAACATATAATAAACTGGCAGCAAGCCGGCGGTAGACAAAAACTTTAAATATATAAATAGTATCAATGAAATAACAGTCCAAAATATAGATATGTATGATAGCATATTATTTTTTTGACGCCAGGACATAGGATCTTTCATATTGCCCAAAATCTTATCTCTAGATTTACTTCCTGGAGAGGTTTTAGCAACTAATGATTTAAAGTATATTGAAAATGCAATTCCAATTAAGGCTATGCCTAAAAACCAGTATGATAAAGATATAGTTGTAACATTCATGAAAATCGCTCCTTATAGTAAAGTGAATAAAATATAATTTTGTTTACTTTACTATAAGTTTATCCTTAAAATAGAAAATTATACTCTGCTTTTATTAGTGTGCACCTTTATATTTTTGAATTTATTAAAAATACTTATCAATTTTATATATTGATATTCTATATATGGATTTTCATTTGTAGGTAAGTCCTTTTGTACATCATCTTTTGGAATTGTAATATCTATTAGTTTGTTTTTATGCTTAAATTTAACTACATAAGCATCTTCAGAATCATAGCCTATTTCTATAAAGCCAAGCGCCAGTGATTTTTCAGAAACTTTTTCTATAGAAATAATTTCTGAACGCATAATTGGGCTTTTACTTATTTTGTACAGTATTAGATTCTTTGCGTATTTCAATATGGTGTAAATTACTATTCCTAATATGCTTACAAATATATACATAGCAACGATATTTTTTTTGGGAATTAAGTATACTATATGTTCAAAAGATGATGTGCCTAAAACACCATAAAGAACAATTGGTGCAATTATAAGGCAAATAAGTAAAGTTAAAATTGTATTTAGTATTTTATTTTTCATAATATCATCTCCGTATAATCCTTTAGTAAAATTATAAAATAAAAAATAAAATTTTTAAAGTATAAATTTTAATATTATGATTAGAACATGTATAGTTGAACTAGTTTTAATGTATATTTGAAAAAATGAAGAATATATGATAATATAAGCTTAACAATTTTAATATTGGCTTTAATATAAGGGAATGCGGTATATGCCGCAGCAGCCCCCGCTACTGTAAGCATGGACAAATGATTTGTAGAGCATATCTTTAACACCACTCATTTGTAAGATTATTTTTATGGAAATATGAGCATTTGGGGAAGGTAAATCATGAGGATGAGGTGCAAGCCAGGATATCTTATATTAAGTGGAAATCGATATTGAACTTTAGCGTTTTTATTGGTCTCCTGTCTATAGCAATTCCACCTTCGGAGGGAAGGTTAAGGTTTTATAAAAAGAGGCTATGCTTAGCTTTTTTGTCATACTATGAACCTTAGGGTTCTTTTTGTTTTTTTGTAAATAAATTTGATGGTTAAAGGTGGTAAATTTGAATAAGCTTCATGTTATTAGTCCTGTTAATCTATGCTTGGCCTTGCTAATAATAACTTTCTTAGAGGATAACCCTCTTGTAATATTTTGTATATTTGCATTTGTAGTCACCAATATTATTAAAAGCCATGAGTTTTTGAAACTAAAAAGTGCATTTATATATTTTATACCAATTGCTATTGTAACTATAATAATAAATATGCTATTTGTATCCAAAGGAAGTTTTGTGCTTGTAAATATTTGGGGAAGATATTTTACACTTGAGGCTGTTATTTATGCTTTTACACTTACTCTTAAGCTTTTAGTAGTTATATACATTTTTCTACTGCTGGGCATTCTTATAGATTCTGATGCAGCGGTCTCATATTTTTTAAGTAAAATTCCTAAAACAACTTTAGCAATGATGATTGGATTTAAGTTTTTTCCAGCAATGCAGGAAAGATTGAAAAATATAAAGATGATATATAAAATTCGTGGCGTTGAGTTTGAAAGTGGAAATTTAAAAAGTAAAGTAAAAGGTGTCATGGAAATACTATCTGTTCTTTTAGAGGATTCTCTAGAAACCTTTTTTAATATAGCTGAGACCTCATATGTAAGAGGTTTTTTAAGTGGAAAAAGAACAATGTATGAAAAACAAAAATTTCATAAAAAAGATTACATGTTTATGCTTGTATATTTAAGCTATTCATTATGCTTTCTTGTAGTTCATTTATTAGGCCTTGATAAGTTTGAAATATATTCTCAGGGTATAAATAAAAAATCGTTTTTTAATCTATCTGTCTACACATTTATAGTTGTAACATTGCTTAGTTTAATTTTATTGCTTAGAAAATCAAACAGAGTGGAGAGTTGAGAAATTACATGAGTTACGTAAAAGTAGAAAATTTAAGTTATTTCTATCCTGATGAAAAAAGTGCAAGTATATGTGATGTAAATCTTGAAATACATAAGGGAGATGTACTTCTTCTTTGTGGTAAATCAGGTTCTGGAAAATCTACACTTGGAAGGTGCTTTACAGGAGCAGTTCCTAACTTTTATGGTGGAACCATTGGAGGAAACATAATATTAAATGGTAAGAAGCTGGAAGAACTTTCAGATAGGGAAAGAGCTTCCGAGGTGACTATGGTATTTCAGGATCCTGAAAAGCAAATTTTGATGGATAAGGTGTTTAGGGAAATAGCTTTTGGACCTGAAAACATAGGAATAGAGAGCAGTGTTATAAAGAGAAGGGTAATTGAAACCATGCAATTTTGCAATATATTGCATTTAAAAGATAGGTTTATAAATACGCTTTCTGGTGGAGAAAAACAAAAAGTAGCAGTGGCTTCAGCTCTTGCATATATGCCTAAATTTATTGTGTTTGATGAACCAACCTCTCAGCTTGCTCCAGAGGCCTCAGACGAAATTATAAATCTCATAAAAAAGATTAACAACGAGCTTGGAATTACAGTTGTTTTAATAGAACAAAGAATAGATAGATGTTTTGATATAGCAGATAGAGTAGCCGTAATGAAGGATGGAAAAATAGTTTTTTATGGAGACAAGGTGGAAATGTACAGCAGTAGCTTAGATGAAGTGAAAAGTTTTTTTCCATCATATCTGAAGGTTTCCAAGATATTAGGTATAGAAAAAATGCCTGGTAGCTTTAGGGAGCTTCGAAAAGTTTTAAATACTTCTTCAAATTTAATAGAGCCTAAAAAAACAGGTGAAATAGCTTTGCCAGAGGAAGATGTTATTGAAATAAAAAAAGTAACCTGTAAGTACGGAGATACTATAGCAAATAGCAATATTGATTTAAATATAAAAAGGGGAAGCTTTAATGCAATTATAGGTTCTAATGGTGCAGGAAAAAGTACTTTAGTTAAGGCTGTTATGGGATTTGTAAAGTATAGCGGAAGTATAAAATTAATGGGACATGAGGTGAAAAAATTAAAATTTAAAGATATAGGAGTAAAGATTGGCTATGTATCTCAGAATCCAAATGATTATTTGTCAAAAGATACAGTTTATGATGAATTAAAATTTACACTGGACAATTATGGTTTAGATGATGATGGGATTATAGATTACACTTTAAAAGAGCTTGATATTTATAAATTTAAATTGAAAAATCCTAGGGATTTAAGTGGGGGAGAAAAACAAAGGGTTGCTATTGCTTCTGTACTTGTACTTAAACCAGAAATCTTAATATTGGATGAACCTACAAGGGGACTTGATGAAGATGTGAAGTATAAGCTTGGAGATATACTTAAAAATTTAAATAACAATGGCTCTACTATAATAATGATCACACATGATTTGGATTTTGCCGCTAGATTTTGCAGTAATTTTATTTTAATGTTTGATGGTAAAAAAATTACAAGTGGAAGTAAATATGAAGTACTTAAGCAAGGGATATATTACACAACAAATATTAATAAATTATTTAGGGATATAAATTCAAACGTATTTGTAATTGAAGACATAAAAGGGGATGCAGCAAGGTGAGAAGATTGCTTTCTTTTTTAATATTAGTATTTGTACTATTTCTTATGATTATAGCATTTAAATATGGAGGAGAAAATTATTTTCCTATAATAATTACTTTAGCTGTTTTTGGAATTGTTATTATCTCATATGTTTACTTTGAAAAAAGTTATATGGGCACGAAGGAAATAGTACTTATTGGAGGGATTTCTGCTTTTGCAGCTGCATCTAGGATTGTATTTGTAGCTATACCGAATGTTAAGCCAGTCACATTTATTGTAGCACTTTCTGGACTTGTTTTTGGTTCCTTTGAGGGTTTTCTCGTTGGAAGCACTACAGCTTTTATATCAAACATATTTTTTGGTCAAGGACCATGGACACCTTGGCAGATGTTTTCATGGGGGCTTGTAGGGTATATATCAGGTATTATTGGTAGAAAAGATAAAAAATTATCCGTTGAGGTGTTTGCTGTGATATGTTTTTTATATGGCTTTATGTTTGACTGGATAATGGATTTGTGGCATGTTCTAGGCTTTATAAGGCCTATAAATATAAAAACTGTATTCTTAGCATACTTGTCAGGAATTACTTTTGATGTAATGCATGCAGTTGGTAATTTTATATTTTGTATTGTATTTTATGAAAAATTTTATAAAATACTTCTTAGATTTAAGAAGAGAATGAAAGTAACATATTTAAAAGAGGGGGAAAAGACATGAAATTAAAAAAATTAACATGGAAATTTATTTGTTTTATGCTTAGTTTTATTATTATTTTTGCATATTCTTTAAATTTCCAAAGGTTAAATGTAAAGGCAGATGTAAAAACAATAAAGGTTGTTATTGATGGTACTCAAGGTGAAATTGCAAGAGGCGATACTGAAAATTACAATGCATTAGATGCTATGAAAGAAGTTCTAGACGGCAAGGGAATAAAATACAGCGTGCCTGATGGTGAGTATGGAAAATTCATAGATAGTATAAATGATTTAAAAACTAATGATGTTCAAAAAGGTTCTGGATGGATGTATGCAGTAAAAAAATCAGATGGAACATATGTAACTCCAGATACTTCTATTGATAAGACAAAGCTTGATAGTATGGATGAACTTATAGTGTATTTCTCTCTTTGGGGAACTACTTATCTTGCCAATGACATAGAGTTCTCAACAAAAGAAGCAGGTAAGCCTATTAATATTTCAATTAACAATAAAGATCTTGATTGGAATACAAATAAAACTGTCGTAACACCAATTGAGAATATAACAGTAAAGCTCACGAATGAAAATGGTGATGATGTACCAGTTTCTTTAAGCAAGAATACAATAAACATAAATAATGGACTTGAAGCAGGGGATTATTATTTAGATTTAAGTGATTATAGCAAAACTTCAATTCCTAAGGTGGCAGCAGATAGATTTAAGTTTACTATAACTAAGGATGGTTCTGCTGCTAGTAATCCTGGAAATGATCCGGGAAGTGCACAGGGTGGAAGCAGCAGTAATACTAATAGCAATGCTAATATTGAAAATGAAATGAAGTTAACAGAAAATGCAGTTAAAAATTATACTGATGAATGGGCAGCATTAGATCTTAATAAATTAGGAATGCAGGGAGGTATAAATAAACAATTTATAAGTGATGCTTTAAATAATATAAATAAAAAGGGAGTATCAAAATACTATAATACTCAAATTGAAAAGTTAATAATTGGATTAACAGCAGCAGGATACACACCTTACAACTTTGCAGGAGTAAATTTGGTATCTGAACTTTACAATAGAAATATAGATGATTTTCTTATAAATGATGCTATTTATGGACTTTTATCTTATAAATTTGCCAATATAGATGATGCAAATTATAAAATAAAGAAGGATACTCTTAAAAATTATATACTTAAAAATGTTATAAAAGATGATAAAGGTAATGCTATAGGTTGGTCATATGATCCTTCAACTAAAGCAGCAGATGCTGATATGACAGGAGCAGCTATTTCAGCTTTATCCTCTTACTACAATTCTGGAGATAAAGAAGTTGTTTCTTCTGTAGATTCAGCTATTAAACATTTAAATGATATTGAAGATGATAATGGTTATGTGCCTGGAACTTATGGACCATCCAGTGAAACAAATGCTTTTGTTATTATGGGACTTTTATCTGTAAATGTTACTCCATATGGAGATACAAAGCTATCAAATGGAGAAGTTAATTTTGCAAAGTCAAAAGGAAATTTAGTAGATGCTTTTCTATCATATAAAACTTCAAATGGACAATATAAACATAATTTATCAGATGAAGAAGCAAATGATTTTTCTACTGAAGAGGCCTTTAGAGCTTTATTTTCAATTAATGAGTTTATTAAAAATAAAGCTGCATATAATTATTATGCAAGCAATATAAATGCAGCTAATCTGCCAGTATACAATGTTCCATCAAATAGCGAATCTAAGGCAAATAATTCTAAAAACTCAGCAGCAGCTTCAACTACAAAAATTAATGCGGCTGCTTATAAAGTACTTCCTCAAACAGGATATTTCTTTGATTTTAAATTGTTATTTATGTTTGGAATAGTTCTTGTTGGAGTGGGTTTTTGCATAATATGTGTATCTGAGAAAAAAGCGTATATATTGTTTAAAATAAAAAATATTAAAGGATATATATCTAAAAGGAGAAATTGATTATATTGAAGAAAAAAGTAATTTTAAGTGTTTCAATAATAATTTTATCTTTAATTTTAATTCTAGGTGGTAATGCTTTAAGAAGCAAGCTAACAGATAATAATAGTAATAATGTTTCTAAAAAGATTACAGCTGTAAATCAGGTTAAGAAAAAGCAGGTAAAAGATACTTCAGTTAAGGATACTTCAAAAGCCCAAACAAAAGATTCAGATGCTGGAAAAGCTGCAAACAATAAACAAGCTACTGATAAAAGCAAGGAAAATTCTGTAAGCAATAAGGAAAGCAGCTCAAACCCAAATAGTGGAAGTAGTAGTGCCCCTTCTAATAAAAGCGCAAGTAGTAATAGAATTGTTACTCCAGCACCAAGTCCAAAGCCAAGTGAAGAACCTAATCTTACTGTATTAGACACCGTAAGTAACAGAACAATACTTTCCACTTATATTGATGTAAGTGGAAAAACTGTTGGAGAGGTTACACTAAATGCATTAAGTTCAAAGGGAATATCAGTTGAGACTACAGGATCTGGATATAGTTTGTATATTTCAGCTATAGCAGGAGTTAGGGAAAAGGAACATGGTAAGAATAGCGGATGGATATATTTTGTAAATGGAAGTTCACCTCAGATTGGTTGTGGTTCTTATAAGCTTAAGCAAGGTGATAAAGTCACTTGGAAATATTCATCTAATTAAAGAGGGCAATTGCAATGCCCTCTTTAATTTTTACCTGCACTATTTTAATCACAAAAAAAATTTTCTAAAAATTAAGAAAATGCTTTAAATTTAGTCTACGAGGCTGTATAATGTAATAAACAAAATCAATTTCTAGTTTTTGGATTATCAATAGGGGGTATGTATTATGGATGATTGTCCATTTTTAACCACAAGTGATGAAAGAGTGGAATGCTTTAAGGAGTGTGTCTTTTTTAAAGAAAAAAATAATCATAATTTGTGTCCTTTTAAAAGAGCTGAAGCAAACAAAAGTAATGCTACAGCATTGTATGAATATGTTACCATGAAAGATGATGAAAATGATATAATTGAACATTATAAAAAGTATGTTGGTTCCAGTTTATAATGTTTGTGAATATATATTGAATGTATGGATATAATAACTAAAAAGTGGTGCAAGATTTCGTTCATATTTTAGGTCTTTATAATTGTATACCTGGAAAAATATTTGAAAGGGTGTTTTTTATGACTGAGAGAACATTAGTTTTAATAAAACCAGATGGTATAAAAAGAAAAATAATGGGAGAAATAATAAGTTTTTACGAACAAAAGGATCTCAATATAGTTGAGTTAAAACTTGTTCAATGTAGTAGAAAAACAGCAGAAAGACATTATGAAGAGCATAAAGGAAAACCTTATTTTGAAGAATTAATAAACTATATTATTGACGGAAAAGTATGTGCTATGATTATAGAAGGAGAAGATGCTATAAATATAGTTAGAAAAATTAATGGAAATAAGGATCCAAACTTAGCCGAATTGGGAAGTATACGAGGAAAATATGCCGATGATAAAACAAGGAATTTAGTACATGCTTCCGATAATTTTAAAAATGCAGAAAGAGAAATAGCAATATGGTTTCCAGACACAGTAAGCAAAGTTGCTTTTGATGAAAAAAAGTCTATTAATATATAAAATTGGTATTCTATGATTATATTTTAAAAATAAACTGCTTGAAAATTTATTATTGAAGATAAATTTTTAAGCAGTTTTATTTTAATGCAATTTGGTTTATGTGATAAAATATAGATAAATATATTAAAAATCAAGGGAAAGTGGTTATATGGGTAAATCTAAGGTTATTATGAAAACTAAAGATATATTTGAGCTTAATAAAAGAAATTTTAAAGCTTATTTAAGAAAGCCATTAAGGCCAAAGTCTGAAAAAATAGTTACAAATTCAATCCAATGGGTTGGGCATGCTACTACCATAATAAATATGGAAGGAAAGATTATACTAACCGATCCTGTTACGAAACACTTAGGATACATGAAAAGACTTGTAAAGCCATCCGTAAACTTAAAAAATTTAAAGATAGATTATATATTAATTACTCATGGACATATGGATCATCTCGATTATAGTGTTCTTGCAGGACTTGATAAAGACGCTACTGTTATAAGTTCAAAAGGAGTTAAAAAAACTCTTAAAATTATAGGATTTAAGAAAATTAATATACTTAGCGAAAATGAAGCTTATAAGGATGAAAATATAGAAATAGATGCAATAAGAGCTAATCATAATGGAAAAAGATATTATTTCTTTGGTTATAAGGACAGCAATTCATATCTTATAAAAGGAAGTAAAAAAAGTGTATTATTTGCAGGAGATACTGCTTACACAACAGTATATAAGAATATAAAGGCTGATGCTGCAATTATGCCTGTAGGATGTTATAAACCTGATGAATTTCTAAAAATGCACTGTTCACCAGAGCAGGCTTTTAAAATGTTTAAGATGATGAAGGCAAAACAAATGATACCAATACACTATAAAACATATATTTTGGCTCAGGATGATGACAATGAAACCTTAAAAAGGCTTAATACTATAAATGATGGTTCAATAAAAATTGTAGATGTTGGGCAAACAATTGTATTTTGACACTAAACATGTTAAGATATAAGAAGTTATAAAAAAGGATTTATTAACATCTATATATAGGAGGTTTGGGGCATATGAATAAGGTTAAAATAGGTATTTTAGGTTTAGGAAATGTAGGAACAGGTGTATGGAAGATATTAAATACAAATAAAGAAGAGATACGAAAGAGATCTGGATATGACATTGAAGTCGGAAAAATTTTGGTTAGAGATGTTAACAAAGATAGAGGCATTGATGTACCAAAGGAACTTCTTACAGAAAATCCAGAGGATGTATTAAAAGATGATTCAATTAAAATAGTAGTAGAGATTATGGGTGGAGTTGATCCGGCTAAGGATTATATATTGGAAGCAATCAGAAATAAAAAACACGTAGTTACTGCGAATAAAATGCTTCTTGCAACAGAAGGTGATGAGCTATTTACCGCTGCTGAAAATGAGGGAGTAGCATTTTATTATGAAGCTAGTGTTGCAGGTGGTATACCAATAATACATGCTATAAATGAGAGCTTAACTGCAAATAAAATAGAGCAAATAATAGGCATAATAAATGGTACTACAAATTACATACTTACTAAAATGACATTTGACAATATGACTTTTGAAGCTGCATTAAAAGAAGCTCAGGAAAAAGGCTTTGCTGAAGCTGATCCAACTTCTGACGTTGAAGGTTATGATGCAATGTATAAACTTGCAATATTATCTTCATTATCCTTTGGAACAAGAATTAATATAGAAGACATATATAGGGAAGGAATAACAAAGATAAAGCCAATAGATATAAAATATGCAAAAGATTTTGGATATATTATTAAACTTATAGCAATAGTAAAAGAAGTTTCAGGAAAGCTTGAAATGAGAGTTCATCCAGCAATGATACCAGAAAGACATCCACTTGCGAGTGTAAATGATTCTTTCAATGCTATATTTATAAGAGGAAATGCAGTTGGAGATATGATGCTTTATGGAAGAGGTGCAGGAGACCTTCCAACAGGAAGTGCGGTAGTATCTGATATAATATCAATACTGAGAGGAAGTACTGATGTGGAGGCTATAAGTGCAGTTAGAAATAATTATTTGAATATAAAACCTAGTCCAATGGAAAATACAGAAAGTGAATATTATGTAAGGATATCGGTTATGGATTTGCCAGGAGTGCTTGGTGAAATTTCTACGATTTTTGGTGAGGAAGGAGTAAGTATACTTTCAGTAATGCAGAAGGGTAAACGTGAGGAATTTGCATCTGTAGTATATTTTACACATACTACACTTGAAGGAAATATAGATAAAGCTATAGAAAAAATAAAGGCCTCTGGTCATGTAAAATGCATAGATAACATAATAAGAATAGAAAATATACAGTAAATTGGAGGAGCTTTAAAATGGAAGATATTTATTATAGTAGTACAAGAAATAGCGAAATAAAAGTTCGTGCCTCGGAAGCAATTTTAAAGGGAATTTCAGAAGATGGTGGGCTTTTTATTCCAAATGAAATTCCTAAGCTTAAATGCAGCATTAAAGAACTTTCAAAATTCGATTATAAAGAAACAGCATATACTGTTATGAGTAGTTTTCTAACGGATTTTACTGAAGAGGAACTCAAAACCTGTATAGAAAAGGCATATGATGCTAAGTTCGATACAGAAGAAATAGCACCTATGAAAAAGACTAAAGATGCTTATTTTCTTGAGTTGTATCACGGTCCTACACTTGCGTTTAAGGATATGGCACTTTCAATACTTCCACATTTATTAAAAACTTCAGCAAGAAAACATAATATCACAGATAAAATTGTTATTTTGACAGCAACTTCTGGAGATACTGGAAAAGCAGCGCTTGAAGGCTTTTCAGATGTAGATGGTACGGAAATTATAGTGTTTTTTCCTGAAGATGGAGTAAGTCAGGTTCAAAGGCTCCAAATGGTAACTCAAAAGGGAGCAAATACACATGTTGTTGGTATTGAAGGGAATTTTGATGATGCTCAAAGCGGAGTTAAGAAAATATTTACCGATAAAGAGTTTAGCGATAAGCTTAAGAAAAAGGGATATAGATTTTCATCGGCTAATTCAATAAATATAGGGAGACTTGTTCCGCAAATTGTTTACTATTTTTATGCTTATGGTACCTTGTGCAAAAATAAGGAAATAGATTGTGGTGAAAAAGTAAACTTCGTTGTCCCAACAGGAAACTTTGGAAATATACTTGCTGCATATTTTGCAAAGAGTATGGGACTTCCTGTAAATAAATTAATATGTGCTTCAAATGACAATAAAGTTCTTTTCGATTTCTTTAAAACAGGAACTTATGATAAGGATAGAGAATTTGTAACTACAATATCTCCATCTATGGATATTTTGATATCAAGTAACCTTGAAAGACTTATATATCTTGCATGCGGCAGGGATCCTAAGAAGGTATCTGAGCTTATGAACAAGCTTTCATCTAATGGAAGGTATGAAATAACAAATGAGATGAAGGATAAACTTTTAGATTTCTGTGGAGGCTTTGCTACAGAAGAAGAAACTAAAAAGGCAATATCAAAGATGTATAGTGAAAATGACTATTTAATAGATACTCATACAGCAGTAGCATATAGTGTTTATGCAAGATATAAATATGAAAAAAATGATAATACAAAGACTATTATAGCTTCAACAGCAAGTCCATATAAATTTACAAATGCAGTAATGGAAGCTGTAGATGATAAGTATACTAACTGTGACAGTTTTGAACTTATGAAAAAAATGAGCAGCTTAATGAAATCAGAAATACCAGCAGGAATACGTGATATAAATGAAAGAGAAATTCTTCATAACAATACTTGTAAGAAGGATGAAATGAAAAACACAGTTGAAAAGTTTTTGAATTTATAAGATTTATTAGCTTTCATTTAAATCATCTCTTCAATACTGTTACTTCGCTAAGCCAGAAATACAAGGAATATTTTTCTCCAGTTCTCTACGAAAAATGCATTGTAAACATGGTTAGACAATAGAATTTAATAATTATATCATAACAGTACAAAAATTTATGCCTAAAATTCCGTAGGTACGGAGGAATTTTTTCCTTGCACTATCGTGGGAGCGAAGTAACAATGCTGAAGGAACAGTTAAAAAAAATCCTAATAAATCTTGGCGAAAAAATCACAAAATACTTAGATATTTCAATTGTCTGAGCATCTTTTCAGCGAGTTATTGAAATATCTTAGGATCTTGTGATTTTTTCACCTTAGATTTATAGGATCTTTTTTATGCGACGAAGCATTGTTACTTCGCATTATTTCTTAACCTTTTATTCATTAAAAGTATCTGAATAACTTTGAAGTAAGTTGTGCTTTAAGTTCCAAAGTTTTGAAGATAAATCAACATAATAAGTATGAGGATTTTCAAGACGCAAAACTTCAGGCCAAAGCTTTTCAGTTTCTTTCTCTGCTATATCTCTTATCTCAAGAACATCTGGACTTTCATATTTTTTAATTCCGTCCTTAAATAATTGAACTCTTAAATCTTTTACATAATAGTTTGTAAGTTTCTTCTTTTTCCAGGTATAAACTGGATCAAATATTACAAGAGGCTTACTTTCATCTATTATTTCATCATCCAAGGCTATTAAATCACCTACAGCTTTATCTGTTTTCTTGTCAAAAATTCTATATATCTTTTTAAAACCAGGAGTTGTTATTTTAGCTTCATTTTCACTTATCTTTATTTTTGGAATTATTTCACCATTATTTTCAACAGCAACAAGCTTGTATACACCGCCAAAAACAGGTTCTGATTTTGCTGTTATAAGTCTTTCACCAACACCGAAGCTGTCAATACATGCACCTTGTGTAAGAACATCTTCAATTATGTGCTCATCAAGAGAATTTGAAATTACGATTTTAGCATCAGGATAGCCAGCATCATCAAGCGCTTTTCTACATAACTTTGTTAAATAAGTTATGTCTCCACTATCTATTCTTATTCCAGCAGGTTTTATTCCTTGTGGTTTTAATATTTCATCAAAAACCTTTATAGCATTTGGAAGTCCAGATTTAAGTACGTTATAAGTATCAATTAAAAGAAGACAATTATTTGGGTAAACCTCAGCCCAAGCTTTAAAGGCTTCGTATTCAGTATCAAATAACTGTATCCAGCTGTGAGCCATTGTACCTACAGCATTTATGCCAAACATTTGCTCGGAAATTGTGCATGCAGTTGAGCTACAACCGCCTATTACAGCAGATCTTGCACCGTATATTGCAGCATCATAACCTTGAGCTCTTCTAGAACCAAACTCCATAACAGGTCTTCCCTTAGCAGCACGGCATATTCTGTTTGCTTTTGTTGCAATTAAAGTTTGATGGTTGATAGTTAATAGCACCATGGTCTCAACAAGTTGCGCTTGAATTGCAGGGCCTTTTACGGTTACAATAGGTTCACCTGGAAAAACAGGATGGCCTTCTGGAACAGCCCAAACATCACAAGAAAATTTAAAATCTTTTAGATAATTTAAAAATTCTTCTGAGAATTCACCTTTGCTTCTCAAATATTCTATATCATCATCAGTAAATTTTAAAGCTGAAAGATATTCTACTAGCTGTTGAACACCAGCCATTATACAATATCCGCCGTTATCTGGGATTTGTCTAAAAAACATATCAAAATAAGTTATTTTGTTTCCTAAATTTTTGTTTAGGTACCCATTTCCCATAGTTAGTTCATAAAAATCAACAAGCATAGTTAGGTTACGTTCATTTCTTAAATCAAAATTTTTTCTGTACTCCATAAAAATTCTCCCATCATAAATTAAATAACCTAAATTAGATTATTATTTTTAAACATACACACTTACCATCACATGGAAGCATGTTTATATTATATTGTAATACCATATTGCTATTATTACAATACTTTTGTATATACAAAGAATAGTGGAAGTAACTATAGATAGACAACTTGAAAGTTTGAAATGATTAACACAAATTTGTCCTAGAAAACTAGGATTATACTTAGAGTACAGTGAAGGATGATTTTTTTCCACTATCACTTTGAAAAATCTTAAACTTAAGCTTCTCGCATGGCTTGAAATATAATATTCAGCGCAGCTGATATTAATGAGCTTTAAGATTTACCTGAGAGAAACGAAAGGTAAATCAACATTGCACTACCGTGTGAGCTAAGTAACAATGCTGAAGGAACAATTTAAAAATAATCCAATAAATCTTGATAGAAAAATCACAAAATGCTTAGATATTTCAATCTGTTTGAGCATATGCGAGTTATTGAAATATCTTAGAATTTTGTGATTTTTCTATCTTAGATTTATGGATTATTTTTAACGCGACGAAGCATTGTTACTTAGCATTGTTTTAGTTTAGGAAGAGTATTAGCAGCTTGAGGCATAAGGGTTATTGTTGCATCCTTGCTGTTTGTTTTATAAGCTAGTTCTAAAGCTTCCTCTATGGTTTTAACAACAGTTATATTTGTCCTTTTGAGTAAGTCTGGATTTAAAGAGGATACTAAAATAACGTTAAATTTATCTCCGCTCTCACAGAAATAATAACCAACGTATTTTGAAATGCTGTATTTATTTCTAAGATCTTTTTCTCTTTCCTCTGAAGTATCAAAGTTCAAAAGCATGGACTGCATTTCTTCATCTCCGCCAAGCCCTTCTCTGCATTCAGATAAAATTATAACTGTACCGTTATCTTTAGTTGCTGTTCTAGCATTTATCATGGTTTTTATAGATTGATATAAATTAATGTCTTTTGGATATCCTCCAGCTGTTGCAATGGTAATATCGGCTTTTTCGGATATATTAACGCCGTCCTGATCGTCTACCATTTTTCGACCTTTTGCATGAGCAGATATATAATTGCCAGCTACTGCACCAACAATAGTTCCATTCTTATCAACTACTACGTTAAACATGAAATCTGGCTTTACAAAACTTGCAGCTTCAAGCATGTCTATGTGTACAGGATTATTTTCGATGTTTCCAGAGTGAACAGTTGGATATGTTCCACCTCCAAAATCCTTGCTTAAGGATAAAGCGTGATTTGCCATTATTGTTTCATAAGAAGCTATTCCTGGAAGTATGGTTTTTTTACCTCCACTAAAACCAACTAAAAAGTGATATATTATTCCCCCAGTTATAACAATATGATCACAATTTAATGCTATTTTGTTTATTGAAACTGGTGTGTCATAATTTGTTTTTCCTAAATAAACTAAATTATCTTTGTCAAGGCAGTCATGATCGATTATCTTAAATCTTTTAGAAAGTTCTTTCCCTAAAAGCTCTTCATGTTCCTCTTTAGTTTGGCTTCTATGGGTTCCTGTAGCAGATAGAAAAGTTATATCCTTGTCTTGTACTCCGCCAGCATTTATTTCATCAACAAGTTTAGAAAGATATTTGTCTGTTCTTTGCCATGCTCTTGTTACATCTGGTATTACTATACAAACAGTTTCACCAGGATGTACTAATTCTTTTAATCTAGCACTATCCGTAGGATGTTCTATTGCATCTTGTATAATTTGCTCCTCTGATTTTGTAACTTTAACTTCGTTACTTTTGATTACTTGGATTATATTTTTTTCATCTACTGGAATATCTATTTCTAAATTCCCATATTTCATTTTTTTATACATTTTAATAGCCCTCTTTTCATAATTATATGTAGTAAAGTTTTCATTTTTAAATCCATGTATTTTAACTGTAGTTTGATTAATATTCATAAATATGAAATAATTACTTAGATTTTACTACGGGTAGCTATTATGTCAATACAAAATAGTAAATTATATAAATTTTAAAAAAAAGTGTGCATGTGTTATTATAAGTGAAAAAATGTACATAATTAATTATAGAATATGTAAAACTAAGATGCCTGACAATTTAATATGCTTATATTTGATTATTGCAATTTTTTAGCATTTGTGATATAAATATAAATTTAGCTATATTAGTTAAATATTATTAAGGAGATATTATGAAGTATAAACTAGATGATTCACAAAAGAAGGCAGTTACTTTAAATGAAAAAAATGTACTTGTTGTTGCGGCACCAGGCTCTGGAAAAACACTTGTTATAATAAATAGAACTGCATATCTAATAAAAAATAAAGGAATAGAGCCCAAAAACATCATTGTCATAACTTTTACAAAAGCAGCAGCTAAGAATATGAAAGAAAGGTATATTAAAATTTACGGAGAAAACAATACACCATTTTTTGGAACCTTTCATGGACTGTTTTATAAGATACTAAAAAGGTATAAAGGAAGCATAAAGATAATTGAGGAATATGAGAAATACAGGCTTATTCGTGGTATTTTATTGAAGTATATGGATGAAATAAGTGATGATAAAATAAAGGAAGTTATAAATGATATATCTTTAATGAGAAGCAGGGAAGAAAACATAAATACGTTTAAGTCTCACGTTGATTTAGAAGTTTTTAAAGAATGTTTTGAGGGATATAATAGGTATAAATCCGAAAATGGACTTATGGATTTTGATGATTTACAGATAGAATGTATAAAATTGTTTAAAGAGAATAAAAGGCTTCTTGAAGGATATGGAAGACTTTTCAAACATATTCTAGTGGATGAATTTCAAGACGTAGATTCACTTCAAATAGAACTGCTTAAGATGTTTAATGATACAAGCAGTATATATGCAGTTGGCGATGAGGATCAATGTATTTATTCATTTAGAGGTTCAAAGCCTGAGTGTATGGTGGAATTTCAAAATATATTTAATGGTGGGGAAAAGGTATATTTAAATACCAACTATAGAAGTGTAAATAATATTGTTGAAATATCAAAGGAACTTATAGGAAATAACGTTATGAGAAACTCCAAAGATATTAATTCTTTTAAAGAATTCCAAGGAAATATAGCTATTATTAATAGTAAAAATGAAAACATTGAAGCCGAAAAGATAACTTTGGAGATACAAAAAGTAAAGGCGGCTTCGGAATGTAAATATTCTGATATTGCTGTATTATATAGAACAAATGTTGAAAGCAGAGGTTTAATCGATAGTTTTATAAGAAGAAATATTCCTTTTACATTTTTAGATAGGGAATATAATTTTTTTCAGCATTTCATATGCAAGGATTTAATTGCATATTTAAAACTTAGTGTAGATGAATGTGATAAGGAAAGTTTTCTTAGAATAATAAATAAGCCTTTTAGATATATAAGTAAGCTTGCTCTTGAAAAGGTTAGAAAAGAATATTATAAAGAAAACTGTTTTGACACGTTAAGAAAAATAGAGGATATACCTGTATTCCAATTGAATTCTATAGACAAACTTGAGAAAGATATAATTTGGTTAAATAAAGTATCTCTTTTGAGTGCAGTACAGTATATTATTTCAGACCTTGGCTACGCTGATTACATAAAAGAATACTCTATAAAATATGGACTTGATGTAAATGAACTCAATGATATAATAGAAGAATTTAAAAGTTCGTGTGAAGGCTATAGTACAATAATTAATTTTTTGATTCATGTTGATAAGGTAGCGGAAACCATGAAAAAGGGTAGATTCCATAAGGATGAGGACAGAGTGATTTTAAGTACCATTCACGGCGTAAAAGGAATGGAGTTTAAAAATGTATTCATAGTAAATTGTGTGGAGGACAACATACCACATAAAAATAGCCTTCCAGATAACATTGAAGAGGAAAGAAGACTTTTTTATGTTGGAATAACAAGAGCAATAGATAACTTGTGGCTCTGCATAGCAAATGAAGTAAAAGGCAGCGTAAGAAAACCCTCGAGATTCATAAAGGAATGTAAGCTTCAAGAAAATGGAGTAGAACTTGCTTTTAAAGAAGGAGATGTTGTTGAGCATACAGCCTTTGGCAAGGGAAAAATAATAAAACTTGATGCAGAGGTTACGGAAATTCAATTTGAAAATGCAGTTAGGAGATTTGATACTACGGTACTTGCTAACTGTGATTTGGTTAAAAAAGTATACTAATCATCAGTGTATAAATACATTCCTTTTTAAGGTAGGAGATTGAGCTTTTTTAATTTTTTCTATCTAAAAGAAAGTCATCGGCTTAGTTGAGGTTGTTAAACTAAGAGGGACAACTTCAATAAGTTGATGGCTATTTATTTAACTTAATTAAT
This sequence comes from Clostridium neuense, assembly GCF_045310695.1. Taxonomy (NCBI): domain Bacteria; kingdom Bacillati; phylum Bacillota; class Clostridia; order Eubacteriales; family Clostridiaceae; genus Clostridium; species Clostridium neuense. The sequence continues at coordinate 56,614 of NZ_JBJIAA010000016.1, forward strand.
TTGATAAAAATAGTTTATTCAGATATGATTAGGTTTATCATATTTTTTTTAATAAAGTCTACATATTCACTAGGTGGAGTTTTATCTGTTATTAAATAGTCTATATCGCTCAAATTACAATAGGTTATTAAAGAGCAAACATCGAATTTTGAATAATCAGCTAGTACAAATACCTTATTGCTTTTTTTTACAGCCATTTTTTTTATCTCTCCCTCAAGAGGAGAAGAATTTGTAATTCCATTAGTTGTTGATATACCTGTAGTGGCCATAAATGCTTTATTTATATTATAATTTTTGAGCAAATTTAGTGAATCTATTCCTGCAAAAGAATTGGTTTCTCTAACCAAGGTACCTCCAGTAGAGATTATATTTAAATTTTCATATTTAGTGGAGTTTGTGATGAAAATTAAATTGTTAGTTATTATAGTTAGATTGTTTTTATCCTTTAAAAAATCCACCATATTTACTGTGGTTGTGCCAGAGTCTATAAATATTATGTCTCCATCATTAACAAAATTTGAAGCTGCTTTAGCTATTAAGGTTTTACAAGAACTATTCTTTATTTGTCTTTCATTAAAAGGTACTAGCGAATTGAAGTTAACAGATACTCCTCCATATACCTTTTTTATATTTCCTCTTTTGATTAATTCTTGAATATCTCTTCTTATAGTATTTTTAGAAACTTTAAAAATATCAGTTAGTTTATCAAGGGTCACAGTATTATTTTCTAAAACATACTCTTCTATTTGGTTCATTCTCGTTGATTTCATAGGCTTTCTCCTTTTGACAAAGTCTCATAAATATATTTACTGTGTAGAATAAATGTTTCTATGATGTAATTTGAAATTTTATTACTATTGAGTAAATTCAAGTGTTTATACTATATATTATACATTTAAATTCATAAAAGTAAACAATTAATTGGTAAATTTAGTTAAAATATAGCCAAAATATGCTCATAAAGTTGCTAAGAATACAAGGCAAATAAAAAAATATTAAAAAGGTTATGGAAAATATTGACAATAAAATGTCTTGGTGGTAATATATGAACAAACGTAATTGCAATATAATCAAAATATAATTATAAAATAATCAATACATAATTATAATATAACCATAATATAATTATAATATAACGATACAGTGATAAATATAATGAGGAGAGGGTGAATAAATGAGTAATTTATTTTTGATGCCAAGGTATGCTTTCACAGGAGAAGGAGCTTTAAATACAGCAGGTGAAAAAATAAAATCACTTGGTAGTAAAGCTCTAATTATAACAGATGATGTTATGATGAAATTAGGAAGTGTGAACAATGTTACAAGCTTATTGGAAAAAGAAAATGTAGAGTTTTTTATTTATCATGAAGTAAATGGTGAACCTACTGATATTATGGTTAACAATGGAGTTAAGAAATATAAAGAGGAAGATTGTGATTTCTTAATAGCATTAGGTGGAGGAAGTCCTATTGATACAGCAAAAGCTGTGGGAGCAATGATAACTAATCCTGGCAATATAAATGATTATCTAGGAAAAGTAATACAAAAGGAAACACCTCCACTAGTTGCTATACCAACAACAGCAGGAACGGGCTCAGAGGCAACTCAATTTACTATAATAACTGATACTGGTAGAAATATAAAAATGCTTTTGAAAGGACCTTATTTGATTCCAACTGTTGCAGTCATAGATCCTATTTTTACAATGACATCTCCCAAAAGTGTTACTTCTGCAACAGGACTTGATGCATTAACTCATGCAATTGAGTCATATACATCAAAACTTGCACAACCTATGTCTGAAATATTTTCAATTTCTGCCGTAAAAAAGATATTTAATAATTTGCTTGAAGCTTATAACAATGGAACTAATGTTAAAGCAAGAACAGAAATGTCCATAGCAGCACTTCAGGCTGGAATAGCATTTAATAACTCTTCAGTTACTATAGTACATGGCATGAGTAGACCAATAGGAGCTCTTTTTCATGTGCCACATGGTCTTTCTAATGCAATGCTTCTTACAGACTGCTTAAAGTTTGCGTTACCTGGTGCTACTGATAAGTTTTATGATCTTGCAAAAGCCGTTCAAATATATAAAGACGGAATGAGCAATATAGAGGCTGGTCAGGCATTTATAGATAAAGTTGGAAAGCTGTGCTGTGATTTACATGTACAAAGTTTAGAAGAGTTTGGAGTAGATAAAAATAGATTTTTCAATAGCTTAGACAAAATGGCAGAAGATGCACTAGCTAGTGGAAGCCCACAAAATACAAGAAGAGAAGTAAAGAAAGAAGATATAATATGCATATATAAAGGATTGTGGAATTGAGGCGAGGCTTATGTCATTAGAAAAATTAGAAAATTTATTAACTAAAGCAGATAAAGAAGGTTATGGAGTAGGTGCTTTTAGCATTGCAAATATGGAAATGGTAATGGGAGTTATAAAGGCGGCAGAAGAATTAAATGCACCTATTATACTTCAAATTGCAGAAGTAAGATTACCTTATTCTCCACTTCAATTAATAGGACCTGTTATGATGAAAGCAGCAATCAATGCTAAAGTTCCTGTGGCAGTGCATTTGGATCATGGTATTAGTATGGAATGCATAATGGAGGCTCTTAAGTTAGGATTTACTTCTGTTATGATTGATGGATCAAAATATCCATTAGAGAAAAACATAAATTTGACCAAACAAGTTATAAAGGAAGCAAATAAATATGGGGCTTCTGTAGAAGCTGAAATAGGAAGGGTTGGTGGAAGTGAAGACGGATCTGAAAAAATATCGGCCATGTATACTAATTCCCGTGAAGCGAAAAGATTCTTTGAAGAAACGGGTGTAAATGCACTGGCTGTAGGAATTGGAAATGCCCATGGAGTATATAAGGGTTCACCTAATTTAAATTTTGAAGTGCTTAAAGATGTAGATGAGAATGTAAACGTACCACTAGTACTCCATGGAGGATCAGGTATAAGTGATGATGATTTTAGAAAATGTGTGGCTTTGGGAATTAGAAAAATAAATATAGCAACTGCTACATTTATGTCTGTCGCTAAAAATGTAAAGGCGCTTTGTGAAAAATGTGACAGCGTTGATTATTTTAAATTTCATGAAGCAGAGATTAATGGCGCTTACTTAAATGCAAAGAAGCATATTAAAATATTTGGAACTGAAAATAAAGCGTAGGGGGGATAAAAATGAAGTATATTGAATTTGATAATAATAGAAAATTTGATGTAATACCACTTGGAAGAGCAGCAATAGACTTTAATCCAGTAGATATAAATAAAACTTTGGCTGAAAGCACAACTTTCAAAAAGTATCTAGGAGGTTCGCCTGCAAACGTAGCAGTTGGACTTGCAAGATTAGGGAAAAAAGTAGGCTTTATAGGAAAGGTATCAAATGATAGATTTGGTGATTTTATAATTGATTACTTTAAAAAAGAAGGAATAGATACATCGCAAATTTGTAGAGCAAAAAATGGTGAATCCTTAGGACTTACATTTACAGAAATATTAAGTCCTATAGAGAGCAGTATTTTAATGTATAGAAATAGCATTGCAGATTTAAGTCTTAATGTAGATGAAATTGATGAAGAATATATAAAAAATGCAAAGGCTATTTCAATATCAGGAACAGCATTAGCACAAAGTCCATCTAGAGAGGCTGCCCTAAAAGCATTAGAATATGCTAAAAAGCATAATACAGTAGTTATTTTTGATATAGATTATAGAGAATATAATTGGCATAATAAAGATGAAATTGCAATTTATTATTCTATAGTTGGGAAAAGTAGTGATTTGGTAATAGGCTCAAGGGAAGAATTTGATCTTATGGAAGGACTAATTGCAAAGGACAGCAGTGATGAAGAAACTGCTAAAAGGTGGATTGGATATGGAAATAAAATTGTGGTTATAAAGCATGGTAAAGATGGTTCAACGGCATATACAAGCGATGGAAAGAGTTACAATATAAAACCTTTCCCTGTAAAGCTTTTAAAATCCTTTGGTGGTGGAGATGCCTATGGTTCTGCATTTATATATGCACTTTTAGAAGGATGGGACATGATGGATGCACTTGAGTTTGGTAGTGCTTCTGCTGCAATGCTTGTTGCAAGCCACAGCTGTTCAGATGCAATGCCTACAGCTGATGAGATAAAGGAATTTATAATGACGGAAAAGGCTGAATATGGAGAAATGGTAGCAAGAGCTTAGAGTTAGGAGGAATTTATATATGAGTATGAGTAAATTTGGTGAGTTAGGTTCTTTAAAATATGGAACTAATAAGATATGTAGTATAGATGGTTCATATAAAGAAATGCTTATGGATATTTCCGTAAACAAATTAAAAAAAGGTTCAAGTGAAGTTTATGAAGAAAGTGAAAAGGAAATAGCTGTGCTTCTTTTAACAGGGAAAATAGAAATAGAATGGTCACATAACAAGAAAGTTATGGAAAGGCATTCTGTATTTGATGAGGATCCATGGTGTCTTCATGTACCACATGGCACAAAAGTAACAGTAAAAGCTGATGAAGAGAGCGAAATAGTATATCAGGCTGCAAAAAATGAAAGAGATTTTGAAGCAAAGTTTTATTATCCAAATGACTGCCAAAGTGATGTTTTTGGAAAGGGAGTATGGAATGATACTGCAAGAAGGGTGGTAAGAACAGTATTTGACTATCACAACGCCCCTTATTCTAATATGGTAATGGGAGAAGTTATAACTTATCCTGGTAAATGGTCAAGTTATCCTCCACATTATCATCCACAACCAGAAGTTTATTACTATAAATTTAATAAACCTCAAGGACTAGGGTTATGCCTTACAGGAGATGATGCACATAAGATATCAGATAATAGTTTTGTTGCCATACATGGAGGAGATGTGCATCCTCAAACGTCAGCACCAGGATATGCTATGTACTATTGCTGGATGATAAGGCACCTTAAAGATAATCCATGGACTGATAGGATAGATGTGGATGAACATAAATGGCTATGGGATAAAGATGTGAAAATATGGCCGGAAAAATAACTGGTAAAGAAGAATAGGAGGGGATTTGAAATGGGCACAATTAGGCTTACTACAGCTCAAGCGCTAGTTAGATTTTTAAACAATCAATATATAAGATTTGATGGAAAAGAAGATAAATTTATAGAGGGAGTATTTGCAATATTTGGACATGGAAATGTGTTAGGACTTGGTCAAGCATTACAGCAAGATCCTGGAGAACTTAAGGTTCGTCAGGGAAAAAATGAACAAGGCATGGCTCAAGCGGCTGTGGCATTTGCAAAGCAGAACAAGAGAAAAAAGATATATGCCTGTACATCATCTGTAGGACCTGGGGCAGCAAATATGGTAACAGCTGCTGGAACTGCAACTGCTAATAATATACCGGTTTTATTACTCCCAGGGGATACTTTTGCGACAAGGCAACCAGATCCTGTACTTCAGCAGGTTGAACATATAAATAATGCGTCTGTTACCACAAATGATGCCTATAAAGCCGTATGTAAATATTGGGATAGAGTAACCAGACCTGAACAATTAATGAATGCTATGATAAATGCTATGAGAGTTCTTACAAGTGTAGATAATACAGGAGCAGTATGTATTGCTCTACCTCAAGACGTTCAGGGGGAAGCTTATGATTTCCCGTATTATTTCTTTAAAAAGAGGATACATGTAATTCCTAGAAGGAAAGCAGATGATGAGGAAATAGAAGATGCCATTAAATTGATAGTTTTAAAGAAAAAGCCGCTAATTATTTGTGGGGGTGGTGTAAAGTATTCAGAAGCTGGTGAAGAACTTAAAAAATTTGCTTTAGAATTTAATATACCTATTGGAGAAACTCAAGCTGGAAAGAGTTCAATAGAAAGCGATTTTGAATTAAATCTTGGAGGTGTTGGTGTTACAGGAAATTTAGCAGCCAATCTTATAGCTGAAAGTGCAGATCTTATAATAGGCGTTGGAACTAGATTCACTGATTTTACATCAGGCTCGAAGGAATTGTTTAGAAATAAAAATGTTGATTTTGTTACAGTAAATGCTTCTGTATTCCATGCTTATAAAATGGATGGAACAAAGGTAGTAGGAGATGCTAAGGCATGTCTTGAACAATTAGGAGCAACTCTTAAAAAATTAGGATATAAGAGCTCATATACAAATGAAATAGCAGAGGCAAAAGAAAAATGGGAAAATGAAGTAAAGAGGTTATATAGCATTGAATATCCCAAAGCAGATTTTAAACCTGAAATAGCTAGACAAAATGAAGGATTTTTGAAAGAATTTTATAAAATGTATGGATCAGCACTTCCACAAACTACGGTTGTAGGACAAATTAATAAATTTCTAGAAGAAGAGCTTAATGGTGACTATATAGTTATTGGCGCAGCTGGAAGCCTTCCTGGAGATTTACAAAGATTGTGGAGATCAAGCAAGAAATATAGTTATCATATGGAATATGGTTATTCATGCATGGGGTATGAGATATCAGGTGCTTTGGGTGTAAAACTTGCAGAACCTAATAAAGAAGTATATGCCATGGTTGGTGATGGCAGTTATTTAATGCTGCACTCAGAACTTATAACTTCAATTCAAGAAAGAAAGAAAATAAATGTTCTTTTGTTTGATAATTGTGGCTTTGGATGCATAAATAATCTGCAAATGGCAAATGGAATGGATAGTTTTGGAACAGAATTTAGATTTAGAAATGAAGAACAGAATAGGCTAAATGCTGACTATGTTCCTATAGATTTTGCAAAATGTGCAGAAGGATATGGAGCTAAGACATATACAGTAAAGACTATTGATGAATTAAAAAATGCGTTGAAAGATGCTAAAAATCAGAGTGTATCTACCTTAATTGATATAAAGATTTTACCTAAGACTATGACAGATGGTTATAATGCTTGGTGGCATGTTGGTGTTGCTGAAGTTTCGAATAAAGAGTCTATACAAAATGCTTATATAAAAAGACAAAAATTTTTAAGCAATGCAAGAAAATACTAAATGAATTTGGTTAACATTTTAAAACACTAAATAAATTTAAAATAATTATAAATTTTAAGGAGATGTATTATATGTTAAAGGTTGGAATTATTGGTGCAGGAAGAATAGGAAAGGTGCATGGAGAAAGTATAACAAAGTATGTAAAGGAAGCACAAATCAAAACAATAGCTGATCCATTTTTAAATGAAGCTCAAAAAGAGTGGGCTAAGGAAAAAGGAATACCATATGCATACACTGATTACAAAAAAATATTAGAAGATCCTGAAATTGATGCTGTTTTAATTTGTTCTTCAACAGATACTCACTCAAAAATTTCAATAGAAGCTATAAGAGCTCATAAGCATGTTTTCTGTGAAAAACCAATAGATCATGATGTGTCTAAAATAAAAGAGGTTATAGATGAACTTAAGAAGAATCCTGGAGTTAAATATCAGGTTGGATTTAACAGAAGATATGATCATAATTTCAAAGCTGTTAAAAAAGCTGTTGCTGAGGGAAAAATAGGCCAGCCTCAAATACTTAAAATAACTTCAAGAGATCCAGAACCACCATCAATTAGTTATATAAAAGTATCTGGTGGAATATTCCTTGATATGACAATACACGATTTTGATATGGTTAGATACCTTATGGATAGTGAAGTTGTTGAAGTTTATGCCGCAGGAAATGTTTTGGTTGATAATGCCATAGGAGAAGCTGGAGATATAGATACGGCTATAATAACTTTAAAACTTGCAAGTGGAGCAATGGCAGTTATTGATAACTCAAGAAAGTCAGCTTATGGATATGATCAAAGGGCAGAAGTATTCGGATCAAAAGGTCAAGTTGCTATATCAAATGATTCGGATTCTTCAGCAGTCATATCAACAGAAGATGGAGTTAAAGGTGAAAAACCAATGTTTTTCTTCCTTCAAAGATATATGCAAGCTTATGCAGAAGAAATAAGAGAGTTTATTGATGCTATAGTAAATGACAAAGACACTCCAGTGAATGCAGATGATGGCTTGAAGCCTGTACTTATAGGCCTTGCAGCTAGGAAATCTCTAGAAGAGAATAGACCTGTTAAAATATCAGAGATAGAATATTAAACCTAAAGGTAGGAGGAATTATAAGATGTTTAATCAAGATAAAGTGAAAATAGGAATTTGCCCAATAGGTTGGACAAATGATGACATGCCTGATTTAGGAAAAGAAAATACTTTTGAACAGGCCGTAAGTGAAATGGCTCTTGCAGGATTTAAAGGTACAGAAATAGGAAATAAATATCCTAAAGATGTAAAGGTTTTAAAAAGAGCTCTTGACTTAAGAGGATTACAAATAGCAAGTGCTTGGTTCAGTTCATTTTTAACAACTAAACCTTTTGAAGAAACCAAAAAAGCTTTTATTGAACATAGGGATTTCTTACATGCCATGGGCGCGAAGGTAATAGTTGTATCGGAGCAAGGACACAGTATACAAGGAGAAATGGATGTTCCTATATTTGAAGGGAAATATCATATGAATGAAAAAGAATGGAAAATGCTTACAAATGGACTTAATGAACTTGGAAAACTTGCAAAAGAAAAAAATATGAAGATAGTTTACCATCATCACATGGGAACAGTAGTTCAAACTACTGAAGAAATAGACAAACTTATGGATATGACAGATGATAACCTTGTTTATTTATTATTTGATACAGGACATTTAGTATATTCAGGAGAAGATCCTGTAGCTATAGTAAAGAAATATGCAAAAAGAATAAAACATGTGCATTTAAAAGATGTAAGACCAGAAATGAAGGAAAAAGTGAAAAAGGAAAGTTTAAGTTTTCTTAGAGGGGTTAGATTGGGGGCATTTACAGTGCCTGGAGATGGATGCATAGATTTTGAACCAATATTTAAGGTTCTTGCTGATAGTGACTATGAAGGATGGATGTTAGTTGAAGCAGAGCAGGATCCAGCCATAGCAAATCCCCTTGAATATGCAATTAAAGGTAGAGAGTATATTCGTAAAACAGCTAAATTGTAAAGAAAAGATCTGTGCAATAAAGCATCCTCTTTATAACGGTTTTGTGTATAAAATAAAAAGGATGCTTAGAATGAATGAGAAAAAGTTATTTAAAACAATTCTCATACACTAAAAAGATATACTATATGGATTAAAAAATCAATAGTTAAAGTGACGAAATATTTTACAAAACAGGGTTTAAGTCAAAGTATGTGTAAATAAATGGGGGGAACCAAAATGGAACAGGATAGAGGTAAGAAAAAATTCTTGAGAAAGATATCAATATTAGCAACTTTTGGATCACTTTTATTTGGATATGATAGTGGAGTAATTAATGGTGCACTTAGTTTTATATCTAGAAAGGATCAACTTAATCTTACACCTTTAACTGAAGGATTTGTTACGAGCTCTTTATTGCTTGGAGCAGCTTTGGGAGCTGTAATTATGGGACGTTTTTCTGATAAATATGGAAGAAAGAAAATTCTAAAATTACTTGCAGCGATTTTCTTTCTCTCAACTTTAGGATGTGCTTTATCTCCTACTGCAGCAGTTATTATTGTATGTAGATTTATAGTTGGATTAGGAGTAGGTGGAGTATCAGTAGTTGTACCAACATTGCTTGCAGAAATGGCACCTACTGAAATAAGAGGAAGTCTTGTCTCCCAAGATCAACTTATGATTGTTACAGGACAGCTCTTAGCATATGTGTTTAATGGTGTTTTGGGTAACGTTTCTCAAAACCCTGGTATTTGGCGTTATATGATAGCGTTGTCATCAATTCCTGCAGTAGTTTTGTGGTTCGGTATGTTAGTAGTTCCTGAGACTCCAAGATGGTTAGCGGCAAATGGAAGAATTGTTGAGGCTCTAGAGGTTTTGAAGGAAGTACGTAGCGAAGCAGCGGCAGAAGCGGAAATTAAAGAAATTCAGAAAAACATTGAATCAGAAAAGCATTTGGATCGTGCTACTTTTAAGGATTTAGGAACTCCATGGATACGTCGTATTGTAGTGATTGGATGCGTAATTGCAATTATTCAGCAGTTTGCAGGAGTAAATGTAATGATGTATTATGGTACAACTCTTTTAGAAAAGTCAGGTTTTGGAACTAAAACAGCTTTGATTGCTAATATAGGTAATGGAGTTATGTCTGTTATTTCATCATGGTTTTATATGCACGTAATGGCAAACAGGTGCAATAGAAGAACTGTACTAATATTTGGATATTGTGGAACCACTGTAATCTGGCTTATTATATCTATAGTTTCGCATGTGTTTGCAGGTGCAGCTGTACTACCTTATATGATAATTACTTTGACTATGATGTTCCTTGCTATTGATCAAGCTACTATAGGACCATTAACATGGCTTTTGTTATCTGAGATTTTTCCACTCAGAGTAAGAGGAATTGGTTTTGGTGTTGCAACTTTCTTTAACTGGATAGGTAATTTTTCGGTAGGTTTGACTTTTCCTGTATTAATAGCAGCTTTTGGACTTTCTAAGACATTTATAATATTTATAGCACTTGGACTTGTATGTATAGGATGTGTAGCTAAATTTGTACCTGAAACTAGAGGAAGGTCATTAGAAGAAATGGAACTATACTTTAGAAATTATGATAAAAATCTTAATAACATAAATGTGTGAAGGATTAAAAGAGTTTTAAGATTATTAAATAGAGAATGAAAGCTTTTAAACTTTCATTCTCTATTTAATATTGGAGTTTAACGACAATTATGTTTGCTTAATATTATTCAACAATACCTTTAAACTTCTTAAATATATTGTTAAATATGTTAGCTTTGTCTGTATTTTCAGAACTATTTGAATATATTTCGGATATAATTAAGTTTATAAGTCTTTCATCTTTTGCTTTTAATTTTTTTTCTTGACTATCTAAAAGTACTTGCAGCTTGTCAACTTTATTGTTAATTTCAGTGTTAGACTTTATTAACTTTTCGTTCGTTTCTATTATTTTAGAATAAAGATCTGATGAATTTAATTTATTACCTTCTTCTGAGTGTTTTTTTACATCACTTGAATCTTCTATATCTTCTTTATAAATCATTTTCTACCCCCTACAAATCTTCAACATGATATCCATATTTTACCATAAGATGAGTCGCGTGTAAAGATAGCTAAAAAAAATTAAATTTTTTTGTAGTATGTTCTAATAGCCTTGTATTATAATGAATGTATTAAACTCGGACGATTATTTTTATAAATGGAGGAAAAAAATGTATGGAACTAAAAAATGAAGATATTGATAAATGCATAAAATATTTAAAGCTTCTTTCAAAGCAATATCCAACGATTAATGAAGCAGCAACAGAAATAATAAATCTCAAGGCTATATTAAATTTGCCAAAAGGAACGGAACATTTTCTTTCAGATATTCATGGAGAATATGAGCAGTTTGTACATGTACTTAAAAATGCCTCCGGAGTAATCAGAAGAAAAATAGATGATATTTTTGGAAATAGATTAATGCAGAAAGATAAAAAAAGCCTAGCTACTTTAATTTATTATCCAGAACAAAAATTAGATATGATATTAAGGCAACAAAAAAATATGGATGACTGGTATAGAATTACATTATATAGACTAATAGAAGTTTGCAGAAACGTTTCCTCTAAATACACCCGTTCAAAGGTTAGAAAAGCTCTGCCCAAAGAATTTTCATATATAATAGAAGAGCTTTTGCATGAAGAGCCGCATGGAGTAGATAAGCAGGAATACTATGATGAAATAATAAATACAATCATAGATATAGATAGGGCAAAGGATTTTATAATTGCTATATCAAAGCTTATTCAGCGTTTAGTAGTAGATAGACTTCATATTATAGGAGATATATTTGATAGAGGACCAGGTGCAGATATAATTATAGATAAGCTTGAAGAATATCATTCAGTGGATATTCAGTGGGGAAATCATGATATTGTGTGGATGGGGGCAGCTGCAGGTTCGGTTGTATGTATGGCGAATGTCATTAGAAATTCTGCAAGATATGCTAATTTGTCAACAATAGAGGATGGCTACGGAATTAATCTATTACCACTTGCTACTTTTGCAGTTGAATTTTATGGAAATGATCCATGTGAGAGATTTTTACCAAAAATCGAAACGGAAAAAAATTATACTGTAAAAGAAATACATTTAATAGCAAAAATGCATAAAGCTATTTCAGTGATACAATTTAAACTTGAAGGAGAAGTTATTAAAAGACATCCAGAGTTTAAAATGGATCATAGACTTCTTTTAAATGATATAGATTTTAAGAGTGGAACCATACAGCTTTATGGAAAGGAATATAAACTTAATGACAATAGCTTCCCAACTGTAGATAAAGAAGATCCGTATAAGCTTTTAGATGAGGAAGTTGAATTGATTGAAAAATTGAGATCTTCCTTTGTAAATAGTGAAAAACTAAATAGACATGTTCGTTTTCTCTTTTCTCATGGAAGTTTATATTTAAAATTTAATTCAAATTTACTTTATCATGGATGTATACCTTTAAATGACGATGGAAGTTTTAAAGAGGTACTTATAGAAAATAAAAAATATAAAGGAAAGGCTCTTTTGGATAAACTTGATATGCTTGCGAGAGAAGGATTCTTTTATGAATCAAGCTTAGAGGAAAAACAAAATGCTGCTGATATGATATGGTATCTATGGACAGGACCTTTTTCACCTCTTTTTGGAAAAGAAAAAATGACTACCTTTGAAAGATATTTTATTGATGAAGGTGAAACTCATTATGAAAAAAAGGATCCATATTATTTCTATAGGAATAATGATGATATATGTAACAAAATTTTATGTGAATTTGGACTTGAGCCTAGTGAATCACATATAATTAATGGTCATGTCCCTGTGAAAAAAAAGGATGGCGAGAACCCAGTAAAGGCTGGAGGAAAGCTTATAGTAATAGATGGAGGATTTTCAAGAGCATATCATAATAAAACAGGAATTGCGGGATATACACTAATATATAATTCCTTTGGACTTCAACTTGTATCACATGAGCATTTTGAATCTACAGAGAAAGCAATTGAAGAGGAAAAGGATATATTGTCTTCTACAGTTATATTTGAGAAGGCGGTAAAGCGAAAAAGAGTTGGGGATACGGATATAGGAAGAGAACTTAAAGGACAGCTTCATGAACTTAAACTTTTACTTTTGGCTTACAGAAAGGGCTTAGTAAAGGAGAGCATAAAAAAATAAGTTTGAATTTTCGTTTGTTGAATATTTTAATTTAGTATTATATAATTTTAATATACTTAAAAGGATGGGATATGGAATTTATGAATATTAATTTAGAAGATTTAATATTTTCACTTGATATCGGAACCAGAACAGTTATTGGAACAGTTGGAATTGTAAAAGATAAAAAATTTCAGGTAATAGCAGAAAAGTATACAGAGCACGAAGAAAGAGCTATGGTAGATGGTCAAATTCATGATATAGGTCTTGTAGCAAAAGCTGTAAACAAGATTAAAACTGAAATAGAGGATGAAATTGGTTTTACACTTAAAGATGTGGCTATTGCAGCAGCAGGAAGATTTCTTAGAACAGCCGAAGTTAAAACTGAAATTGAAATAGATGAGGATAAAGAAATAGATAATGATTTAATAAGAAGTATTGAACTTACAGCTGTTAAAAAAGCAGCAGAAGAGGTAAATAAGGATACAGAGGGAAAACTTTATTGTGTTGGTTATAGCACAAAAAGCTACTATTTAAATGGATATGCTATGTCAAATTTACTTTCTCACAAAGGTCACAGTGCAGCTGCTGAAGTTATAGCAACGTTTTTACCAAGATCTGTAGTTGATAGCTTGTATACTGTAATTAAGAAGGTAGGATTAAATGTATGTAATTTAACTCTTGAACCTATTGCAGCAATGGAAGCAGCAGTTCCTAAAAATTTAAGACTTTTAAATATAGCACTTGTGGATATAGGTGCTGGAACCTCAGATATAGCTATAAGTTCAAAGGATACCATAAGTGCTTATGGAATGGTGCCAATAGCAGGAGATGAAGTTACAGAGATTATAGCACAAAATTATCTTGTGGATTTTAATACTGCCGAAATTATAAAAAGAAAATGTACTGCAGATAATGAAATAAAATATACAGATGTGCTTGGAATTGAGGGTATGGTTAAGGGAGAAGAAGTTATAAAAGTAGTAAGACCCACAGTTGAAAAGCTTACAGAAGAAATATCAAAGAGAATAATAGAGCTTAATGGTGGTAAATCGCCTAATGCCTTGTTTCTCGTTGGTGGAGGAGCTCATACACCTCTTGTAAAAGAATTGATAGCAGAAAAACTAGGTCTTCAAGTTCAAAGAGTTGCTATAAAAGGAAGAGAAGCTGTAACAGATTGCATATGCGCAGATAATTCCTTAGAAAGTACAGGAGTTACAGTTCTTGGCATAGCTCTTGTAGCTATAAGAAGACTTGGCAATGATTTTATAGATGTTATGCTTAATGATAGTATAGTAAGTTTGTTTAATTCAAGAGTTCATAATGTTATGGATGTTGTTGTTCAGTCTGGAATAAATCCTAAGCTTTTAATGGGCAAAAACGGCAAAAACATAAGATTTACATTAAATGGTGATAAGCGAGTAGCATTTGGAACAGTAGCAAAAAATGCTGAAATAAAGGTAAATGGTGTTATCTCTAACATAGATTCAGAGATAAAAGAAAATGATAAAATAGAGATTAAATACGCAGAAGATGGTGTTGATGCACATCCTCTAGTAAGAAATTATGTAAATAAACTTTACAGCGTTGGATTTTATGTGGATGATAACATTGTAAATCTAGAGCCCATTTTTTTAATAAATGGAGAAAATGCTTCTCTTGATAGTGAAATTCATGAAGGTGATGAAGTAGAAACTGTGTATCCATCAACTTTACTCCATTATATAAAATATTTTGATAAGGATTTAAATAAAGAGTATTATCTAAATAATAAAAGATTAAATGATGATTATATTATAGGTGAAGGAGATAAGATATATACATACAAGGAAAGTACACAAGAGGATGAAAGTTATATTAAAATAGAAAAAGAAGATATATCTGAGGAGAACACAAAATCAGAAGAAAATGAAGAAGTTAAGCTTGAAGAAAAAAATGTAGAGGCTTTAAAAGATGAGATTTTTTCAGAGATAGTGGTTGTTATAAATGACAATCCTATAAAGCTTACTGGAAAAGATGAATATAAATTTGTGGATATATTTGATTTCTTTCAGTTTGAGTTAACAATACCAAAAGGAAATCTTGTTTTAAAGCTTAATGGGAACAATGCTGGATTTTTTGATGAACTACATGATAAAGATATAATTGAAGTCAGATGGGAATAATTTTAAAGAAAGAAGTGAAGAAATGGATTACATAGGTGAAGCAAAAAAAATAGAAAAAGAGCTTGTTTCTATTAGAAGGGATTTTCATCAAAATCCTGAACTTGGTTTTGAACTTCAAAGAACAAGTGGTAAAGTAAAGGAGTTCTTAAAAAAAGAAGGTATAGAGTATATAGAAACAGCGAAAACAGGAATATGCGCAATTATAAAAGGAAAGAATACAGGTAAGACAGTAGCTCTTAGAGGTGATATGGATGCACTTCCACTAAAAGATAAAAAATTATGTGAGTATTCTTCAAAAGTTGATGGTAAAATGCATGCCTGTGGACATGATGCACATACTACTATACTTATGGGAGCAGCTAAACTTTTAAATAGCATGAAAGATGAACTTTGTGGAAATGTAAAATTATTTTTTGAGCCAGCAGAAGAAACTACAGGCGGAGCCCAAATTATGATTTCAGAGGGAGCACTTGAAAATCCAAGAGTAGATGCGGTTTTAGGGCTTCATGTTTCAGAAACTATAGATTGTGGAAAAATAGGTATAAAAAAAGGGGTAGTAAATGCAGCGTCCAATCCATTTCAAATATTAATAAAAGGAAAAGGAACTCATGGGGCACATCCCAATTTAGGCGTTGATCCAATCACTATTGCTTGCAATGTAGTGAACGTAATTCAGACTATAGTTAGTAGAGAAATTTCACCTACAAATCCTTCTGTAATAACAATTGGATATATTCATGGAGGAACTGCTGGAAATATAGTTCCAGATGAGGTTAAAATAGGTGGTATAATAAGGACAATGAAAAGTGAAGATAGGGAATTTGCTAAAAAAAGGCTTGTAGAAGTTGCTCGTGGAGTTGCAAATTCTATGAGAGCTGAAGCAGAAGTAAATATAGAAGAGAGTTACCCATGTCTTTATAATGATGACAGTATGTATAGTTTTATGAAGGAAGAAGCAGAAGAACTCCTTGGCAAGGAAAACGTAATAGAGCTTGAAGAGCCTAGCCTTGGTGTAGAAAGTTTTGCATATTTTTCTATGGAGAGACCATCAGTATTTTATTACCTTGGAATTAAAAATGAAAAAAAAGGTATAATAAATCCAGCTCATGGAAATTTATTTGATATAGATGAAAATTGTCTTCATATAGGTGCTGCACTTCAATGCAAGGCAGCTTTTGAAGCATTAAAAAAACTTTCACAAAAATAAATATATTTATCACAGGAGGAAAGATGGAAATAACAATAGGACCAAACGAAGCAGGACAGAGAGCAGATAAATTTATAAGAAAGTGGCTTAATGATGTCCCACTTAGTGCCATATATAAGGCTTTTAGAAAGGGTGACATAAGGGTAAATGGCAGTAAGTGTAAGGATAAATATATTCTAGTAGAAGGAGATGTTTTAGTAGTTAAATATGTTAAATCATCGCCTGAGAAGAAAAAGTTTAAAAGAATAGACAACAACTTTAAAGTGGTATATGAAGATGATAATATGCTTTTAGTTGAAAAGTGGCCTGGAGTACTTGTACATTCTAATAAGCCAGATGGTGCACCTACTTTAACTGATTATGTGCTTTCATATTTATATGATAAGGGAGATTATAGACCTGAGGAGGAAGTTACTTTTATTCCAGCACCTTGCAATAGATTGGATATGAATACTTCAGGTATAGTTGTTTATGGTAAAAATTTTGAGTCACTTAAAATTTTAAATGAGATGATAAGAGATAAAAAAATAGAAAAATACTATTTATCTCTTGTAAAGGGTAAAATAAAAGATGGAATTTATGAAGGATATATACATAAAAATGAGGATTCAAACATATCTGTAGTATTTGATGAAGAAAGAGAAAACACTAAAAGAATTTCCATGGAAGTGAAGAACATAGAAAGCTGTGGGGCATTTTCTTTTATTGAAATTGAGCTTTTAACAGGACGAAGTCACCAGCTTAGGGCGCATCTTAGTCATTTAGGAAATCCTATTCTTGGTGATTCTAAGTATGGTGAAAAGCAGATAAATGCTTATTTTAATAATAAATTTGGCTTTAACTTTCAATTTTTGTATGCTTACAAATTAGTCTTTAGAAATTGTCCTGAAAAATTAAGTTACATGGAAAACAAAACAATAGCGGAGGCTCTTCCACCAATATTTAAAAAAGTAAAAAAAGATGTGTTTAAATTTTAAGGAGTAAGTTTTATGAAAGAACAGTCTACGGCAAAAGGTTTTGCGATATTATCCATGGCAACTATTCTTGGGAAGATATTATCTCTTTTATATCTTCCATTCCTTGTAAAGATACTCGGTGGTTCTGGAACTTATGCAATATATTATGCGGCATATCAAATTTATGTATTTGTTTATGTACTTACAAATGCAGGAATTCCAGTTGCAATATCAAAGCTAGTATCAGAATTTATTGCAGTAAAGAACTATAGAGATGCAGTAAAAAGTTTTAAAATGTCTAGATTTATGCTCATTATAATTGGAAGTGTCATGTCAGTTATATTGTTTTTTGCATCTAGATTATTTTCTAATTTAATGAAAGTTCCACAGTCATATCTTGCGGTAATGGCTTTGAGTCCTGCTATTTTGTGTACCTCCGTATCATCGGCCTATAGAGGATATTTTCAAGGTAGAGGAAATATGACACCAACAGCAGTTTCGCAGCTTTTAGAACAAATTTTAAATACAGTATTATCTTTAGTATTTGCAGCCTTATTATTTAAATATGGAGAAGCAGCTGCTTGTGCTGGTGCAACAGTCGGTACTACAGTAGGAGCCTTTGTTTCGGCAATATATCTTGTGGCAACCTATGAAAAAAATAAGCATTTTAGAGTTCCAAAGGAATACTACGAAAAGCAGACTATAAAACATACAAATAAACAGATAGCATACAAGATAGCGAATTATGGAATACCAATAACTCTTTGTATTGGAATGCAAAATGCAGGTAATTTAATTGATACAGGAAATACCATGTCTAGGCTATTAGCGGGAGGGCTAAAATATAATTTAGCTAGATCGCTTTTTGGTACTATTGGACAATATCAAACACTTATGAATGTTCCAATTGCAATAATAAGCAGCCTTGCAGTGACTATTTTGCCGTCAATTTCAGCATCAGCAGCTATAAAGGATAAAAAAGTTCTTACTCAAAAGATAAACTATGCTTTTAGAGTATGTTTCTTAATTGCAATTCCTTCTGCTGTTGGATTTTCTGTCATGAGCTTGCCGGTTTACAGAGTTTTGTTTCCAATTCAGGGTTTTAGGCTTATGTTTTTGGGATCTGAGGTTCTTATTTTTATGTCTTTAGTTCAGATACAAACAAGCATACTTCAAGGAGTTGGAAAGATATATAATGTAACTATTTATTCCATAATAGGTATAGTAGTAAAAATAATATCAAATTATATTTTAATTGCAATACCTAGCATAAATGTATATGGAATTATTATAGGAAGCATTTTAGGCTATAGCACAACTATATTTTTAAATTATAGGCTTATGAGGAAGTCCATGAGAATAAAAATTAAAATGTTAAGACATGCAGTAAAGCCTCTTGTGGCCTCAATTATAATGGGGGGAGTTGTATGCTTAGTTTATTCTACAATTAACTTTATAATGCAGCTTGTAATAAAAAAGGTTTATTTAGATAATCTTATAGCACTGATTTTTGCAGCAGCAGCAGGTATGTTTGTGTATTTCTTATTTCTTGCACTTATTAGAGGAATTAGAAAAAGTGATTTGGACTCCTTTCCTAATAAAATAAAAAGATTTATACCTAAATCTATTATGGCTATAGTGAGATAGAATACTTTATTTAGCAGCGGAAAATGGTAGTTCACAATTAACAGTAATTATATACTGTTAATTGTGAACTATTTTTTAAGCTAAGTTTTTTATAAGCATTTATTTAAAACACAGCCTAAATTTAATATTTCTTGGGCTGCTTTTTTGTATCCACCACTTTCTCTAAAGGATTCATTTATTTTATTAATATTTTTACTATAATTTGGATCTGATAATATTTTATTCAAAGAGCTTTTTAAAAGCTCAGGAGTGAGCTTGTCCTTATCAAGAGAAATACATGCTCCGAGTTCAGCACTTCTTGAAGCCATATAAGTTTGATCTGCACCTAAGGGTATTGCAACAAATGGAACGTTATTAACTAGTAAATCATTTGTACTGTTCATCCCACAATGTGTTATGGCAGCACTTGCATATTTTAAAATTTCGCTTTGAGAAATGTAATTTCTAACTATGAAGTTTTGGGGTATATCAAATTCAGACAAATCAACATTATAGGCGGTCATAACAACTACTGCATCTTCATCTTTTAAAGCCTTAAAAAATATATCATAAAGATTAATATTAGTACCGCTGAAAACTGTACCTAAAGAAATGTATATAACCTTTTTACCTTTAATTTCCTTGTACGGAAAGTTATCTGTATTTTCTTTTCTATCATATATTGGTGGTCCTATAAATTTAAAAGTATCATCATAATATTCAATATGGCGAACAAAATATTTAGATGTATATACAAAATTTACATCACCTTTACTAAAAAACAAATCCGTAATTTTGGGTATTGTTATGTTATATTTTTCTTTTAAATTATGTGAAAGTTTTTTATAAGTATCCATAACAGGATATTTCTTCAGTGTTTCTTCGTTGATTTCATTAGCAAGTTTAGGTGCAATTTCTTTTGGAGTAGCAAATACTGCAAATGAAGAAAATGACGGTAAATGCAATATTTGTGACATGATTTTACCTAAAGGGCAAACTGATGCATAACCAACATAGTCAAACTTTATATCTTCTATTTGCTCTAAGATGCTTTCAATACTTTTTTCACAAGAAGATAATTTGTTGTTAAGGAATTCTACTGCAGTTTCTAAGGTTATATTTTGAACATTAAAGTGATTTTTATTTGCATTTAAATCATTTGTTATGTTTCCATAACTTTTAAATACAGCGCCTGCTTTCTCTATTCGTTCTCTAAATTCTTCAGTGCAAAAATAAATTACTTCTTGACCTGATTTTACTAGTTCATTTACAATACCCAAGGTTGGGTTTACATGACCATAGGCTGGTATATTTAAGAATAATACTTTACTCATATTAAACACATCCTTTTACATTTATTTTCATTATAATGTATGTAATTCCAATATATACATTATAATTCTTGATAAATAAGTATTCAACTATAAATTCTAAAAAAATTTTGATTTAAATATTAGTTCATATTTATTCAAAAATGTAAAAAATTAAATTTTAATAATATATTCGTAAAGATATGTTATTGCATATATAAATAATTATAAAAATAAGTTATAATATATATTGAAAAAGTGCTATAAATAAGAAGGAGATTAAATACCAAATGGCTAATGAGGTTATAATTAAAATGCTAGAAGTAGAAAAACCTAAAATAGATTGCTTAGTTGATGAAGATAAAAAAGTTTATGAAATGGGTCTGAGGTTATTTAGTGCGCTTATGAGTAAAGATTTTTTTGATATTCCAAGAATAGATATTAATAATCTTTATAAAAGAGAAGGATTATTTTATGAAATTCCTTATTATGACTCAAACATGCTATTTGAAGAGGAAAATGCTTGTTTATTTTTAAGAGTTCAAAAGGTTAAAGATAATGATATAGAATCACCTTTTGAAATTTATTTTAAGATGGAGGCCTGGGATAATTTTTCGTTTATAGTCTGTTTTAAGGCATTAGATGAACCTCTAGAATATTCTTTGGTTTCTTGTAGAACTGGTGAGTACTTTACAGAGATACATAACTATGATGAATTAACTCTAACCGAACTTATGAGTCTTTATCAAGATGTGCAATTATAATTATCTTAATTTTCTTCTGATTGTCTTAAGTGACAAAAAGAATAATATAAAACCTGCACATATAATTGAAAGAGTTTTTGATATAAAGTAGGAATCTGGTATTAAGTTGTTCATTATCCCAAGGATTAAATATAAAAACACACTTAATAGTATATCTATAAATATATCGCCTAAATTAAAATGTATCTCACAGAATTTTCTTATATCGCGCATGTTGAGAATATAGCTTGTAATACTTGTGAGTATAAGGGTTATACCATATCCGTATATGTTTATAAAGCTTATTCCAGTAAGTACATATAAAAGTATTAGTTCTTCAACTGATATTATTACTGAATTTATAAGAATCTTGGTTTGTTTTCCTATTCCGCTTAATATTGCAAAGGTAGAGCCAGATACATATGAAAATGGCAGTGAAATAGCTGAAAACATTATGTATTTTCCAAGATCATTTCTATTGTAAAACAATTTTCCAAGAAGCTCAGGTATGCTTAAGCATATTATCAAGGTTGCAAGCCCTAGAAAAAAGGAAATCTTCAGTACCTCAGATATTCTTTTTTCAACTGCAAACTTGTTTTTTTGATTTATGTTTTGAGAAATCTCTGGCACAAGCACTGTTGCCATAGAGCTGATTATTATCATTGGAAAAAATGTTATTGATAATGCCATTCCTGAAAATTTACCTATCATCTCAAGAGCTGCTTTGTATGGAAAACCAGCGAAAACTAATCTTCTTGGAAGAATAAGTGTTGAGGCAGCTGAGAGTATTGAAGATACAAATCCATTTACGCAAAGAGGAATAGAAACTATAAGTACATCAAAAAGAAGTTGTCCTTTTCCCTCATATAAAGTGTAGTCTGATTTTAATCTTTTACTGGATATGACAAAGGCAAAATAAAGAAAGATCAAGCTCATGAATTCACCTAGGCTTAGAGCAGCATAAACTGCTGTTACTGTTTTAGTTATTGTTTTTAACATAAGCAAATCAATTATGCCTATAACAACTAGTACTCTTACTGCTTTTTCAAAAATATCTATGTATGCTGGTATTTTTGCTTTTGATACTCCATAAAAATATCCTTTAAATACAGAAGATAAGGCAACGAATAAAACAGCGGGGCAAATTACTTCAAGAGAATATATTGTTCTTGCATCCTTTATTACTATTTTACTTATAAATCCCATATTAAAAAATAAAATTACACATACGAAAGCTGACCATACGAAAGTAAAAATTAGAGATGTCTTAATTAAAAGAATTATATTTTTATAATCTTTATTTCCGTATAATATAGATGCTTTTCTGGATATTGCAATAATTAAGCCGCCGCATACAAGGCAGCAGAATAAATCATAAACAGGCATTATAAGTCCATAAAGTCCAACACCTTCAGCACCAAGCTTATTAGAAAGTATTATTGAAAAAATAAATCTTAAAATTCCAGTGGCAAAATTTGATATTGTAAGTATAATAGTATCTTCATAAAATTTATCGAGTTTCATACATCATCCTCCATCAATACGTAAAAGTGTGCATATAAATAACTATGAAATTTCAAATATAAATATGTATTTGATTTATTATATTGATGAATATATAATATTTATAAATCATCTTTAGGGGGAGTTTTTATGACTAATTTAAAATGTCCTGTATGTGGAAAATACGTAAATGCAAATAATTATAATTTTAATAGTGAGGCTTTTATCGATAAGAATAAGGAAGATAGTATAGTATATTGTCCTTTTTGTGGTGCCAGTAGTATTTTCTTTTCTACTTCAGGAGAAGTTTATAATATAAATTCACAGGAACTTGATAAAAATACGCTTAAAATTATAGATCATGCAGTTAAACTTGAAATATTTAATGGTGATTTTTATCTAAAAGCATCCGAGATGTGTAAAAGTGATAAATTAAAAGAAATGTTTAAATCTCTTAGTAGCATTGAGTACGAGCATTCAAGAATACATATGAGACTTGGTGGATTTAAGGAAACACCTGTACTTATAAATATGAATTACAGCAGCTATGATACAGATGAAAAACTTTTAAAAGCAGCATCAATGAGAGAAGAACATGCGGTTAATTATTATGAAAAGTATTCTAAGAAAATTAATAATAAGGTGCTTTCAAAGATATTTAAAATACTGAGGGATGTTGAAAAAATTCATATACAGTTAACTTTGAATGAAATATAATGAATATCCTCTTACCTTGATAATATAATTAAGGTGAGAGGATTTTTGTTTTAGGAGGAGAAAGTGAAAAAAATAATTAAAACTGTATGTGTTATTTCTTTAATAAGTTTGTTGTCATATTTTATTGTGAATAGGCTATATGCTACATATGATGTTAAATGTACCGATAAAAATATGAATTATTCTATTAAATATAAAGGGCTCAATAAGGCCGTTGATTTTGATAAGGGAGAAGATGGAACCTTTTACATTGCCTACAATAATAAAGTACAAGCAATTTACAGCAATGGGAAAAGCATTGATATTATAAAGGATGATGCGAAAGGGATAATGTCTATTTTATATTACAGAGGTAAACTTTATATGGCAAAAGAGCATGGCATATACTATTATGATTTTCAAAGTAAAGAGCTTAAAGCCTTAATAACAAACATACCTAATTTTGGTGACTATAAAAAGATTATAATGAAAGCATACAAGGACTATATATATGCATCTATTGGTTCAGCTACAAATAGTGGAGTTGTAGGTAGTGACAATAAGTGGACTAGCATAAATCCTTATGGTTTCGATATAACTCCGAATAGTATAACGTTAAAAGGAATAAATTTTGGGAAAGATAAAACAGGAGCCTTTGTTCCATATAAAACTTCAAATATAAGAGGGCAGATAATACCTAATCATTTTCCGGGAAATAGTTCTGTGATTATTGTAAATTTAAATACTAAAGCAGCAGAAACTTATGCGTGGGGAATAAGAAATATATGTGGAATGGATTTTACAAGCGGGGGCAAAATAATAGCATCAGTTGGTGGAATGGAAAATAGAGGCTTAAGACCAATTAAGGGAGATGTTGACTATATATATTCTATAGAAAAGGGAAAATGGTACGGATGGCCAGATTATAGTGGAGGTGACCCTGTAGATTCACCTAAGTTTAAAAATAAAACAAAGCGTATACTGGATAAGGTGCCTAATATAAATCCACCAGCACCACTTTATGAATATGACAATGTGGGAAGCTTAGATTCTATTAGTATAGATTCAAATGGAATTTTAGGTTTAAAAGATTTGATGTATGTGTATGATAAAAAAAATAACAATATTATATGCATAAACGGAAATAAGATGAATAAGTATATTATGTTCACTCGTAAATCCTACGTAGAAGATTTCAGAATTTATAAAGATGGTATTTATGTACTTGATTCTAAGGAGGGATGTCTTTTAAGGTTTTATCAGCATCATGAAAATGCACTTCTTATTGTGGATAAAAAAATTTTGTATTGCATAGCTGCGGCTATTGGAATATCAGCTTTGATTATACTGATATATGGGATGAGGAAAAACTAGGAGGAAAAATTTATGCTTACAGTAGAAAAAACTTTTGGAAAAACAGTAAGAGGAATTTATTTTTTAGCTAATCCTATTAAAAAGATATTTATTAAGACTACATGTATAGTTCATAAACACATAAATTGCATTGCCGTAGAGCTATTAAAGAAAAATGGTTTTCAAAATGAGTATAGATTTTTTAGTAAAAATCTAGATACTATAAATAAGGGAACTGTTTGGGCAGATCAGGATTTTAGATCATCAAATCACTTTTTTCATCATGAGAGAAACAAAGGCCTTTATGGATTTTCAAATGCTCTTGATGAATGTAAAAAATATTATAATATGTCCATAAGGTCTTTAAGATGTGGTGATAAAAATAGATCTCTATTTTACTTTGGAGTGGCGTGTCATGTACTTCAGGATTCTACGGTGCCACAGCATGTGCATAATAGGCTTTTAGATAAACATAGAAAATTTGAAATGTGGATTATTGGAAAATTACTTTCAGGATATAAATTTCAAAAGGCTTCAGAAATAATTTTTGAAAACAGTTTGGAAAAATGTGTAAAAGATAATGCAAAATTTTCTAATAGGGTATATAATAAATATAATGCTGTTTTAAATAAAGAAATTAGATACGCAGGGATAGCTAATAATATAATACCAAGAGCTGAGATGGTTACATCAGGCTTTATGCTAAAATATTATAAAGAATATTTAGAAATAACAAAATTTAATGAAAATTAAGCATATTTTCTAAATTAGTTGGAGGAATTACACAAAAGGCATCGAATATCTATAATATAAAGATTTTGTAGAATTGCATAAAATTTTAAACATTAATATGTTTATAGCATAGTAATGTTGGTTCAATTATAAGTTGAACAATCACTATGCATAAAATACATTTAGGGGAAGGTGTATTATGGAAAAGGTATTTATTAATTTTGAGAGGGAAATTTTCAAGGGGAATGTTTTAGATGTTGGACTAAAAAATTATGGCATAATTTATGACTTATGCAAAAATAATGATGAGGCAATTGATATTGACTATGTAGAGGGAAAAGAGGAAAAAAAGTATATTGGAAAAAATGCTTATGATAGCTGTGTAGCATTTTTTGCACTTAAAGATATAACTTTAGATAGTGCAAAAAAGAAATTCTTTAAGGATATGCATGATTTTATGAAAGATGATGGAGTTATGTATCTATGGGATATTGATAAGACCGTATTTAGGACATTCAGAGGGAAATTCAAGGTTGCGCTTCCTGATGTGAAAATTAAAGAGATAGAGATAAATGATTTTAATATACTTTCGGATAATTCTTGTGATAAAATATGTAGTATGATGAAACCATATTTTGAAATACAAGAATTAAAGCGTTCTAATAATGTATATTACATTAAGGCACAAAAGAAGGGAAGTAATATAAATGGAGAAAGTGCTGCTTACTGCGGTTAACTCACAATATATACACAGCAATTTAGCAGTAAGATACTTAAAAGCTTATACAAAGGACATTGATTTTGATATAAGCATAAAAGAGTTTTCAATTAACGATAGACTTGAGAGAGTTTTTGCTTCTATTATGGATGAAAAGCCTGATTTGGTTGCATTTTCGTGTTATATTTGGAACATAGAATTTGTAGAAAAGCTTGCTAATTTAATTAAAAGAGTAGATACGAACATACAAATATTATATGGCGGGCCAGAGGTTTCTTATGATAGCCGAAATTTTCTTTTGAAAAGTGCAGGAGATTTTGTTATAGAGGGAGAGGGAGAAGAGACCCTTCGTGAATTTTTTCTATGGAAATTAAAAAATGGTTTCAAAAGAATGGATTGCACCATAAAGGGGCTTTATAGTAAAAACTCAGATGGCGAAATACTATATGGAGGAGCAAGGGAACTTATGAATATGAATTCTGTAGTATTTCCATATGGTGAGGACGATGATCTTTCAAATAAAATAGTCTATTATGAATTTTCGCGCGGATGTCCATTTAATTGTAAATACTGTTTATCTTCTACCATAAGAGGAGTAAGATTTTTAGAGTTAGAAAGGGCAAAAAAAGAGCTTAAATTTTTATCTGATAAAAAGGTAAAGCTTGTTAAGTTTGTGGACAGAACTTTTAATGCTAACCCCAAGCTTACAATAGAATTATGGAAGTACTTGGCTGATCTTGATACGGATACTTTATTCCATTTTGAAATTTCAGCAGATATACTAACAGATCAGTGCTTAGAAGTGCTTAACAAAGCTCCAAAGGGTAGGTTTCAACTAGAAGTTGGAGTTCAAAGCACTAACGATGAGGTTTTAAGAAATGTGAATAGGTATGTTGAATTTGAAGATATAAAGAAAAAAGTACTCTGTATTCAAAAGTTTAATAATATAAAACAACATTTGGATTTAATTGCAGGTCTTCCAGGTGAAGATTTAGTATCATTTATAAAATCATTTAATGATGTTTATTCAGTTAAACCAGAAGAACTTCAACTTGGTTTTTTAAAGCTTCTAAAAGGTTCACCTATGAGGGATGAAGCAGAAAGCTGGGGAATGTCCTATTCCCCTTATCCTCCATATGAGATATTGCGAACTAAGGATATTACCTTTGATGAAATAATGCTTTTAAAGAGAGTAGAAGCTGTAGTAGATAAGTACTATAATAGTGGTAAGTTTTCTAATATACTAAATTATATGGTCCCTAAGTTTAAAACACCATTTTACTTCTATCACGAGCTTGGAGAGTTTTTTTATAGAAAAGGATATTTAAATAGAAATGTTTCTTCAAGTGGTTACTACAAAGCATTTATTGAGTTTAATGATGAAGTTTTAGAAGAAGATAATAGCATCCTTAAGGAAATTATTAAGTACGATTATTTAAAGTTTAATAAAAAAAGCTGGATTCCTCCTTTCTTAAATAGATATAACAAGAAAGACGAGGAAAGCCTAATAAAGAATATGCTTAAGGAAAAAGGTGAATACAATAAAAATATGCATTTTGAGAAGTTTTGCATTGATATTACAAAATACATAAATGAAGATTTAAAAATTTTGGGGGATAATTACATATTATTCTAAGTTATATTTCTTAAATTTTTCATGCTTAAATCTAGATTCTTAGAGGAGTGAGTTATCATACCGCAGGATATGAAATCCACTCCTTTTATAGCTTTAGCTTTTATGGTATCAAAGGTTATGTTGCCAGATACTTCAATTAGAGCCTTTTTATCTATAATCTTAATGGATTTTTTTATATCTTCTGCATTCATGTTATCTAGCATTATTATATCGGCACCAGCTTCCAAGGCTTCTTTAACCTCAGAAATTGATTCTGTTTCAACTTCTATTTTTCTCACAAAGGAAGTGTTTTTTCTTGTTAATTCTATGGCATTTTTTATGCTTCCAGCAGCAGCTATATGGTTGTCTTTTATTAATATCCCATCAGATAATCCAAACCTATGATTAAACCCGCCTCCAATTTTAACTGCATACTTTTCCATTACCCTCATTCCTGGAGTTGTTTTTCTAGTATCAACAATTTTAACTCCAGTGTCTTTTACGGCGTTGCAAAGTTTATTAGTAGTTGTAGCTATACCACTGAGCCTTTGAAGAAGGTTGAGTGCGGTCCTCTCTCCTGAAAGTATAATAGAAGTACTGCCCTTAATACTTCCTATAATTTCACCATTTTTTATTTTGTCTCCATCGTTTATTTTAAAGGTAGCTTTAGTGTTTCCCAGTATAAAAAATACTCTTTTAAATATTTCTATACCTGCTATAATACCATCATCCTTTGAGATTATATCTACTATGCTTTCAGAATTATGAGGGATAATTGAATTTACTGTAATATCATTATAGGCTCCATCCTCATCTAGCGCATTTTTTATAAAATCATCATAAAGTGACCAATTCATTTTTTTTACCTCCCAGAGCAGTTTTAAAAGTTTCTATTGCAATTCGTTTGTTATTATGTATTTCATTTAAAGCAGTTTCAAAGGTGAATTTTGTTTTAATATCCTTTGGCAGTATATTTGAAATTGTGCTATTTATATTTTTGGAGGCTCTCCTTGAAAAAACAAGTCCTTCAAGAAGAGAGTTACTCGCAAGCCTATTTGCACCATGAACTCCTGTGTTGCTAATTTCACCTGTAGCATAAAGATTATTCATTGATGTTTTACCATTAAAATCAACCTTTATTCCACCCATAAAATAATGTTGGACTGGTGTTACAGGTATTTTTTCTTTTGTTATATCTATGCCTCTTTCCATGCAGCCATTATATATTAGAGGAAATCTATTTTTTATGAAATTACCGTCCATTGAAGACAAGTCAAGGTAAACATAATTACTTTTACTCTTAAACTCCTCTTTGTAAATTGCATTAGCTACAACGTCTCTTGGAAGGAGCTCGTTTACAAATCTTTTATTATTTATATTTAGGAGTTTTGCACCTTCACCTCTAACCGACTCTGATATTAAAAAGTTTCTATTCAATAGGTTTTCTTCATATAATGCAGTTGGATGAAACTGAATATAATTTATATCTTTAAGTTCTATATGATTTTTTACGGCAATTGAAATTCCATCTGCTGTAAGTGTCTTTTGATTAGTAGAATTTTTAAATATTCCGCCAATACCACCGCAGGCTAAAATAGTAACCTTTGAGTGAAAATTGTATACTTCACTATTGTGTATTCCCACAGCTCCAAAGCAATGATTATTTTCAGTAATTAAATCGAATATGCAGGTGCTTTCAATTAATTCTATATTTTTTTTATTTAGTACATTAAAGAAAAGTGCATCAAAAACAGCTTTACCAGTTTTATCACTACTGTGAACTATCCTATTTACGCTGTGTGCACCTTCTCTTGTATAATCAAAAGTATTGTTTTTAATATCAAATTTAACTCCTAAGTTTGATAAGTTTGATATGTTTTCTATGGATTCATTTGCAAGTATTTCAACAGATTTTTTGTTGTTTTTAAAGTGACCTGCTTTTAAGGTATCAAGCACAAACAATTTTTTATCTTCTTCGTTTAATGCCTTTGAAATTCCACCTTGAGCTAAGTAAGTATCACATTCAGAGGCTTTGGATTTTGATAAAATTATTACACTAAGATCACTTGAAATATTAAGAGCTGAATAAAGTCCAGCAACTCCTGTCCCGATAATAAGGACATCAGAATACATGTCCACAAAAATCATCTCCCAAGTATAAGCATATTATTCAAAGCATCAAAAGCTTTTTTTCTTATGCTTTCTTCAATATTTATTTCGTTGGTCATATTTTTTAAACTTAAGTATATGTCTTCTAATTTTGTAGCTTTCATATTTACACAAATCATTTTGTTTAATGTATGAAATTTCTTGTCTGGATTTGCTTCTCGCATTTTATACATTATTCCCGTTTCTGTTACAATTAAGTATTCACAGGTGTCTTTGTCGCTGCTTACGTATCTTATCATAGAGGCAGTACTTCCAATAAAATCTGCAAGCTCTCTTACGTTATAAGAACATTCTGGGTGGACGAGAACTTTTAAATTTTCCTTTAGTTTTTTTGCTTCTATTATATTTTCAGGGGTGACCATATCATGAACTCTGCAAAAGCCATTCCAAAGTATAATGTTTTTATTTGGAACTTGTTCTTTAACATAAGAACCAAGATTTTTGTCTGGAAGAAATATGATATCATTTGAATCTATGTTTTTAACAATTTTTACAGCATTAGAGGAGGTACAACAAGCATCTGATAGTGCTTTTACCTCCACAGATGAGTTTATATAACAAACAACCTTTGCGTTTTTATGCTCATTTTTTAGCTTATTTAAGCTAGGGGCATTTGCCATATCAGCCATTGGGCATCCAGCGTTTATAGCTGGTAGAATTACTTTTTTGTGTGGTGAAAGAATTTTTGCACTTTCTGCCATAAATCTTACTCCACAAAGTACTATGACATCAGCTGAATTGTTCTTTGCAATTTTACTTAATTCATATGAATCTCCAACAAAATCAGCTATTTCTTGAATTTCTTGATTTTGATAATAGTGAGCTAGTATTATAGCATTTCTTTTTGCTTTAAGCTCAAGAATTTCATCCTCTAAATTTTCAATCACAATTACATCTTCTTTCTAAAGCAGGCAATTTTAAGCTGCTATTTTTTTAAAATCTATTTTTAAAGCCTTTTGTATTGAACCCGCAAATATTGAAGATAGTATGCCATCTGCAAAATGGTGAATAATAGTACCAACGCCAACGACAATGAGAGCATTATAAGCTGTAAAGCCAAATGGAATGACTATAAGTGCTTCTAATATAGCATGTACAGGTGCAGTAAAGATAATTGTTTTTTTAAAAGAAACTCCACGCTTTATAAGTAGAGCACCTACAAATCCTACAACAGCATGTGTTAAAGCTCTTGCAGCTATAACAGGTGTTGCTGTAATTAGAAATCCGAAAGCGGAGCCTATTCCAACTATTATTGCAACTTCTGGAGAAATTAACATGGCTATAAACATAGGGACATGGGAAGCCAAGGTTGCGGAAAATGGCGGAAGCGTAATTCTTAGAAATCCTCCAAAAACTACAGGAATTACTATCGCAAGTGCTGTTAAGAGTGCTGAAAAGGTTAATTTTTTTATATTGGTTTTCATTTGTTTTTTATACCTCCCTATACTAGTGTATATACAGTAGTATACAACAATGCTTACTAACTGTAAATATAAAAAAATATTTTATTTATATAAGTGTTGACTTATTAACTTATAATATTTATATTTAAGAATAGTATAGAGCTTATCATTTAAAAGGAGTGTATTGTGTGGCAATAGAAAAAAAAGAATTTCAATTAGAAGATAAAAGACTTTATGAAGCTGAAAAATGGATTGATAACCAAATTAAAATAGCAAAGCAAAATGATAAAGAGCTTGAGGATAAAATTGCAGATTTGAAAAAGCAATCGAAGGGAAGATACAATGAGGAACTTGAGATATCAGAAAAACTCTATAATATAACTCATAAAAATTTAGAAAAATACTTAGAAGCAAAACCAACTCCATATTTTGCAAGGATAGATTTTAGAGAAAAAAGAAGTATTAATATAGAAAGCTATTATATAGGAAAATTTGGACTTGGTGATAATACAAATGGCGAAGAAAAAGTAATAGATTGGAGAGCGCCTATAGCTGATGTTTATTACAGTGGGACTCAAGGAGAAGTTACTTATAAAATTCCAAATGGCTATGTGGATGGTGAATTATATCTTAAGAGAAAGTTTATTATAAAGGATTCTAAACTTAAAGATGCTTTTGATGAAGGTATAAATGAAATAATTTTGAGGTCAGCAGAAAATGGAGAAAATGCTTTAGCTGATGAATTTTTGAGAATAAATCTTGAAGAAAATATAAGTGGAAAGTTAAAGGATATAGTTGCTACCATTCAAAAGGAACAAAATGATATTATAAGAAGTGATAGAAATTCTGCTCTTGTGGTCCAAGGGTCTGCTGGATCTGGAAAAACTACAATAGCACTTCATAGGCTTGCATATCTTCTTTATAAACACAGCAAAAGTATTTCTGGAAAAGATGTTCTTGTAGTAGCACCAAATAAACTTTTTCTTGATTATATTTCAGATGTACTTCCGGGACTTGGAGCCAATAAAGTAAAACAAGTTACTTTTGAAGATATGGCGTTAAAACTTCTTAATTTAAAAGGCAAAGTATATACAAAGGATAAAAAGCTTGCGGATGTACTTGAGGAAAATGATGAGATAAAAAGAAAATGTATAACGGCTGCGAGTACTTTAAAGGGTTCTCCGCTGTTTAAGGAAATAATAGATGAATATTTAAAATATATTGAAAAAAAGGACTCAGAGATAGAAGATATAAAGGTTGAAAACTATGTATTGTTTGATAAAAAGGAAGTTAAAAGACTTTTTGTAGGTGATATGGCCCATCTTCCTATAGATAAGAGAAAAGACGAGATAAAAAAATATTTTGAACTTAAAATAAACGATAAAATAATCAACATATGCGAAAAAATATCCTTTAATTATGAGTATAATATTGCTAGAATTAAAAAAACTATGGAAGATGGAATTGAGAGAAGAAAAAAATTAATACAACTTTACGATGAAAGGGATTTTAGAAAAAAGAATATAACTCATCTTTCTAGGAAAAGGATGGATGAATACTTTGAAAACTGGAAGCACACAAATACGGAAAAGCTTTTAGGGGAGTTCTTTAATAGTAAAGAAGTAATGAAAGAGATTGTAGGAAACAAAGTACCTTCAAAGCTTCTAAAATATATGGTTGATGAGTTTAATTCAAATACTAAAAATGACACGATTGATGCAGACGATTTAGCTGTTATGCTTTATATAAAATTTAGCATAGAACAAATAAGTGAAAAGAGTATATATAAGCATATAGTTATTGATGAAGCTCAAGATTACAGCATTTTTCAATTTTCGGCACTTAGAAAATTGAGTTTAAATGATTCATTTACAATAGTAGGTGACTTAGGTCAAGGAATATATTTTTACAAGGGTATTGATAATTGGAAGGACTTAAATAGCTATATATTTAATGAGAACTTTAAATATGTTGCTTTAACTCAAAGCTATCGTTCCACTGTTGAAATTATAAATTTTGCAAATGAAGTCTTAAAAAAGCAAAGCAATGGATTAAAACCTGCAAAACCAGTTTTAAGACATGGAAAAGCTCCAGAGGTTATTGAATTTAAATGTAACAAAGAGTTTTGTGAAAAAGTTGATGCTATAGTAGTAGATGTTGAAAAGGCTGGCAAAAAAACAATAGCTGTTGTTGGCAAAAATCATGCAGAATGTAAAAGGATAAAAGATTATTTAAGAAGATATGGAAAATATGATTGGAAGCTTATTCGTGATAATGAGAAAAACTACGATTTAACTAGAGTAGTGATACCATCCTATATGACTAAAGGTTTGGAGTTTGATTGTACTATCGTATATAATTGCAGTGATGATGACTATTCTAATAATGAGCTAGATAAAAAAATATTGTATGTTGTTCTTACAAGGGCTCTTCATTTTGAATATATATTTTATAATGGAAAAAAATCAAAACTTATAGATAATTATTATTAACAGATAATAATTATCTATAACTATTGATTTTGAATTGTAATGTGTTATAATATTAACATAAGATAGATATTGGTTTGGAGGTAATAATATGGGAGTAGAAAAAATTAAAGATGATGTTTACTTTGTTGGTGTAAAGGATGAAGAGTTGAGAGTTTTTGATATAATAATGGAAACTAAAAAAGGCTCAACATATAATTCTTACCTTATTGATGATGAAAAAGTTGCGGTAATTGATAGTGTAAAAGATGGGTTTTATGATGAATTTTTAAACAATATAAAAAGCGTAATTGGAGATAGGAAAGTTGATTATATTATAGTTCAGCACACAGAGCTTGACCACAGTGGTTCTATTTTTAGACTTATAAAGGATTATCCGGAAGCTAAAATTGTAGCTTCAAAAGCAGCCATAACATATTTGAAAGAAATAGTAAATGGAGATTTTGAAAGTATTGATGCAGTAGGTCTTAAGGAACTTAATTTGGGAAAAAATACACTTAAATTTATTTCAGCACCTAATTTACATTGGCCAGATACTATGTTTACTTATTTGGAAAATAAAAAGATACTTTTTACATGTGATGTAATGGGATGCCATTATTGTCCTAAAGGTTCTGTAATGGATAAGGATAGAGAAGGTTATCTTCCAGAAATGAAATACTATTTTGATGTAATAATGGGACCTTTTAAGAAGTTCGTTATTATGGGACTAGATAAAATCAAAGATCTTGATATAGATGTTGCAGCTCCTAGTCATGGACCTATACATATAGACGATGTAGAAAAAAGCATACAGCTCTATAGGCAATGGGCACAGCTAGAAGATCCTAAAGAAAAGAATGTTCAAGTACTTTATATAACAGCTTATGGCAACACAGGTAAAATGGCAAATTACTTAGCTGAAGAGATAAATAAAAAGGGTATAAAAGCCGAAGCACATGAAATAACAAATATGAAGATGGATGAAGTTGTAAATGCAATTTCAAATGCTGATGGAGTTTTAATAGGTTCGCCTACAATAAACCAGGATGCAGTAAAACCGGTTTGGGATGTACTTTCACTTGTTTGCCCTATAACAAACAGGGGTAAAGCAGCGGCAGCTTTTGGATCATACGGATGGAGTGGTGAAGGTGTTCCTATGATGATGGATAGACTTAAATCACTAAAATTTAAAACAACTGATGAAGGATTAAGATTTAAATTTGTTCCAGGAGAAAAGAACTATAAAGAAGCAGATGAATTTGTAGACAAATACGTGGAGTTACTATAGTATATATATACAACTTGAAAGATTTAAATTGTCAGTACTGAGTGTATCTATATAAACTAAAATTTATCTCAGTGTACAATTTACAGTTAAGGATGGTTTACCTTTCGCTTTGCTTAGGTGAATCTTAGAACTTAATAGTGTTAGCCATGCTGAACACTATGTTTTACCCCATGCGTAATTATTAAGTTTAAGATTTTTCAAAGAGTAGCAGATAAAAATCATCCTTAACTGTCTTCTGTTAATTGTACCATGTTGTACCATAAGTTAAATCCTAGTTCTATGGGTTTAATTTCACATTAGTAAATTAAACTTTCCAAGCTGCATATCTATAATTAATGTGCCTTGTCCAAGTAAACCATATCTCTAGCTTTTTCTAGTACGCCTTCTTTATGTTGTGTAATTGAACAATGACTAAATATAATTTATAAAATCTAGTTTTATAGGAGGATAGTAGTGTGTTTGACGTAAAATGGACACTATGCTAGTATATTCAGATGTAATTAATATTATTGAAGAGTAAAAATATAACGTAATTTGTAATAAAGGATGGATAAATTATGAATTATATAGGAGACAAGCAGTACTGGGACGAAAAGTTTTTAAGTAGGGGGGATAAGATTTTAAGTCCAGAAGGTTCATTAGTAGAAAATATTAAATACTTAAAAAATGGATCACTTCTTGATGTGGCCTGTGGTGATGGGAGAAATTCAATATTCCTTCTTGAAAAAGGTTTTAAAGTAACAGGAATTGATTTTAGTTCTAGAGCTTTAGAAAGACTTAAAAATTTTGCAGTAAGAAAAAATTTAAAGGTTTCTGTAAAGCAGGTTGATTTGACAAAACAGGATGCCCTAAAAGATTTAGGTGTATTTGATAATATTGTAATCAACCATTATAGATTAAGTTTAGATAACATTAAAAATCTAGGAAAGCATATGGCTGAAGGCGGAATTTTATTTGTATGTGGTTTTGGACATAAACATAAGGTTGATTCTAAAATTAAAGAGGAAGATTTAATAAAGCCAGAGGATTTTGAAAGTTTACATAGTTCATTTGAATTAGTAAGGTACATTGAAAATGAAGATGATAGAGGGTTTTTTGTGATATATATTTTTAAAAAGAAGGTATAGAATTTTGTTCTGTACTTTTTTTTATTATAAATATACTTGTGACATTTTTGGAACAATTCTGTGGTATCATTTTCTTATCTAAAAAGATTAGGGGAAGTGTATGCTATGAAAAAAAGAGTGAAAATTATAGCGGCAGTAGTAATTTGTGCAGCAATTGTTTCTACAGCTTGCTATATTGAATTGGGTACAAAAAATAAAAAGGCAGAGAAACCAGTTATTAGTACAATACATAAGATTAAAAAATCTTCACTTGAAAGAACAAGATATGATATGAATTTAACCTTAAATGATGAAAATAAAACTATAACCGGTAATGAAGTGGTTAAATTAAAAAATAATTACGGGGTAGATCTTAAAGAATTAGTATTTCATTTATATGCGGATTCCTATAATTCAAAAGATACTATGCCGGACGTTGGCAAAAAAAGATTTGCTGTAACACAGGAGGAACTTGGAGATATAAATATAAACTCAGTAAAAACCAGTGAAGGAGTAAAAAAATATACGCAGGACAAAGAAGTTTTAAAAATAACCTTGAAAAGGCCATTAAAAAAGGATGAAGAGGCAGAGGTAAATATAGCTTTTACGCTTAAGATACCGGAAGGAAAGCAAAGATTGGGATATTTTCAAAATGTAATTTCGGTAACTAATTGGTATCCAATATTGTCAATTTACGATAAAGAAAGTGGCAAATTTGATGAAAATCCTTTTTGTCCAGTAGGTGAATCAAACTATAGTGAAAGTTCGGATTATAGGGTTAATATAGCAGTTCCTAAGGGTATGATTTTAGCTACTACAGGTGTAAAAACTTCAGAAGATAAATCTGGTGCTCTGGATAAGTACAGTTTTGAAGCAAAAGATAATAGAGATTTTGATATGTTTATGTCTAAGGATTATAAGGTAGTTACCTCTGAAATTGATGGTATAAAAGTGAATAGTTATTATTTTGATTATGAAAGCTCAGCTAAGAGAATGCTTAATCTTGCATGTGATACCATTAAGTTCTTTGATGAGAAAATAGGAAAGTATCCTTTCAGTGAATACAATATTGCAGAAACTTACTTGGATGGTGGAGATATGGAGTATCCTACTGTAACGCAAATGGGCAATTACAATAAGCTTAATGAAAATTGCACGGATAGGGATTTATCTCAATTTGATATGGCAATAATTCACGAGACTTTACATCAGTGGTGGTATTCTACAGTCGGAAATAATGAATTTAAGGAGTCATTTTTGGATGAGAGTCTTGCTTCATATTTTACCTCTTATTTTATGAGTGCAAAGTTTGGTAAAGATACTTTATTTGGAATTAGTGACTTTGAAATATCTGATGATAATACCCTTCAAAAGAATATAAGCCAAGATGAGCCTTTAAATAGAGCTGTAGATAAGTATAGCAGTCTTGAACAGTATGAAACTGCAATATATACTGATGCGCCTAAAGTTATTGAAAGATTAAGACAAAAGGTTGGAGATGAAAAGTTTATAGATATTTTTAAAGAATACTATAAAAATTATAAGTTTAAGATTGGAACCTTAAAAGATTTTTATAAGGTAGTTGAAGAGCAGTGTGGTAAAGATACTGGAGAGTGGCTAAAGGGAGAACTGACAGGAAACAATGCGAAGTAACAATGCTTCGTCACATTAAAAAGATTCTATAAATCTAAGCCTCAAAAATCATAAAATCCTAAGAGTTTTAAATAACTCGCTGAAAAGATGCTCAAACAGATTTAAAACTCTAAGTATTTTATGATTTTTGAGCCAAGATTTATTAGAATTTTTTTAAACTGCTCCTTCAGCATTGTTACTTCGCGCCCACCTTAGGTGCAAGGAAAAAATTCATCCGTATCTACGGAATTTTAAGTGCGAATATTTGTAGCTAATTAATTCCAAGATGATATTACCTCATATTCTTTATTAGTTGCAAAAAATTTTTAGTATAACAGTTTTATTTTTTTTTATTCTTTAATGACTAATAGTCATTGACTATTAGTCATTAAAGAAGTATTATTGTGTTGTAAGTTAAAAATAATGGAATAGCATTTAAGAAACTATAAAAAATATTATGTGGGGAGGATTTTTATGAAAATACTAATATATGGAGCAGGTGTTTTAGGCTCATATGCTGCTTATGAATTAAAAAGAGTAGGTCATGAGGTTACGATTTTAGCTAGAGGTAAAAGATATGAAGAACTAAAAGAAAAAGGCCTAGTTATTAGGCACTATCTCCAAAGAAAAACAACAGTAGATAAAATAAATGTAGTGAAAGAACTGTTGCCAGAAGATCAATATGATGTGACTTTTATAGTTATGCAGAATTCACAAGTTAAGTCTGTATTACCAGCTATTAGTGCCAATGTTAAGTGTCCAATGTTTGTTTTTGTTGGTAATGAAGATAATGCAAAAGAAATAAGTGAGGAAATTAAAAAAACATCCTCAAGTAACCCTAGAGTACTTTTTGGATTTTTTAGTATTGGAGGAAGGCGTGAAGAGGGAAAAGTAATTAGTGTACATACTAAGCATCCAGATTTTGATATCGGAGATTTAGATGGTGAGAATGATTATAAATCGATTATAGAAAGAATATTTAAGAAAACAAGATTCAAAGTACATTATCACGCTAATATGGATGATTTTTTTAAGACACATATTGTATTTATTATGCCACTAGCATACCTTGCTTATATGTCAAATTGTGATATGAGAAAAATATGTAGAAATAAAAAAGCACTAAATGCTGCTATTGATGCTATAATAGAAGGATGTAATGTACTAGTTAAGTTGGGATACAAGATTGATCCAGAGAGCAGCGAACGTTTTGTAAAAAATCATAGAAGAATAACTTATTTGGGATTAAAAGTGTGTGCAGCAACACCACTTGGAAAATTGGGAATAAGCGATCATTGTAAATCTGGTTGGAGAGAAATGGATCATTTAGACAAAGCTTTATTAGAATGGATTAAAAAATCAAATTTATCAACACCAAATATAAATAAGCTTAGAGAATACTTAATTAAGTATGTAGATAAAAAGAATACTTAGGGGTAAGTAATATGAATAAAAAAACAAGAGTATCAAAAGCTCCAGAAGAGCGTAAACAGGAAATACTGGAGGTTGCAGCAAATCTTTTTATAGAAAAAGGATATTATGATGTTTCAGTTGAGGAAATAGCAGAAAAAATTGGCATTGTAAAGGGAACTTGTTATAGATATTTTTCAACTAAGCAGGAACTTTTTTTGGCAGCCTTAGACGTTGTTAGCGAAAAATTTGTTACAGGAATTGCTAATATATTAGAGGAAAGTTCAATTTCGGTTAAGGAAAGGTTAAAAAAAGTACTGTCAGCATGTGAAATTCGGTTTTCTAAAATGAAGCCATTAATGAGTGATTACAACTCAGAAAAAAAGTATAATAAGCAATCTTTAGATACGCTAAGAACTTTAGCTTATTACAAATTATCTGAAAGTATGAAAGTATTTCTTAATGATGGTCGCGATGAAGGGGTTTTTAGAATTGATGATACTACTGCAAGAGCATATTCTATTATGTTTTCTATATTTGGAATTACATCAGCACCAATAAATGCTGAAGCTATCATGAAAGAATTATATTTTTGCTTTGAAAAAATGCTTGATATTAATTTGAAGGAATGGATGGAATAATATGCATACATGATATTTTTGTTTTTTTTAATATTTGAGAGTTTTTAATAAATGACATTAATAATAGGAAGCCTTTAGATTTTGCATATAGGTCCAGCAAAATTAAATGATTAAGAAAAGAGGTATCCACCATGGACAAACTAGCCATAATCTCCGATATCCACGGAAATATTCCAGCTCTAGAATCTGTACTAGCTGA
This sequence comes from Clostridium neuense, assembly GCF_045310695.1. Taxonomy (NCBI): domain Bacteria; kingdom Bacillati; phylum Bacillota; class Clostridia; order Eubacteriales; family Clostridiaceae; genus Clostridium; species Clostridium neuense. The sequence continues at coordinate 96,756 of NZ_JBJIAA010000016.1, forward strand.
CATAAAAGCTAGGGGAATAACAAGAATAATATGTTTAGGTGACATAGCAGGAAAAGGACCGGATTCAGATATAGCAGTAGATATGATAAAAGAAAATTGTGAAATTGTTGTTAAAGGAAACTGGGATTATTTTATGACAGAATGTGATGATAACAAAACTATACTATGGCATAGAAAAAAACTAGGACAAGATAGATTAGATTATTTAAGAAGTCTTCCAATGTATGCAGAATTTTTTATGAGCGGCAGACTTGTAAGGCTGTGTCATGCAGCTCCAGATGATGTATTTCATAGAGTTCAATTTGCAGCTGATTATGAAGAAAAAAATACACTTTTTAAAGATCCAAAGGGCGGAAATAATAGAGCTGATGTAATTGGTTATGGAGATATTCATGAAGCCTATATGGATAGTTTTGAGGGGAAAACAATATTTAATGCAGGAAGTGTGGGGAATCCATTAGAAATAATTCAAGCGTCCTATGCTGTTATTGAAGGGGAATATGGTAAAAAAGAAAATTTAGCATTGTCCATAAGTTTAGTAAGAGTTCCATATGATATTGGAAAAGCTATTAAGCTTGCAGTTAAAAGTAAAATGCCAGGTTTAGAGTCATATATAAAGGAATTAAAAACGGCAGAGTATAGAGGAAAACTTTAATTTTCAAGTACTTAATTTTTTATACTAAAAATCATTGATTGAATTTATCTCTAATGGTAGAATTAACATTGTTAATGAATTAAACACTGTTAAACAAAAGAAAAAATTCAAGTATAGGAGATGATTTTTATGAAGTTAAAAAAATACCTAAGGGTTCTGGTAGCCATAATAATAATTTTGGCGGCGGTTTCTTCATTTGTAGGATTATTATCTCATGGTGGTGATGGACAGCATGTAATAACATCAGTAAGTGGAGAAAAGATTACTGTTTATGGAAGAGGAATATACAAAAATGATTCAATTTCAGTTGTAGCTCAAGGTAAGGCTCAGGATTTGGTGACACTAATACTTGGAATCCCTATGCTTATAATTTCTATGGTTATTCTTAGAAAGGAAAGTTTGAGAGGGAAGCTGCTTCTTACAGGAACCTTAGGTTACTTTTTATACACATACATGTCTTATACTTTTCTTTGGAATTTCAATTATCTTTTTTTGGTTTATGTTATATTAATGTCCTGTAGTTTGTTTGCTTTTATATTGTCAATTATGGAAATTGATATATCTAATATGAAAAACAACTTTAGTGACAAGCTGCCAAACAAGCTAATAGGTGGATTTGAAATATTTATAGGTACAGCAATAGGACTGATGTGGCTTGGCAAGATAGCACAAGCTTTAAAGACGGGAGCAGCACCAGATGGGTTAGAACATTATACTACCTTGGTTATTCAAGGAATGGACTTAGGATTTGTTGTTCCATTTGCCATTTTATCTGGAATTCTCCTCATTAGGAAAAATAATTATGGTTATTTAATATCATCTATAATAATTGTTAAAGGATTTTCAATGCTTACAACAATTACTGTTATGATGATTAATATGATGCTTTCTGGGGTTGTGGTAAGCTTAATTCAAATAGTTATTTTTTTAATAGCAAACTTAGGCTGTATATATTTATTTGTAATATTAATGAGAAATATTAATGAGAATAAAAGGAATTTAAAGCTTTGATGAGGCTTTTTCAATGAAAAATAATATTATTTTTGGAATGCCAACATTAATTGAATGCAGTAGCTTACGCGGATACTGTACTTGAGGCAATAAAGTTTGCAAAGGAATTGGAGATACCAGTATTAAATATGCACATGGCAGAAGGGGTTCATTTTACACTACCAGATAAAAAAGTATATTTATTTGATGAGTATGAAGAAAGATATATGGCTTATTTAAAGAAATTTAGAGATGTTTGTGATAAGGCAATCAGAGGCAACAATATTAAAATTTGTATTGAGAACACTGATGGTTACAAAAATTATATGCTTGATGGTATAAAACTCTTACTTGAAAATAGTAGTAGATTAATACATATGCATATTCACGATGCAAAGGGAGAAAAAAATCATTTAGTACTTGGAAGTGGCGAAATAAATTTGAAAGAAAGATTTAAAGTTGCTAAAGATAATGGATGTAGGTGTGTTATTGAAACGAAAACAGTAGATGCACTTGAAAAGTCAGTAGAATATTTAAAAACACATGAATTAATATAGACTATGATGTTTGGATGATATGTTATAAAAATTTAATTGGTTACAAAGATTCACACCTAAACTTCCGTGGTCACGGAGAAATTTTTTCCTTGCACTATCGAGGGAGGTGAAGTAACAGTGATGAATGAACGAGTTATTAGCTTTATTTAATGCTCTAAATCATTGTTACTTTACCTTTTTTATTATTTAGGAAGATTGTACAGCATTTTAGCTAAATCAACATATTTATTTTCTAAATAAGCTCTATCTGAATTATTTCTAAAGGCAACTACAGAAATATGATCTATATTATTTATTTTTTCAAGGTAATTCCAAATTCCTTTTTGAGGGGTACCATTGTAGTCAATTACTTTATCTGTGGAGCCAACCTTAGGGCTTATTGCAGATATTATGCTTACTATTCCATCATTCTCCCACCAAGAAGAGTCAATTTTTACTTCTCCGGCTTTGTTATTTGTAAATGCTCCCATAAAATATGAACTTTGTAAAAGAACAGGATTCATATTTATGTTTGGAATCTGATGACTAGTTAATAAACTTTTGTGGGTGTCTTTACAGCTTATTGAAAAATAGTAAACATCATTTTGAGCTTTTACCCATGAATTTAATTCTTTGGCACCTTCAGGTTTTAGATCCCATATACTTAAATCCTTAGTGCTTTTCCATATATTGCTGGAAAACACTCTAGTATAATAATGCTTGAAGGATTCATTAGGTTGTTTTCTAAGTCCCCATTGATCTAGTTTTAAATCAAGACATGGATTATTGGAGCTTGTTAATCCGCCTTGTGCTGCCATAGCTGCAAAAAAATCATGAAATGCAGGCTCTAGAGTATAATTTTTATATGCTTCTTGACTGCCATCATGTGGAGTGGCTATGGTTGTAACACTGTCAACCCAATGTTTGTACCCTACAAAGAGGGGACTGATATTTTTCTTTGGAGTTGCAGCAATTTCATTTTTATCACCGTTCTCCAGTAATTGAGTTAGCACCCTTATGGTTTGTCCACCCATGCTGTGACCAATTAGGTGAACCTTTTGAAGTTGATTTGATTTAGAAAGTGTACCCCAGCTTGGATATACACCAGGAAAAGTTCTTCCATATCTTGCATGACCATATTTTTTTGAGTGAGCTTCTCCATAATCTACAGTACCACCTTTCAAATAGGCATATAGTTCACAAGCTCTATCCCAATTGCTAGATACACAACCTATAGTTGGGGTAAAAACAGTATAACCTTTGCTTTGTAAAACATCTCTTAGACTTTCAAAGCCTCCCCAATAATTTTCCCCGAAAAGCTCATTGTTCCCCCAACCGAAAAGGCCATGAACCATTACTATAGGGTAGTTATTATTTGATGTGATATGAGTTGATTTTGCATAACTGTTGTTTGGCATAAATAAAAATATATTTGCAATAAGAAGTAATGTAATTAAAAATTTTTTGATGTTTTTTCTCATTAAATCATCTCCTTATGAAAAAATATTATAGCATAATATTAAATATATGTATATAAATGTAAAAGAATAAATTTCCATTTTTGATGACAAATATCAGCAAACATATGAATAGTAAATTGTGAAACAAAAATATAACACATAAAACTTGACAGCTATTTTAAATAAGATATAAGATATAAAAAGAAATTGGTATTTTTTTACGTTTTATAAAAATTGAGTTTATCAGTGAGGGGATAAAATATGATTTGGACATTAAAAAAGGTCTATTACAGAACAGTTCAAGCGGCGATGAAGGCAGGAATTAATCTTGTAAAGTTTAAAGAGCCTAAATTGATATCTGGTGCTGGAAGTATAAATAAGTTACCAGACATAATAAAAGAGCAAAATATAGATAGAATTTTTATTGTAGTAAGTAATACTATAATGAAATCTGGTTTGCTAAATGAGTTCTTTGAAAAACTAAAGGAAAATAACATATTTTATGAAACTTATAATAATGTAAAACCTAATCCAAGCATAGATAACATTGAAGAGTGCCTTAAGATTTATCAAGATAGTAAATGTAAAGCTATAGTTGCAATTGGAGGAGGATCACCTATTGATTGTGCAAAGGTAGTAGCAGCAAGGGCAACTAATAATAATCTGCAAATTAAGGATTTAAGAGGCTTTTTAAAAGTGAAAAAACCTATACCACCTCTTTTTGCAGTTCCAACCACAGCAGGAAGTGGTTCAGAAGCTACTGTTGCAGCAGTGGTAACGGATTCTAAAACACATGAAAAATATGCAATTGCAGACTTAAAGCTTATGCCAGATTTTGCAATACTTGATCCGGAATTAACAGTTGGAGTTCCTCCGCATCTTACTGCTGCAACAGGGATGGATGCATTAACTCATGCAGTTGAAGCTTATGTAGGCAATGATGGAACAAGTTTTACAAATGACAAGGCATTAAGGGCAGCAAAAATGATTATAGAAAATTTAGAGAAGGTATATAAAGATGGAACTAATATTGAAGGGCGTAATGCTATGTTACTAGCTTCAAATTACGCAGGCCATGCTTTTACTAGAGCTAATGTTGGATATGTTCATGCTATAGCTCACAGTATTGGTGGTTTATATGGAGTTGCTCATGGACTTGCTAATGCTATAATACTTCCAAAGGTGTTAGAGTATTATGGAGAGACTGCATATGAAAAACTTGGCGAAATGGCAGTTTATTCAGGATTAGGAGATAAAAATGAGTCCTCAAAAAATTTAGCTCTAAAATTTATAGAAAAAATAAAAAGTATGAACAAAAATATGGGTATACCACTAGGTATTAAAGAGTTAAAAGATGAGGATATACCTTTAATTGCTAGAAGGGCGACTAAAGAGGGAAATCCAGCTTATCCAGTACCTAAAATAATAAGTGTTAGTGAATGTGAGGAACTTGTTAAAAAATTGTATATGGATAATGGCTTGAAACATTAAATAAAGCTAATAAATCATAAAGTTCTAGCAAGCTCCAATAGTTCACTGTTAAAGATAAAACACACTGAAACTTGTAAGAATTTTATGATTTGGTATTTAAGTTTTATTTTCATTATACTATTCTGTTAACAGATGTTGATTTACATGAAGGACAATTTATATCAGATGTGTTAGGATTATTTAATACCAATTTATAACCACAGTTAGAACAGCAAAAAACAATATGATTTTTCTTAAATTCTAGTGATTCTATTTGATATCGTTCATAATCTTGTGGGAACATGTCTGCCAATGTACGAAATATGAAATTATCAGTGCATTCATGACCTTTCCAGTATTCTTTTCCGTTTTTATACTCAATCATAAAGTATAGTTCCTCTTAGTTAAGAATTTGTGACTTTTTTATTTTCAGAAAAGCCTGTTATTGCAATTGTATCATAAAATTTAACCACTGGTTAAATTTTTTTAGTATATTTAACTACACATCCATTGGAATAATCATTTATGTAATATATACTAAATATAAATTCTACAATAAAATTACTGGAGTGATAAAACATGGACAAATTGCAGATAGGTGAAACTATATTCAGGCTTAGAAAAAAGAAGAAGATTACTCAAGAGGAGCTTGGAAACTTTATGGGGGTATCTACAGCAGCAGTGTCAAAATGGGAAAGCGGAAATTCCTATCCAGATATAACACTGCTGCCTTCTCTTGCTGCTTTTTTTGATGTTTCTATAGATGAACTTCTTAATTATAAGGTTGAACTCTCAGAGGATGAAGTTATGGAAATATTCAAAGAATGCGATAGATTGTTTAGTAAAGGAAAATTTGATGCTGCGGTTAATAAATGTGAAGAATATTTATTAAAATATAAATCAAGTTACTATTTAAAGTTTAGGATAGGATTTTTATTTACTATATATTCATGGAAAAGTAATAGTGAAGACACAACTAAAAAAATGCAAGTAAGGGTCATGAAAATGTATGAAGATGTGGTTGAAAATTGTAACAAAGCAGAGTTAGTAGAGCAAGCGTTGGTTCAACTTAGTAATATTTATAGTTCACAGGGGCGAGAGGATGATGCAATAGAAGCTTTAAATAAAATTCATAAAAGTGAAATTAATACCAATATAATTCTTGCAAGTATTTATATTAAAAAAGGTGATATAAAAAAAGGCAGAAAAATATTTCAAAGCGAACTTTACAAAGACATATTCTTTTCTAATGTTGTTTCTATGGCATTGGCCAATTCATATATTGAAAATGAAAAAAATTTAAATTTTGTGGAGAAGTATTATAAATTATCTATTGATATTAAGAAAATTTTTTCTAGTGAAGGATACTTAATATTTAGTTTATGGGAAGATTACTTAGGATTAGCAGAAGCTTATTTAAAGTTTAACGAAAAGGAAAAGGCAATTAAAATGTTAAATAAAATGCTTAATGATATGGTGCATAATGATTTAAATAAACCGCGAAAATTTAGTTCAGTGTGGTGCTTTAATGAATTTACAGAAGGCGAAAGAGCTATAACTATGAACTTATATGAAAATATAATTAAAATTTTAGAAGAACCAGTATTTGATCTTGTAAGAGAAAATGAAAACTTTAGGAAAATAATTAATAAATTAAATGCTCTTAAAGAAAGAGGTGTTTCACTTGGGTAAGCTTAGTAGTATTTTAAAGTTAAAGCCGTTTTTGAAAAAGTATTGGATAATATTTACCGCTGGAATTATAGGAATGATTTTAAGCTCTGCTATCTCAACTCCAGTTCCATATATAATAGGATATTTAATGGACAAGGTATTGTTAGGAAAAAAGGGTTTTAATGAACTTTACTTTTATATAGGAATAATAGCACTTTTATATGTTTTTCGATATGCAATTTCTTTTGCTTCAAAATATATTTTTGTAAAAATAAATAATTTAGTGGTAAATGAAATGAGATGCTCTGTTATGGAGAAGGTTATGGATTTACCCATGAGTTATCTCGCAAAAACAGAAAAAGGATATGTTCAAAGTAGAATAAATGAGTGCAGCTCTGTTGGAAGCATTTTTTCACCATCAATTATCAGTGTTTTTTTGAGCATTGTAGATGCTGGGCTTGCAGTAGTAACTATGTTTGTAATAAATTATAAATTAGCTATTGTTGCAATTTTATTAGCACCTGTATTTTTCTTTTCGGCAAAGTTATCGGCTGAAAATTTTATGAAAAATACAATGGCTATGATGGAAGCCAGTGCTTTTTTAAACGGTGAGTCTTATGAGATAATAAATGGAATTGAGACTATTAAAGTGCTTAATGGTAAGAAAAGTAAGCTTATGAAGTTCAAAGAAAAGTTAAGTAAACTTATAAAGGTAAGCATAAAGCAGAGTAAATCAATGGTTCTTTTTATGGAAAATACAGAGCTTATAAGTAATTTTGGTTCTCTTTTAATTTTACTCATTGCAGGAATTTTAATTTTAAAGGGACAATTTACAATAGGCTTGTACACTTCATTTTCACTATATATAGGCAAAGTTTTTTCAAGTGCACAAGGAATAGCTACAATAGGCACAACTATGAAACCAGCCTGCCTTAGCATAGAAAGGATTTATGAACTTTTGGACATGAAAGACGAAAACTTTGGAAAAGATAAAATTTTAAATGAAAGAATAAAATCTATAGAACTAAAAAATGTAAGTTTTAAATATGACGAAAATAAAACTGTTTTGAGTTCTTTAAACTTTGAAATTAAAAAGGGCGAAAAAGTACTTATAAAAGGTGAAAATGGTTCTGGAAAATCAACACTTATTAAGCTTCTCCTGGGACTTTATAGTGTAAGCTCTGGAAGCATATTTTATAATGATTTTGACATTAAGGAAATTAACACTGAAAGTCTCAGAAAAAGAGTTGGAATAGTATCACAAAATATATTTTTGTTTAAAGGAACTGTGCTTGAAAACATATTATATGGACAAAATGAGAAAAATCGAAGCGATGCGGAGAAAGTAATACAGGAATTAAATTTAGAGGAGTATGTAAATAAAATGCCAAAAGGCTTAGACACAGAAATAAGTCAGAATACTTGTGGAGTTTCAGGAGGACAGGCACAGATTATAGCATTTATAAGGGCAATGCTGGGAGATAAAGATGTAATAATTTTAGATGAACCTATTTCCAATATAGATGCAGAGACAAGGAAAATAGTATTAAGTATTTTAAGAACAAGAGAATTCAAAGGAATACTTATTGTGGTTTCACACTTAATTGATGAGATGAATTTTATAGATAAGACTGTTAATATAGATGAATGACTTGTAAGATTAAAATTACTAATATCAAATTCATAATGTTAAATTAGAAGTCAACTCTACCTCCACTGTCCTCTGTCAATTGTATTCTTTACTCTATTTAATAATTAAATGTGGTTAAAAGGGTTTAGTAATTTAAAGCTTATATGTACTTTTGTTATATAGACTCTTGACTTTCCAGTGCGGGGGATAGTTTATACTAATTTTTGTAGAGGTGATAAAGTGTATAAGATAGGTGAATTTTCTAAGATTGCAGGTTTAACGGTAAAAATTTTAAGGTACTATGATGAAGAAAATTATAGAAGAAAAAATGAGAAAGGAAAAGGCGCTTATAAAAAAAATAGACCTCTACATAAATCCAGAAAGGAAAGAGGTAAATTATATGAATTACAAAGTTGAAATTAAAAATATTGAAGAGGTGCTTGTGGCAGCCATTAGATTTAAAGGCAAATACAGCGACGTTTCAAAGTATTTTGGAAGACTTTATGGTGCAGTTAAAGGAAATCCAGATAATTATATAACTCATATTATTGTACCTATAGTATAGGAGGACAAAAGCATGGAAAATAAATTAGATTATAAAAAAGAATTTACAGATTTATATATGCCAAAAAGAAAACCTAGCCTAATTGATGTACCTCAAATGAATTTTATTATGGTAGATGGTAAGGGCAATCCTAATGAGGAAGATGGAGAATATAGGGCAGCTGTAGAATTGTTATAGGCATTATCATATACAATTAAAATGGGAGGAAATAAACTGGAAGGATATTTTGAATATGTGATACCTCCACTTGAAGGCTTATGGTGGTGTGAAGATTGAAAAGACATCATGAAATTTATCTATCTGATCCAAGAAAAACAAAAGCTGAAAACTTAAAAACGGTTTTAAGAATTCCTATTGAATACAAATAAATCTTAGTATTATGAGAAACTCCAAATGTTTTAAAAACATTTGGAGTTTCTCATAATACCATTTATATTTATTTAGCAGACATAGTAGAAATAGTACTATTTGCATTATAAGTGCTTTTAAAAGTACAATCTATTAAATCCATTACTACCTTTAGAGTTTTATCATTCTTATCGAGTAATGGATTAAATTCAACTAAATCCATTGATTTAATAAGACCAGTATTCATAAGGTATTCAATGAGATACTTACCTTCATCGACACTCATACCGTTTGATACAGGAGTTCCGGTTCCAGGTACCAATGCTTTATCAATACAATCTATATCAAAACTTAAATGAACGGCTTCCACAGAGTTTTGGGTGAGCTTTTTTTGTACATCAGCTAATATAGCTTTAATACCTAACTTGTTTATATCTTTTGTAGAATATACATTTAATTTTCTATCTGAAATTAACTTATATTCTCCTTCATCAAGATCACGTGCTCCAATTATAAATACATTTTCAGGTTTTACTTTTCTTCCGCTGTAATATACATTTGTGAGTTCTGGTGAACCTATACCCATAGCAGCGGCAAGAGGCATTCCGTGTACGTTTCCTGATTCAGTTGTTTTATCTGTATTTATATCACCATGAGCATCAACCCATATAACGGCTAAATTGTCATAATATTTACTAGCCCCTGAAATGCTTCCAAGTCCAAGAGAATGATCGCCGCCTATTATGAACGGGAAATTTCCTGAAAACATAGAATTATATACTTCTTCAGCTAAATTAGTAGTAACATCAACAATTGGTTTTAAAAATTTCATTTTATTATTAAATAAAAATTTGTCTTCATCAGATACTTTTGGGACAAAGATATTTCCAAGGTCATAGGCATCGTGATTATATTTTTGGAATATATCCATTACATTATTTTCACGTATTTTATCTGGACCAAGATCTGCACCCTTTTTATCAGAACCGTAATATAGTGGTACGCCTATTAAGTTTATGTTCATTATTATACCTCCCAAAAAAGAACTAGAAAAATTTAACTAAGTTTTTAATAAGTGCAATCAAATTCAAAAGCTTTAATCCTTCTGCCACCTTATTATATATTAAATACAGAAAATATAAAGTAGTAAATACATATACAAAATATTTCAAAAATTGTGAAAGTAATAATCATGCATAAAATAATTTTGTATAAATATTTTATATTAGCATATTATATGATAATATGAATTTTAAATACATTATATATTATAACTTTAACCAAAAAAGTTTATAAATATTTATTAAAAAAATTGAGGTGAAAATATGGATAAAGATAAGGTTTTGGAGTTTATTAAAAGTGAGGATATAGAAGACATAGAGGAAATAAAATACAAACCCCAAGTTTTAGTTTTAAGATTCTATTATGATTTTGATGCAGATGAATTGAATGCAGCAGAGGCTTTTGCAAATGACGAATGTGATGGCGAATCTCGTGGAGAGGTATGGTATGGTGAATTTTTTCTTCCATATTTGGATGATTTGGCGGCAGATAGTATAGGTGAAATAATGGAAAATTGTATGGATGAACTTGGAATAAGAACTCAGTTTGTGGTTTACAATGTTAGTGCAGATGAATATGAATATAGTGAAGCTATAGGTATCTTTTTTGATAAGGATCAAGAATTTGATATTGATAATGTTCTTGATGAACTTAAATTGTAAAATTATAACATATAGTTCTCCACATAAACATATCTATATGGATAGACTTGAATTTTGGAGAAATATACAGATAAACTATGTTAAATGTCAATATGGAAAGTATATCAAAAAAAAAGTACTTGAAAGTATAAAATAAAATGTTATAATAAATAAGTGCTCAGGGGTAAAACATTGAGCACTAGTTATGGCCTCATGGTCAAGCGGTTAAGACATCGCCCTCTCAAGGCGGAATCTCGGGTTCGATTCCCGATGGGGCTACCATTTAAAGATAGGCAGGTTTACAATATTGTAGGTCTGCTTATTTTTTATTTCTAGATTTGTTTTAAATAAATCAATTTGATTGGAAGTGATTGATATTATTTCCAATCAAATTGTATTTTTAATAAAATAATTTTACTAAAGATAAACTACTTTGAAACTGTTTATCTATATATTAAGGTTTAATTATATGTTTAAAAATAATTTTAAATTAAGAGGCAGAATTTTAATACTTACATTAAACTAATTAAAAAGTATAAATACATTAAGCTGCCGATTGTTGCATATAAGTTCTTATCTGCTCATAGCGAGTCAAAAGCTTGTCTAGTTTCTGGCTGCACAATACTACATTGGGGTCAGTCAAATTGCTATTGCTGATTAATGAGTATAATGCATTCCTATAATAGTCAATTTTCAAAATCAATACTGCAAGTTCAAAATTCAAAATAACACCTCCTGACAAAATAAAAACAATATATCAATTTTTATACTAAATAATAAATGATAGATTAAAAAGTGAGTAATATTTTTTTGGTGCGATTTTATTTTACCAAATAATTCATTATATGTAAAACTTTTTAAGATGTCAATTTAATACATATATCTACCAAAAATGATTTTTTACAGCTGGAAAATAATGTAAGCGACTCGAATTTTATGATTTGCATAAATAGCAAATGTTGAAAAAAAGCTATATGTAAATAATTGTAAATAATAGAATTGGTCAAAATAGGTCAAAATAAATATAATGAATTTTTATTTCGAGCAAAAATTGTTTTGAATGTTGAAGAAAAACTGATATTATATATTGTGTAAACAAATTTAATATATCGGAGGTAAATTAATTAATGTTTGATGTTGATATATCAATGGATTTAGTAAGAGTTACAGAGGCAGCCGCTATTGAATCTTCAAAGTATATGGGAAGAGGAGACAAAATGGCAGCAGATCAAGCAGCTGTTGATGGTATGGAAAAAGCATTTAAATTTATGCCAGTTAGAGGAACTGTTGTAATAGGAGAAGGAGAACTAGATGAGGCTCCTATGCTTTACATAGGCCAAAAATTAGGAGTAGGCAAAGAGTATATGCCAGAAATGGACATAGCAGTAGATCCACTGGATGGTACTATTTTAATAGCGAAAGGACTTCCAAATGCTGTTGCTGTAATTGCTATGGGACCAAAAGGCAGTCTTTTACATGCACCAGATATGTATATGAAAAAGATAGTTGTAGGGCCACAAGCTAAAGGAGCTATTGATATAAATAAATCACCAAAGGAAAATATAATAAGTGTTGCTAAGGCTCTTAGAAAGGATGTTTCAGAGCTTACAGTAATAGTTCAGGAAAGGGAAAGGCATGATTTTATTATAGATGCTGCAAGAGAAGTTGGAGCACGTGTAAAACTTTTTGGTGAAGGTGATGTAGCAGCAGCACTTGCATGCGGCTTTGAGGATACAGGAATAGATATACTTATGGGAATAGGTGGAGCTCCAGAAGGCGTTATAGCTGCCGCTGCTATAAAGTGCATGGGTGGAGAAATGCAGGCTCAGCTTGTACCACACTCTCAAGCAGAGATAGATAGATGCCAAAAAATGGGAATAAATGATGTTGACAAAGTCTTAGGAATAGATGATTTAGTTAGAAGTGATGATGTATTTTTTGCGGCTACAGCTATAACTGAATGTGATCTACTTAAAGGAATAGTATTTTCAAAAGATGAATGGGCTACAACGCATTCAGTAATAATGAGGTCAAAAACTGGTACAATAAGGTTTGTAGAAGCAAAACATGACTTGAATAAAAGCAAATTAGTGATAGAATAAAATTATATATTTGAGTTTATGAAAGGCGGTATTGGGATGCCTGTATATGTGGAAAATTTAATTAAAGATTTGGGATTAGAAGTTTTAGTTGAGGGTGAAAAAGGTATAGAAATAAATTTGAGCGATATAAATAGACCTGGCTTGCAGTTTACCGGTTTTTATAGCTATTTTGCTAGTGAAAGAGTACAAGTTATAGGAAGAACTGAGTGGAGTTTTCTTGATGCTATGAGATCAGAACTTAGAAGAAAAAGACTGGAAAAGTTCTTTAGATTTGATACTCCATGTACTATAATAGCTAGAGGCCTTAAGCCACAGCAAGAACTATTAGAAAGTGCCAGAGAATATAATAGATGGGTGCTTAGAACTAATACGCATACTACAAGATTTATAAGTAAAATTATGGGGTATTTAGATGAAAAATTAGCACCTGAAACCAGAATGCATGGTGTTCTTGTTGAAATTTATGGTATAGGTATACTTATAACAGGAGAAAGTGGTATAGGAAAAAGTGAAACAGCACTTGAACTTATAAAAAGAGGACATAGACTTGTTGCAGATGATGCAGTTGATATAAAGGAAGTAGAAGGAATATTAAGCGGAACTTCACCTTATATAACTTCTGGAATGCTTGAGGTGAGGGGAATGGGAATAATAGATGTTCCAGCATTATACGGTCTTAGTTCTGTTCTTACTGGAAAAACTATAGATCTTGTAATATACCTTGAACAATGGAAAGAAGGTAAGGACTACGATAGACTAGGAACGGCTGATGAGTATATAGAAATTTTAAATATTCCTGTAAGAAAGATGACGTTGCCTTTAAGACCTGGTAGAAATGTTGCGGTAATAATAGAAACTGCAGCTGTAAATTATAGATATAGCTTAAGCACAAAAATTTCTCCAGTGGATACTATAAATAAGCGCATGGAAGAAGCCAGCCGAGGTATTCATGAATAAGAGTGAGCTAAGAAAAAAAATTCTCGAAATTAGAAATAGTATTGATGTGTACGAAAAACAGGTAAAGGACAGTAAGATTTTTAATAATATCATAAATAGCTATCAGTATAAGCATTCTAATAATATATTTATATTTGTAAGCTATAGTTCTGAGGTTGATACTCACAAAGTAATAGAATATTCCTTGAAGAATGGTAAAAGGATTTTCGTGCCAAAGGTTATATCTAAAAAGCTTGGCATGGAAGTTATAGAAATAAGAGGATTTTCTGATTTGAAAAGAAGTAAATATGGAATTTTAGAGCCTTGCGAGAATAATTATATTAGACCAGAAGAGATAGATGTTGCTTTTATACCAGGACTTGCATTTGATAAAAAAGGTGGAAGGCTTGGGTACGGTGGTGGCTTTTATGATAGGTACCTAAAACTCTTAAAAAAGTCAACAGCTAAAATTGGATTATGTTATAGTTTTCAAGTTATTGAAAATGTTCCTATGGAGGAGTATGATATTAGAATAGATGGCATAATTGAAGATTAAATGCATATAACATTTATGAAAAGTATAAAATAAGCTAAATGTACCTTAGTGCCATTTTTTAGTGCATTTTAGGTACATTATTTTTTTAGTTTGGAGGAAGACATTATGGCTGAAACAAAAAAAGGGGCATTCGAAAAGAAATATGAGAATGCATGGAACAAATATGATGAAGTTGATTTGAAAAATGTTTTTGCACTTGGAGAAAGATATAAGGGTTTTATGTCAAAGTGTAAAACAGAAAGAGAATGTGTAGCGGAATTTATAAGAGCTGCAGAAGAAAAAGGCTATAGAAATATTGAAAGCCTTATAAAACAAAAAGCAGTATTAAAACCTGGAGATAAGGTTTATGCAAATAATAAGGGCAAAACACTTGCAATGTTTATTATAGGCAAAGATAAATTTGAAGATGGAATGAAAATTTTAGGTGCACATGTAGATTCACCAAGGCTTGACTTAAAGCAAAATCCGTTGTATGAAGATACAGAAATGGCTATGCTTGATACACATTATTATGGTGGAATAAAGAAATATCAATGGGTTACATTACCTTTATCAATACATGGTGTCATCATAAAAAAGGATGGAACTGTTCTTAATGTGGTGGTTGGAGAGGATGATAACGATCCTGTATTTGGTGTTTCGGATTTACTTATACACCTTTCTAGAGAACAGCTTGAAAAAAAGCTATCTAAAGGTATAGAAGGAGAAAACTTAAATATATTAGTTGGAAGTATACCATTAAAGGATGAGGAAGAAAAAAATAAAGTTAAAGCTAACATACTTAATATACTTAATGAAAAGTATGGAATAGAAGAGGAAGACTTTGTATCAGCAGAACTTGAAGTGGTTCCAGCAGGAAAAGCAAGAGATTATGGATTTGATAAAAGCATGATAATGGCTTATGGTCAAGATGATAAAATTTGTGCGTACACTTCTTTTGAGGCAATGCTAGAAATGAAGGAATGTGATAAAACTTGTGTTACTCTTTTAGTTGACAAAGAAGAAGTTGGAAGCATAGGAGCAACAGGAATGCATTCTAGATTTTTTGAGAATACTGTTGCAGAAATTATGAATTTATGCGGTGACTACAGTGAACTTAAAGTTAGAAGAGCACTTGCTAATTCTAAGATGCTTTCATCTGATGTTAGTGCTGCCTTTGATCCTAATTTCCCATCTGTAATGGAGAAGAATAATTGTGCTTATTTTGGAAAAGGAATTGTATTCAATAAATATACAGGTTCAGGTGGTAAGTCTGGCTGCAATGATGCAAATCCTGAATTTATAGCAGAGCTTAGAAGCATACTTTCAAAGCATAAGGTTTCATGGCAGACTTCAGAACTTGGAAAAGTTGATCAAGGCGGTGGTGGAACAATAGCTTATATACTTGCTCAATATGGCATGGAGGTTATTGACTGCGGAGTCGCTCTTTTAAATATGCATGCACCATGGGAAATATCAAGTAAAGCAGATATATATGAAACTAAGAATGGATATTTAGCATTTCTTATAGGTTAATAAATACACTTGACAAAGGACAGAGGATAATTGACAGTTAATGTTGATTTATATTCCTCATGTCATATAAATCTTGGTAAAGAAATCATAAAATACTTAGATATTTCAATCTGTTTGAGCATTTTTTAGCGAGTTATTGAAATATCTTAGGATCTTATGATTTTTTTACCTTAGATTTATAGAATTTTTTTAACGTGACGAAGCATTGTTACTTCTCAATTTTTTTAATAGTTTATCTAAGTTTTCACCGTCTAAATAAATATCTCCTAGTTTTCCATGTTTTGTATCAGAAATTTCATCTGTGTGAAAATCCGAACCTGCCGTTATAAGTTTATTATTTTTTTTAGCAAGCGATATAAAACGTTCAGTGTCATTTTTGCTGTTTAAAGGATATATTGCTTCAATCCCGTCAAAATTAAATTTTATCATTTCATCTACAGAGGTTTTCTTGATTAATATTGGATGAGCTAAAACTACAATTGCATTTGCACTTTTTAATATTTTAATCCCTTCATCAACTGAAACTTTTTTATTAGGAATGTATGCTGGACTTTCTTTATTTAATATATTATCGAATATATAATCATAAGTGTAATTATAACCAGCCGACATTATAGCACGTGCTATGTGTGGTCTTGCAATAACGCCTCTTGCATATTTTGTTAAGTCTTCATAATCTAAATCTATATTAAAAAACTTTTTTAAATTAGATACTATCTTTTTTGCTCTCCAAATTCTATACTCTTTCATTTCACTTAGAAAATTTTGAAAGTTTTTTTCTTTATACGAGGAATCTTTAAAATATCCTAATATGTGAATACTTTCACCGTTATGAAGTGTTGATAATTCTATGCCAGGTATAATTTTTATATTTGCCTCTTTGCTTAGGGTTATAGCAGGGTTTAAATTATCAGTTGTATCATGGTCAGTAACTGCCATTATGTCTATGCCCTTTGATTTGGCTAAGATAAGTAGGTCGTGAGCAGAAAACTTACCATCTGAAGCATTTGTATGCGTATGAAAATCTCCTTTGAAATACAATAAAATCGCCTCCTAAACTTAATATATCAAAAATAAGTTTATTTGTCGATTTTATAATTTAGCTTTGCTTTAAATAAATACTTTTATCTATCTAAGACAAAGCTTTATATTATCTTGGAATAGCATATTTGCAAAGGCTGTAAGGATTTATTGAAGCAGGAATATCTGATATATTTAAAAAGTCTTTTTCATAGCTGCCATCCCAAGGGTATATAGATGCATACTTTTCATTATAAACATCTAGCACATACTTGTTTTTTGAAAATGTAAAAAATAACCTATAAAGAGGCTTGTTTGGAAGATCTTTAGGTCTTTTTATATAATTATGTTTTCTTAAAGCAGAAAGAAAGTTATAAAAATCATTTATTTCGTCTGAACTTAAATTATGATTTTTATAATAGCTTGTATCAATTAATGAAGCTTTTATTTGCTTTTCTGTATGGAAGTTCTTTGAAAGCTCGTTTGTGTAGTAAAATATGTAAGGCTTTTTTTGATTAAACGAAAAAGAACATCCACAAGCAGTAAGGCAAATAAAGATTAATATTGAAAATTTAGCAAATCTAATAGATTTCATAAATAAAACCACCATTGATTAAATTATAAGACTTATTATGTCTTACATAATAAATTATGATTATAGGAGGCTTTTTATTACTATTTCATTTCATATGGTTCAGGATGTATTACTATATAAGAGTCTGGAAATATTAAACTGACTTTCTTCTCTATAGATGAACAAATATCATGCGTTTCTGTAAGAGAATCTGTATTTATTATTTGTATATGAATATCAATTTCTCTTGTATTACCACTTTTTCTTGTCCTAAGTTTGTGATAGCTCTTTACGTTTGGATATTCTTTGAGCACATTTACTATTTTTTCGATATCCATACTATCCAGACTGCTATCCACTAAATCTTTAACGGATTTTTTTATCAAGTTTATAGAAGTTTTAATTATTAGTAAAGAAACAGCTAGTGCTGCTATAGAATCTAATATCTTTATATGAGTAATTTTAAGTAAAATAAGCCCTACTAATACACCTAATGCAGTAAGTACATCTGTAAATAAATGAGCTGCATCTGCTTCAAGAGCTATAGAATTAGTTTTTTTAGCTGATTTAAATAAAATTATTGATATAAAGAAATTTATTAAAGAAGATGCTAGCATTACATATATTCCAGAATTAATATTGTCTACAGGTGTATTTTCAAATAATCTTTTACCTGCTTCATATATTATTATAAATGCAGCAAGTAGTATTAAAAGAGCTTCAACAAAACCAGAGATATTTTCGTATTTACCATGTCCAAAAGGATGATCTTCATCCTCCTTTTTTGATGATTTTTTTATAGAAATAAAAGCTATGAAGCTTGCTATAAGATCAATTGAGGAATGAATTCCTTCGGATATAACACTTATTGAATTCATAGAAATTCCAGCAAACAACTTAAAAACTATGAGTATAGTATTTGACACTATAGATAGTTTTGCAGCATTTTTTTTATTCATGTTAATCTCTCCAATCATGCTAATCAATTGGGAATACAATCTAATCTCAATTATTAATGATTACCTTTATAATTAAAAAAATTGACTAATAATATTTTAAAAAAAATTGTTTTAATATATAATAAAAGTCGTAAACAGAGTATATTGTAAGTTATAAATAAATTACAATGTATTGCTTTGTCTTTTTATAATATATGTTTTAACTTTAAAAGTGTGTATTAAAATAGTTTGGATGTGATTGATATGAAAAGCAGTAATAGGTATAAAGCAACAGTAATATTAATAATTTTTGGTGTTGGATATTTTATAAGTGGTGCATTTAAGGACAATTTTTTTGGAGGTTTAATTTCAAGTATGTGTAGTGCAGCGTTAATTGGAGGACTTGCGGATTGGTTTGGTGTTACAGCGATTTTTGGAAAACCTCTTGGAATTAATTGGCCTAAAAAGGTATTTAGGACAGATATACTTAGGAACAGCAAAGAAAAGTTTATTCTTACAATAAGAGATATGGTAGTTAATGATCTATTAAATAAAGATAAGATCAATAAAAAAATAGAGCAGTATGATTTTTATAATGAAATATGGAAGATACCAGTTATACAAGATAAAGAGAAACTTTCTTATATAGCTGATGAAATTGCAGAAAAGGTGGATGTAAATAAAATTGTGGTTGAAGCCGCTAAAGGTTATTATGATGACACTAAGCTTATAAATTATACATATACTCTTCTAAAGCATATGATAAAAAGTCCATATTATAGTAAAACTATTGACTATGTTTGTGATGAGATATCCATGGCTGCACAGTCGGACATTTTTGCTGGTTTTACAGGAGAAATGCTAAACGAAGTTGTTAAAAAATATAAAATTGAAAAGGGAGAGGAATCTTTTTCAGATAAATTTTTATATAACTTTGTTCTTAATCCTCAAATACTTTCAGATTCTATTGAGAAAAAGATATTAAAATATATGAATAAGATAAAAGAAGATGGAAGTGAAGAGAGGGAAAAACTTGATAAATTTATATTAGAATTTATAGAGAGTATTAAAGTTGATGAAAAAGTAAAAATGAAAATTGTTTATTTAAAAGAACTTTTGATAAACAATTTGGGATCTTTGAAAATCGATTTTAAAGGTGATGAATTATATTCCAAGTTAAAGGAAACATCAATAAATAAAATTGAAGAATTAAAAGAAAATGATAGTGTAAGACAAGAGTTTAATACTTTTATAAGGAACTTTGTAATAAATATTGTTGATAAAAGACACAGTGAAATTGGAAAGGTTGTAGAGGAAAGTTTAAATAAATTTGATAGTGATGAGATAATTAATTTGGCTTATGATAAATTTGGAGATGACCTGCAGATAATTAGAATAAATGGTTCACTTGTGGGTGGACTCGTTGGAATTGTTATTTTCTTGATTTCTTATCTATAAATTTTATAAAATGAGGCGGTAAATTAATATGAATTATAGGAATAAAGCAAATTTAACCCTTTTGGGAGTTAGCATAGGTTTTTTATTTTCTATTGCTATAGGGCACTTTTTTGGTAAAAATTTTTATACGGAAATGCTTATGACTATTATGGAAGCAGCACTTGTTGGAGGTGCAGCAGATTGGTTTGCTATAACTGCAATATATAGTAAACCTTTGGGAGTAGCTTATCATACAGAAATTGTTCCTAAAAATAGAGAAAAAATAATAGAGAGTATATCTAATTTTGTGGAAAATGACCTTTTAAGCGCTAGTTCTTTAGAAAGCAGAATAGATAAAATAAAACTTTGTGATAGAGTTGTTGAATTGTCAAAAAACAAGAAAGCATATATTGAAGGAAGAATATTACAAATATCTAATTATATTGTATCTAGTGTTGGAGAAAAAAATTTAGAAGGCTTTATATTTGCTTTGAGAGAGAAATATATTTATAGACTTAACACTGTAAAACTTATAAAAGATACATCAGGAAAAATATATGAAAGCAAAAGCAATGAAATACTTGACTTTGTGATTGATATTGGAATTGATTTTTTAAATAGTGAAAAAGGGACCCAATACATTTATGATATTATATACAAGATTAAACAGGAAAAAACAAGCGGTTTTTTTTCAAGAATTGGTCTTGCTATGATGGGGAAAACAGAAAATGATGTGGTCGATATAGATAGTTTAACAGCTATTTTTGTGGAAAAAGCTATAGAAAAGCTTAGAGAGTTAAAGGAAGAAGATAATTCTTATAGAATAGATTTGCATAATGCTATAAAAGCTTATATAGATAATATAGATAAATATGAAGATGAATTAGAAAAAATTAAAAATTATATAGTAAGAGATTCAAATATCAAAGTGTTAATCCAAAAGCTATTTTCTGTAACTACTGTTGATATTTGCAGAGAAGAAAAAGAGTCCACAACAGCAGCCTTATATTTGTTTGAGATTTTGAAAAAAGTATTTTATAATGTTTTAGAAAATAAAAAAGTACTTTGCAGCATAGAAACTGCAGTTAAAAAATTAGTAATAAAACTTATAGATAGCAAGCACTACATAATAGGAAAAATGGTAAGAGATACATTAAATGAGTTTGATAATAATAAACTTAATGCTTTCATAGATAATAAGGTGGGAGACGACCTTCAGTGGATACGCATAAATGGATCTGTGGTTGGAAGTTTTATAGGATTTATAATATTTTTAATTGTGTATTTTATTTACAATCCTTATATTGTGCCTTTTATAAGAAGGATATTTTAATAAAGAAAAGGGTTTTCTGTGGAAAGGTGAAGAATTTTATATTTCCACAGAAAACCCTTTTCTTTATATGTTTTCAATTTCTTTTAAAGCGTCTTTTACTTCTTCTCTTGATAAACTACCGTTTTCTAGTTCTTCATCACTTTTTGTGAGTAAGTTATTATAAAAGTTTACTGCTTCATTTTTATACTTAGCTTTATCAGAAAAATTATTTATTAATTCGAAAATATACTCATCTGCTTTAGCATAATTTCCTGTGATATTGTAATAGTTAAATACTTTATAGGTTGTTCTTTCATCAAGTTCATATTCAGTTAAAAGTGATGTGACCTCTTCTCCTATTTGTTCATATTCGTTTAATATACATTCAAAGTTGTTATAAAAAACTACATACATAAGCGAAAAAGCTTTTTCGTATTTGTAGAAAGCATTTGATATATCGTCATTTTTTTCGCATATCTTGCCTTCTTCAAGGAGAAGTTTTGCAGCAACAGTAAGCTTATTGCCATCGGGAACCATGTTTGTTCTAAGAAGCTTAATAAGGTCTATTATTGAAATATTATTTGCAAACCCAGAACTTATACCTAAAAACTTTTTATAGGCTACATCAATTTCTGTAAATGGATTTTCATTATTTTTATTTAATTCTTTTATTTTTTTTATTAAAGATGTGAATTCTTCAGCCATTTTTTTACTGTAATCATTCTTTATCAATTAAAACACTCCTTTAGTTATATATCCTATATTTTAAGTTTATATTATAAATATTGCAACAAAAAAATTATAACTATTGAGAGTTGTGATATAATAATAAAGTCTTATAAGTAACATAATTTATATAAAAATGCGAGGAGTAGTGATTGAAATGGAAAGACTACTTATATTAGATGGAAATAGTCTTATGAATAGAGCTTTTTATGCTCTGCCTCCTCTTACAAATAAAGAGGGACTTCATACAAATGCAATATACGGTTTTATTACAATGCTTTTAAAAATGAAGGAAGAAATAAATCCTAATTATATAGTTACAACCTTTGATAGAAAAGCACCTACCTTTAGGCATAAGGAGTATTCTGATTACAAAGCAGGAAGAAAGAAAATGCCAGAGGAGCTTTTTGAGCAATTTGCAGTGTTAAAAGAACTTTTAAGTAAACTTGCTATAAATATATATGAAATAGATGGTTTTGAAGCAGATGACCTTATAGGAACGCTTGCTTGTTTTGCAAAAGAAAGAAATATAGAGGTCTACATAGTGACAGGAGATAGGGATGCACTTCAGCTTGCAGATGATAATGTAAAGGTAGTTATAAATAAAAAAGGAATGACAGAAAAAGAAATATATGATAAAAATAGGATGATTGAAGAATTTGGAGTGACTCCGCTGCAGTTTATTGACGTAAAAGGCCTTATGGGAGATACTTCGGATAATATACCAGGTGTACCTGGAATTGGACCTAAAACTGCTTTTAAACTAATTCAAGACTACGGAAGCGTAGAAAACGTGCTTAACAATATAGATGAAATAAAGGGAAATAAAGTAAAAGAAAATCTTAGGCAGTATGCTGAACAGGCTGTTTTCAGTAAAAAGCTTGCAACAATTATGACAAATGTTCCTTTTGATATCGATCTTGATGCAATAAAATCTAAAGAAGAATTTGATGCAGATGGTGTAAGAGATATTTTTATGAAGCTTCAGTTTAAAAGTCTTTTAGAAAAAGTTCCTGGCAAAAAGGTTGAAAATAGGGAACTAAGTGAAATTAATTACGAAATTGTGGAGGACATAGACAACTTTGAATCAGTTTTAAAATCAATTGTAGAAACAGCTTATATGATTTTTGATATAAAAGATGGAAATATATATTCAAAAAGCTATTTAAATAAAATTTATTTAAGTTGCGATAAAGAGTATATTATAAATGTTGAAAAAATGTTTGAAGAAAATCCTGAAAAATCGAAAAAAATTATGAAGGATTTTTTTGAAAACAAAAATATATCTAAGATAAGCCATGATATTAAAATTGGATATACTGTTCTTCATAAAATGGAAATTGAACTTGAAAATGTTGTGTTTGAT
Source organism: Clostridium neuense (assembly GCF_045310695.1). Classification (NCBI taxonomy): domain Bacteria; kingdom Bacillati; phylum Bacillota; class Clostridia; order Eubacteriales; family Clostridiaceae; genus Clostridium; species Clostridium neuense. Next base: position 120,266 of record NZ_JBJIAA010000016.1, read on the forward strand.
ACAGCTATTGCAGAATATCTCATAAATCCATCCCAAAAGGAATACACATTAACTGATATGGCAGTAGAACTTTTGAATTTAGATATAAATGGCGAAGGGGACTTACTTGAAGTAAAAAAAGTTCATGTGCTTAAAAAAATTTATGAAAAGCTTAAAGATAAAATCGCGGATTTAAATATGGAAGAACTTTATTACGATGTAGAACTTCCACTTGTAAAAGTTTTGGCGTCAATGGAAAATGAAGGATTCAAGGTTGAAAAAGCCGAACTTCAAGGGCTAGGAGATAAATTTAGTTCTATAATAGAAGAAACTCAAAAAGCTATATATGAAATGGCAGGAGAGGAATTCAATATAAGTTCTCCTAAACAACTTGGAAAAATACTTTTTGAAAAATTAGACTTGCCAGTTATAAAAAAGACTAAAACTGGGTATTCCACTAATGCAGAGGTTCTAGAAAAGCTCTATGATAAGCATCCTATAATTGAAAAAATAATGAGCTATAGGCAAGTTACAAAATTGTATTCAACTTATGTAGAAGGGTTAAAGCAGGTTATAGATGAGGATGGCAAGATACATTCGAGCTTTAATCAAACAGTTACTACAACAGGAAGGCTTTCAAGCACAGAACCTAATCTTCAAAATATTCCGATTAAAAGTGAAATGGGAAGAGAAATTCGAAGGGTATTTGTCCCAGATAATAATGATTGTGTAATACTTTCAGCAGATTATTCTCAAATAGAACTTAGAGTTTTAGCACACATATCTGGGGATGAGAAACTGATAGATGCATTTAAGCATCACAGTGATATCCATACTAAAACTGCATCGGAAGTGTTTAAAGTGCCAATAGAAGAGGTTACTCCTAGAATGAGAAGTAATGCTAAAGCAGTTAACTTTGGTATTGTCTATGGAATCGGTGAATTTAGTCTTGCGGAGGATCTTAAAATATCAAGAAAAGAGGCAAAAACATATATAGATACCTATTTTGATAGATATCCTAATGTAAAAAAATATCTTGATGATGCTATTGAAAAAGGCAAAGAAAAACAATATGTAACAACTATAATGAATAGAATTAGATATATACCAGAAATAAATGCTTCAAATAAAATGGTTAAGAGCTTTGGAGAAAGGCTTGCCATGAATACACCAATACAAGGAAGTGCTGCGGATCTTATAAAGCTTGCAATGGTAAATGTTTATAAAAAACTTAATGAGCTAAAATTAAAAAGTAAGATAATACTTCAGGTTCATGATGAGCTTATACTCAATGTATATAATGATGAACTTTCAAAGGTTAAGGAAATTGTAAAGAATGAAATGGAACAAGTAAGAGAATTAAAAGTTCCACTTGAAGTTGACATAAATATCGGTAAAACATGGTATGAAGCCAAATAATATTTTTCAGGAGTGATAAAATGTTTAAAATTGGCCTTACAGGGGGAATAGGAACGGGCAAAAGTACTGTGGCAAGAATGTTTATGGAGAAAGGCATGTTTATTATTGATGCAGATAAGATTTCAAGAGAAGTTATAGAAATGTATCCTGAGATAAAGGATAAAATAAAAGATGATTTTGGAATCCAGTTTTTTGATGAAGAAGACAAATTTATGAGGAGAAGATTTGGAGACTTTATATTTAAAAATGAAAATGCTAGAAAACAATACGAAGATATAATAATCCCTTATATAAAAAAGTCAATATTTAGGCAGATGAAAGTTTGTGAGGGTATGGGTGAAAAAGTATGCATACTAGATGCACCTACTCTCATAGAAAATGGACTTCATCGTGAAATGGATATTAATATACTTATTGTTGTTGATAGAGAAATTCAGATTAAAAGGGTAATGGAAAGGGACAATATGGATATGAAAAATGTCATTAACAGAATAAATTCACAAATGTCTCTTGAAGAAAAAAGAAAATATGTTGACTTTGTTGTTGATACGGGGATAAGTTTTCAGCATACTGGAGAGCAGGTTGATAAAATAATGGATTCTATAAAAATATTAGGAGATTGTAAATGAAATCAAAGACTATTAAAATAATTATTTTATTGATTATTATAATTATGGCTTTTAATATAAAGGGTATAGTAAAAATATTTTATCCAATAAAATATTCATCATATGTATTTAAGTATTCTAGTGAATACAAACTTGATCCGTATTTGGTGGCGGCGGTAATAAGAACTGAAAGTAATTTTAATAATAAAGCAAGATCAAATAAAGGTGCACATGGGCTTATGCAAATAACAGATGAAACTGCTGAATGGTCATCAAGAAAAATGGGAATTGAAAATTTTAAAAGCAGTGATTTATATGATCCTGAATACAATATAAGAATGGGATGCTGGTATCTTAGAAATCTTGCAGATGAATTTAATGATGATCCTAAGCTGTATCTTGCAGCTTATAATGGAGGAAGAGGAAATGTGCAGAAATGGCTTAATAATTCTAAGCACTCTAAGGATGGAAAAAATCTCAATTATATACCATATAAAGAAACGGATCAATATGTAAAAAAAGTTATGACAGATTATAATGTCTATAAAAAGCTTTATAATAAAAAATAATTTATATAAGTTTTGCACATAATAAGATGGAAAATTAATTTTAATAACTAAAAGGAGAAATTTTATGTGCAAAAATGCTAAAATATTACTTGCTGTTAGTGCCTTGTTTACATTTTCAACAAGTCTTTCAAACATTTTTACAAATGTATTTTTTTGGAAAGAAACTAATAATCTTATAGTTATAGCTATATATAATTTAATAATATATTTGGTGACTCCTACAATGTTTTTGGTGTCTGGTTTTTTTGCAAAGAAAAAAAATCCGGTATCGTCATTGCGAATTGGATTGATAGTATATTCTATCTTTTATGCACTTATATTGTACATAGGGGGTAAGGGGAAAATATACATATATTTGCTTGGTATGATAAATGGAATAGCAGCAGGTTTTTATTGGCTTCCTTTTAATGTTTTGTGTTTTGATTTTACAAGTATTAATAACAGAGATACTTTTAATGGATTTAATGGAGGAATTGGAGGCGTTGCGTCAATTATTGGACCAATAACTGCAGCATATATAATTTCAAGATTTAGAGGCTTTTTAGGATATAGAATCGTATTTTTTATAAGCTTTATTATATTCATAATATTAGCTTTTATAAGTTCTATATTTAAACATGACAGTTCCTCTGGAAAATTGAATATGAAAAAGGTTTTGGTTAGCGATAGGATGGAGTGGAGCGTAGCCAGAAAAGCTAATTTCTTGTGGGGGTTTAGGGACTCAACTATGATGTTTCTTATTAATATATTGGCTATTCAAATATTAAAAAGTGAACTCAATCTTGGTATACTTGCTCTTATAGCAGCATTAATAACTTCAGGGTCTTGTGTTTTAGTTCAGAAAATAATAAAGCCTGAAAGAAGAAAAATTGCTGTTTTAATAGGAACTATAGGAGCATTTATTTCTACACTTATTATAGTTTTAAGAATGAATCGTATATCTATATTTGCATACTCTATAGTGGATGCATTTTGTATTCCTTTTTTTATGATACAACTCTATTCTGCGACTTTTAATGTTATAGATGTAATGGATGATGAAGATAGTAGAATTGAATATATGATAAGTAGAGATTTTATGTTAAATGGCGGAAGGGCAATCAGCGCAAGTTTATTGATAATTTTACTTACTTTTTTTGGCGGCATAAATGTTATAAGAGTTTATTTAATTTTTTTGGGTGTAGTGCCAATTTTATCAGGATATTTTCTTACAAAGCTTCAAAAAGTATTATAAAAGTTTATTGACAAAAATAAAATATATAGTATAATATTCTTTGTCAGTAATTTTGCATGCGAGGGTGGCGGAATTGGCAGACGCGCACGTTTGAGGGGCGTGTGGGCAACCGTACGGGTTCAAGTCCCGTTCTTCGCACCAATTAAATGTTTTCTGGGGTATTCGTGAAGTTCTTGTTTTGAACCTACATTATTTCAAAGGGAGTTCAATATTTAGATGATTAAATGTATTTTCTGTTAAAGTTTTTAGCATTGAAAAAGATTGAGGCATCTGTGAGGACACCCACCTATCGAGAGATAGGTGTCAAAAAAGAACAACGATATTTTGGAATTTAAAATGAATTAAAACACCTATAAAAGGTGTTTTTTTTATTGCAAAATATCGTATAAAAAGAAGGAGAGTTTATAAGTAAATTTATTTTTGCTAGATTATAGTTTAGATATCAGGAATAAAAAGTGACAAACTTAATTGAGTATATGTCACAGAGCGTTCTAGTATTTGAATCAATGTCTTGAATGATAACGTAGCTTATTCCTACTTCTAGTAATGTTCCAGTACGATCTTGAAATGTATTTGTTCCAAGAAGAAAGGATATTCGCACTCTTTTGCCTATTTGGGTTTTTAAATAACCTTGTGTATATTGGATGTCTAAATTTGTTGGAGAACCTGGCGCTTGTTCAAAATCCGAAGGAGACATTGGCATTGGAGCAGGTATTTGATTTTGTGCTGTTGAACCTCCTTGTGTTGTAGGAGTTGCATTTTGCATATTGGTGTTTGGAGTTTGCCTATTTGGTAAATAAAATGGTGGAAAACAATCATTACAGTATCTTCGATACATAAAAGAACCTCCTAAAAAATTAAATTTTAAGTTTTATAGTAGAGAGCTGTAGGGTTATAGAAACAGTGTCGTAATATGCTGACTTGAAAACTACCTGTTCCGTTTTGGGGAAAAGCATATGGACAGGCAGTATAAGGGTTAAAGTACCATAGCGAATAACCAATATTATATAGTCTATTACCAGCGAGAGCCCAGTCTGCAATATCGTAATGTATTTGTTCTGGAGGATTTGCCCATATGGTTTGAGGATTTGCTACACCTCCTAGGTATGAACGCATGCAGTCATATTGGCCTTGTTGATAAATTATTTTTCTGATATCACCTTGACCAATTCTATGGTATTCACCAGAGGGTACTCTAACTCTATTCATAATAGAGGTTGCCACTGCTTTCATGCCGATTTCTCCTTCTCCACCAGCTTCGCATTTTATTATTCTTGCTAAAAGCTCTCTATCTGAAAAAGCCACTCTATTCACCTCAATATTTTTACTTTCAGATTATAATATGCAATTGAAATGAAAAAAGTTCTCTCTTTACTTGAATTAAAAAAATCTATATGATATAATATCCCTCGAAGGTTAGTTCATTACCTTTAAAAAGTGAATAGTTTCTGGAATATTTGTGAGCTCTTGTCTTGAACCTACAGTTAAGTCAAGGGAGTTCAAATTTTAATGTGTATATGGACCTTCTATGAGTCCCTTAGGGCATTAAGGATATAGAAGCATTAGTGAGGACACCCACCTATCGAATGGGATAGGTGTCAATGAAAGAGCAGCGGTATTTTGGATTTTAAAATGTATTATTAGAGAGGTTGGATAAACCTCTCTTTTTGCTAATAAAATAAAATTTATGTAGAAAATAATTGCAATTTGGTATATAATGGACCTATGGTGATAACTAATATTATTGAAGGTGGGTATGGTTTATGGAGAGCAATATATTATTAGAAAGTGGAACAGGGGAAGTTGAAATACTAGAGTTTCTTATAGGTAAAAAGCATTTTGCTATTAATATTATAAAAGTTAAAGAGGTCATTGATGTTGAAAAGGGTAGCATAACAAAATTACCAGAAGTTAATCCTTCAATTGCAGGTTTGATATTGTGTAGAAATGAAATAATAACACTTATAGACTTAAAGTACATAATAGAAAAAGAAAAACAAGCAGATTCTTATTCAAAAGTAATAATTTGCGAATTTAATAAATTGAAGGTTGCATTTAATATAGATGCTGTTCTTGGAGTTCATAGAATAAAGTGGGAAGAAATATTAAAGCCAGATGATATTTCTACAAATTCCTTAGTTATAGGAAATATTTTAATAGATAAAACAATTCTTTTAATGCTTGACTTTGAAAAGATTGTTACAGACATAAGTCCTCAAACTGGTATAAGTGAAGATAGAATTGTAGATGTTGAGTATAAAGATAGATCAAATATAAAAATTGCATTAGCAGATGACTCTGCACTTATTAGAAAGCTTTTAAAAGATACACTTTATAAGGCAGGATTTAAAAATTTGAAAATGTTTGATGATGGAAAACAACTTTATGATTATTTGGAGGGCTTAGCTGATAAAAAAGGTAACAAGTTCAGTGAGGATGTTCAACTTGTTATAACGGATGTAGAAATGCCACAGATGGACGGACATACTTTGACAAGGAGAATAAAGGAAAATCCGATTTTAAGAAGTTTGCCTGTTATAATATTCTCATCACTTATAACTGATGAACTAAAGCATAAGGGAGAAGCTGTAAAGGCTGACGCTCAGCTTAGTAAGCCAGAAGTAGGAGAGCTTATAGGCATAGTTGACAAGCTTGCCTTAAAATAATTTATATAAAAATGTACAAGATATTATTGACTTGTACATTTTTGTTTTATAGTATTGATTTTATTATTAGTTATGATATAATAGGATTAAAGATAAATGTAATGGTTTTCTGAAGTATTTGCGAGGCTCTTGTCTTGAACCTACAGTTATTATAAGGGAATTCAATAAAGGGTTATAAATATGTATCTTTATACGATGTATGTTTTTAATTATGCGTTGTATTCAAAGAAGATAGAGTAATTCTTGAGAGTACCCACCTATTCAATGGATAGGTGTCAATGAAAGGGCAGCGGTATTTTGGATATAATATGTTAAAAGGAAGAGGCTTATGGTCTCTTCTTTTGCTAATGTGTTTTATATTAGTAATGTAATTTTTACAAATATTCTTTTAAGACATGGATAAAAATTAAAATCACCCTTATATGAAAGTGCATATAATATATTAATAGCAATAAATAAGGAAGGATATTAGTGCCATCAATAAGCTTTAATTTTAATGATGCTAATTTATCAGAACTAGATATTAGACTTTTAAACAATTTACTTTTTAGACTTAAAGAACAAATAGCTAATACTAGCGCAAACTGCTTTAGAATAACATATAATATTACTGCACTTTTAAGAATTTATACAAGGGAACAAATATATAACAGTTTAAATAACTTGTTTTTAATGATAATAATTAGAAGCAATGATGGAATAAGGTGCAAAGAGAGATTGATAGTTGATATTGGATATGAAAGGGATTCTAATGAGATAGAGGTGGAATTTTCAAATGTCCAAGATTTAAAGAATAACTTTTTTATTTATAGCTCTGGTGGATGTAGTAGTAGAAGAAGATAGATAGATATGAAAAAATTATTATATATGACAATAGAAAATTCATAATTTATATATTATGGGTTTTTTATTGTTATTGGAAAAATCATGTGATATAATTTAATTATTAACGTTTACACAAGAGGAAGTAGGGTAGATTTGTGAAAATATTATTGGTATCAGATGAAGAATCAAAATACATATGGGACTTTTTTCGAGAGGATAAATTTTCAGATATAGATCTTATTTTATCTTGTGGAGATTTAAAGCAGGATTATCTTAGTTTTTTGGTAACGATGATAAAGGCACCATTATTTTATGTTCATGGTAATCATGATCATGGTTATTTGAATAGACCACCTGAAGGTTGCCAATGTATTGATGATAAGCTTATTCAATATAAAGGAATAAGAATATTGGGGCTTGGTGGAAGCATGAAGTATAATAATAGCCCTTTTGTATATACTGAACGTGAGATGACAAAAAGAATTAAAAAGTTAAGGCTTAAATTATTTTTAAATAAAGGCTGTGATATTATAGTTACACATGCAGCACCAAAAGATATAAGTGATGAAAAGGATTTATGCCATGAAGGGTTCAAATGTTTTCTCGATTTTATGGATAAATATTCACCTAAATATTTTTTTCATGGACATGTTCATTTAAGCTATGGTATGAAGCCTAGAATAGTTAACTATAAGGATACTACAGTTATTAATGCCTATGATCATTATATTGTTGAGTACTAGCGATGATATTATTGCTAAATTAAAAAATGTACAGAGTTTTATATTCTGTACATTTTTTTTTATTCTACATATTCATCAACATCTACATTGTCAACAAACCATTTCATTGATAAAATATCTTCTGAAGGTGCAACTTCATCCTCTTCAAGCTTTAAGTTACCTTTATTATCATAAATTGGTCCCATAAACGGAGTAAATTCATAAGTTGTAATCATTTTTTTCATAGCTTCTACAAGTCTTTGGACTTCAATTGGCACATATTTTTTAGAATAGTATATATCCACAACACCAACATCCATACCATACCAGAAACTTATAAGCTTTGAATTAGAATTAAACATATTTAAAATAGTTCCAAAGGTATCATTTAATATATTATTTAATATTTTTTCATAATAAATTCCCCAATTCCAAATTGGGGCTGCAAGATATTTGCTTGGGATATTTTTATCCTTATCAAAACTACAAAGCATAGAATATACACCGTATTTTTTTGTCTCATCTCTTGGAATTTTCAGATTTCTGTTAGAGATTATATCACAGCCTTTTGAAAGCAGCATTGAATCAATGTTTGTAAATTTTGCATGGCTGTTCCATTCTCTTGTCCAAGAAACTTTTATCTTTGAATAAGGATTAACTATTTTTGCCCCAAGAGCGAAGGAATTAATCGATGCTATTACTTCAGAGGTTGGGCTCGTAGCAGAATAGCCTATTAAGTTTGTTTTAGTCATAGCTCCAGCTATAAGGCCGGTTAAAAATCTAGGTTCATAAATTCTTCCGAAATAGCAGCTCATATGCTCATAAGGCTTATCATCTGAGCAGTTAAAAAATTTAATTTGAGGATATTCTAGAGCGCATTTTAAGGTGGCTGTCCTAAAGATAGGGCTTGTTGTAAAAATTACATTATAGCCTTCCTCAGCTAAAGCTTTTATTGAAAAATATGCATCTTCGTTTTCGGGAACATCTTCAATATATTTAGTAGATACTTGACCAGAAAGAACGTCCTCCACGTATTGTCTTCCAAGTTCATGCCCATAAGTCCAGCCGGAGGAAGCAATAGTTCTTGCATAAACGAAGCCTACCTTTAGCTTTTTTGATGGACTTATTAAATTTGATATGGTGGAGAGCATGCTGTTTGAACTATCTTCAGAATCTGTTTGAATTTCTACATCATCTTCTTTAAAGTGAATTAGTTCCTTCATAAATTCTTTGATGGTTTTTGAAAGCTGAATCTCATCAATAGGTTCTTTTATACCATAAATTTTAGCGTATTCAAGAAAAGCATCTCCTGTTGTAATTGGAAGCTTTTGGCCACCAGCATTTAAATAAACAGTTCTAAAGGTATTGTATACAAAAGAAACAAAGTGCTTATATTTGTCGTTTACTAAATCATCTTCTGGAGGTTCATAATTCTCAAGAAGCTTCCCTAGTTTTTTAAAGCTGTGCTTTTTTGTGAACCATATTGAATTTATTTTGGTTTTGTTGTAGAAATCCAGAAATTCATAATATATGCAATTTCTTGTATTCTTCTTATCTTTTTTGGGAATTAACCTTATAATTTCTGCTGAAATTGCAAAGGCGTCAAAATATTTTAATACACTAACCCTTTTGTTACCTTCTATTACAAAGTATTGATTTAAATACTCATAAACCTTTATTGGATGATTAATACCTTCACTCAAGTGTGAATCACAAAGTGCAACCCACTTACTGCGAAATTCAGACTTTTCTTCCATTAAAGGAAGAAAGTTTTTTGAAAAACAGACACTTCTAAGGTGAGAATAGGTTCCTATTATTTTTTTAAGAGGTATTTCGAAGATGCCTAGATCTATTGTAGCAACAATTTCTTTATTTTTTAATATTTTTTCAAGAAATGGCAGAGAACCGTTTAAGGAATAATCACTTCTACCCTTTTTTAATGCAATTTTATAGTGTTCATCTGCTGTCATAATAAAAACTACCCCCTAATATAATTTGTATACTTAATTATAATATTTTTTAATGAATTATGCCACATGTACATGTGAATTTATATAAAAAGTACAAGAGGTTGTTTTTAAGGGGATTTTATGCTATTATAAGTACATTAGTTTTCAAACAACATACATTTGTTTGCAAGATAAAAACATAAAGGCGGCGATTATTATAAAAAAAAGTGGAGAGAAAAAATTTTTATTAATAGATTCATCAGTTTTGCCTGATGTGTTTGAGGAAGTAATTAAGGTTAAAGAAATGCTCAGTTCTGGAAAGGTTAAGGATATAACGGAAGCAGTGAAAAAAGTTGGACTTAGCAGAAGTACTTATTATAAATATAAAGACTATGTATTTACTGTTTCGGAAGGACTTAAAGGACATAAAGTCACAGTTTCCTTTATTATTGGACATAGAGCTGGTACACTTTCTATGGTTTTAGATAAACTAGCAGAAAGGCATGCAAATATACTTACTATAAACCAAGGAATACCTATAAACAATACTGCAAATGTTAATATAACTTTTGATATAAGTGAATTAGACTGTACCATTGAGTCACTTTTGGATGAACTTAAGGACATAGAAAATATGTTGAAAGTTGAAATTTTAGCTATGGAATAAAATAAAAATTGGGGTGTTTGTCATGATTAGAGTTAGAGTACCAGCTACAAGTGCAAATATGGGGGCTGGCTTTGATACATTTGGTATAGCACTTAAACTTTATAACGAAATTGAAGTTGAAGAAACTAATTGTGAAAATGAGATAAAGTTGTTTGGAGATAGGTATGATGAAGATTTTAAAAATAATTTAACATACCAAAGCATTATAAAAACTTACGAATACTGCAATACTCCGTATAATGGCTTTAAAATTGATATGTCAAAGGTTAATATACCCATGTCTAGAGGACTTGGAAGTAGTGCTGCTTGCATTGTAGGTGGGATATTTGCAGCAAACAAGCTACTTAAAGATAAATTATCTGTGGATGAAATGCTTAGGATAGCTGTAAGTATAGAGGGACACCCAGATAATGTAGCACCTGCACTTATAGGTGGAATGGTTACAAGTATTGCTGGAAGTGAAAACGTAATACATTCAAAGGTTAATATAAAGTCAAATTTTAAATACGCGGCAATGATTCCTAATTTTAAGGTTGGTACTTCGGATGCAAGAAAAGTTCTTCCGGAATGCTTTTCAAGAAATGATGTTGTTTTCAATATCTCAAGAGCTGCTATGCTTGTTTCTGCTTTGAATAATGGAGAAAATGAAAAACTTAGATATGCCTTTGATGACAGGCTCCACCAGCCGTATAGAAAAAAATTTATACATAATCTAGATGAAATTTTTGCTAGATCAAAAGAACTTGGTGCTTATGGTGAATTTATAAGTGGATCTGGTTCAACACTTTTATCTATAGTAGATGAGAATAATATAGATTATTTTAAAAATATGAGTAAATTTTTAAAGGGATTAGAGAATGAATGGAAACTTTTGGAACTAACTATGGATACGGACGGAGTTTCTGAAGTGTAAAGAAGAATATTTCTTTAAAATAAACACAAATTAAATTTAAAATAGTTGTAATTTTTGTATTAAAATCAATTTTGCCAACATAGTGTTTTATAGATGAATAATTTTGATGGTGTGGAGGTAAAATGGAGTATAATGATTTTGATTATGAATACGGACAAGTGCCAAACAATATGATGGGGTATGGTTATGAGACGATGCAATGTCCATACATGAGGTATCTTTATGGTATGAACCGTAATAAGTGCCCTTTTTCAGCAGATTTTGATTTTAGAGATGCTTATGACTATAGTGCACCGCTTTTAATGCCTAGAATTGTAAGTGTAGATATTGATGAATTATTTTAAAATTATATTTTTATTGAAAAGATATACCTTGATTGCTGGTATATCTTAATTTTTTTGTGATTATTTAAATTAAGTGTTTTTTGCTTTAATATAAAAGGGAAAATTGAATTTATGTAGAATTTAACTTATTAAGGGGTGACAGTATGTTTGATATAGATATTAAATTCAATGATATATGTATAAAAAGTATTCAAGAAAAAGATATACATAAGTTAAAGAAATGGTTTATATCACAACATATGGACTTAAAATACTATATTGATTTTAACGATTTATATGAGAGATTTTTAGAGTATTATATGAGCGAATGTGAATTTTTTCTTGAAATAAACAAGCATCAAAATCTTTGTGGAATACTAAAAGGAAGAATAGAATTTAAATCTAAAAATATGGTATGGATATCATGCTTTTGTGTAAATGAAGATTTCATAGATAAGGATGAGCAAAAGTTTATACTTGAAAATATACTTAATTATTTTTGTAAAAGCTTTGGAGTGTCATGCTTTCTAACTGGTGTTGCTCAAAGTGAAAAGAATACTATAAAAATTTTGCGAGAAATTAATTTTAAAGTAATAAGAGTTAATAAGGAGTTTTATACAAGCTATAAGAATAAAGAAGATTTACTCATACTTCAGAAGATAAATTAAATGAATAATAATCTTCCTAAGCTAATATAAATGTAAATATAGCCAAAACAGCTAAATATAATAAAGCTTGGGAGATGAAAAAATGAGGTATACAAGGTATGATTTTAAAAAGAAAAGTAATGATCATGTTTTCTTTGCTTGCGTAATTATAATATTTATATTGTCATTTTTTATAGGAACTGGAATATTTAAATTAATATTTATGAACCAAGGGATAAAAGTTAAAGGTGATAGCTTAAGCGCTAAAACTAAAAATAGTGCTGTAGCACAAAGTGATTCAAAATACTTTATTATACAATGTGGAGTTAATGAGAAGCAGGAGAATGCTCAGACAGTATTTAGTAAACTAAGTACTATAGGTAATCCATTTATAGTCCATGAAGGTAAATACTATAAGGTTATTTACGGCATAGTTAACGAGAAAAACTATTCAAATTCAGAAAAGTTACTTAAAAATAATAGCATAGATATGAGTAGAACACCAATTTCCTTGAGTAATGATGATGAGTGTACTTCTGAAATAAGAAAGATTACTGATGCTTACCTAGAAATAGTGGATAAGCTTTCGGCTAAGGATATCAAGGATATACAAACTAAATCTATTAAACAGTGGTGTCAAAGTCTTGAAAAAGTAAATAAAAGTGATAAAAATTATGCTGTGCTTAAGGAACTTATGGATTATACTAATAAATTTCCAGATAGAATAGATAAGGGGTATATAAAAAACTTAAATTTGTTTCTATATAATGAACTAAAAAAATTAAAATGATGCATTTTTAAGGAAGAACGAGTCTCTTCCTTTTATATTTTTTAAAATTAATGTAAATTTTTTTGAATAATTCTTTAAATACTTGTTTAAGAATATATTAAATGATAAACTATATAAGATGTGATTAAGGTGGGGGTAAGGTGAATAATTATAATAGAAATTTTAAATATTATTTGCTTTTTATGTTAATCGGTGGTATTGGAGGAACTTTAATAGGTGATATACTTGGAAATCACTTTGCTAGACTTAGTTTTCTTAAAGTTTCTTACAATATAGGAAATTCAAAACCATTTGTAATTGATCTGAAATTTTTAAGTTTTACATTTGGAATTAATATAAGTGTAAATTTAATGTCTATAGTATGTATGATATTGGCAATAATAATATACAAGAAGGTCAGGAAGTGAAAAATTGAAATTAATATTAGCATCGTCATCTCCAAGAAGAAAAGAGCTTTTAAAAAAAATTACAAATGAATTTACAGTTATTGCAAGCGACTTTGATGAAAATACTATAAGTTTTCAAGGAGATGTTTCGCAATATGTTATTGAACTCGCAAAAGCAAAGGCTATGGATGTTTTAAACAAAATAAAGAATGAGGCAAGGTATAAAGAAATACTTCATGAGGATTTTTTTATAGTTGGCTGCGATACTGTAGTTGAGATTGAAAATAATATATTGGGAAAACCAAAAGATAATTTAGAAGCTGAAATTATGCTTGGAAAATTAAGTGGGAAAATTCATAGGGTATATTCTGGTATTGCTTTACTTAATGCATCAAAAAATGTTTTTAAAACTGATTATGCATGTACAGAAGTTGCTTTTTCAAAGCTTTCTAGAGAAGAGATAAAACATTATGTTGCTTCTGGAGAAAGTCTTGATAAGGCTGGAGCCTATGGAATTCAAGGAAAAGCAGCAATTTTTGTTGAAGAAATTAAGGGATGCTATTATAATATTGTAGGGCTTCCTTTAAATAAATTATATAAAATGTTTTTAGAGATGGGGGTAAATCTAAAGTAGGAAAGGATAAATTATGAATAATAATTTTAAACTTACAGATTTACCGGTAAATGAAAGGCCTAGAGAAAGACTTTTACGCTATGGCGCGGAGACACTATCTAATAGTGAACTTATTGCTATTATACTTGGAAATGGAACTTCTAAAGAAAACATACTTTCTATAAGTACAAGAATTTTGAAAGTTACAGGTGGGCTTAATGGACTTTTAAATTCAAGAGCTGATGAACTTGTAAAAGTTAATGGAATAGGAAAAGCTAAGGCTGTCCAACTTTTAGCTTTAGGTGAACTATCCAAGAGATTTAAATCGTATAAGTCTGGTCAAAGTTATAAAATATTGAATTCTAGGGATGCTTCAAAGCTTGTCATGGATGAGCTTAAGGTATTTGATAAAGAACATCTTTATGTTATTATGCTTAATACAAAAAATGTAGTTATAAAAATTTCTGATGTTTCAGTGGGAAGTTTGAATTCCTCTATAGTGCATCCGAGAGAAGTTTATAATGAACCTATAATTAAACATGCAGCATCTATTATAATATGTCATAATCATCCATCTGGAGATCCTGAACCTAGTATTGAAGATATCAATATAACTAAAAGGCTCCAGGAGTGTGGAAAAATAATAGGTATAGAATTACTGGATCATATAATTATTGGGGATGGAGTTTATATAAGTTTAAAGGAAAAAGGAATAATGTAGATTTGAAAGGAGAAAAATTGATGGGATTTTTTGGAATATCTAGAGATATGGGAATAGATCTTGGAACAGCAAATACGTTAGTTTACATAAAAGGAAAAGGAATAATATTGAGGGAACCTTCAGTGGTGGCTATAAATACTGTGAATAAACAGGTACTTGCTGTTGGCGAAGAGGCAAAGAAGATGATAGGAAGGACACCTGGAAATATAGTTGCAATAAAACCATTAAAAGATGGTGTAATTGCAGATTTTGATATTACAGAAAATATGCTTAAGAGATTTATAAGCAAAACAAGTGCTAAAAGTGCTTTTGCAAGTCCTAGGATATTGGTATGCCATCCTTCTGGAGTTACAGCAGTTGAAAGAAGAGCAATAAAAGAAGCAACTAAAAGAGCAGGCGCAAGAGAAGTAAAAGTTATGGAAGAGCCTATGGCAGCAGCTATTGGAGCAGGACTTCCTGTAGAAGAGCCAATGGGAAGCATGATTGTAGATATAGGAGGGGGAACTACTGAAGTTGCAATAATTTCCCTTGGAGGTATTGTTACAAGTAAATCTTTAAGAATTGCTGGTGATGAGCTTGATCAAGCAATTATAAGTTATATAAAGAAAGAATATAATCTCATGATCGGAGAAAGAACAGCTGAAAATATAAAAATGACATTAGGTTCTGCTTTCAAAATTAATGATACTGAAGAAGTTATGATTATAAAAGGAAGAGACTTAGTTACTGGGCTTCCAAAGGATATAGAAATAGGTGAGGAAGAGGTTAGAACAGCCTTAAATGAACCAGTATTTGCAATTATAGATGCAATAAAATTAACTCTAGAAAAAACACCACCTGAACTTGCAGCAGATATTATGGATAAAGGAATAATGCTTGCAGGAGGCGGTGCAATGCTTAGAGGATTAGATAGTTTAATTAACAAAGAAACCCACATGCCTGTACATATAGCTGAATCCCCTCTTGACTGCGTAGCACTTGGAGCTGGCAAAGCACTAGAACATTTTGAAAAATTAGCTGACGATTAAGGTGAAGAATGAAAGTTTTTAAAAATAAGCTGACAGTAACAATAGTTGTTCTGTCAGTTAGCTTTTTGATATTAATTGCTTATAGCTTCAAGAGAAATAGTGCATCCTTTGTGGAAAATGGTGTGGGAACAACGCTTAATACGGTGGAGGGTTTTTTTTATAAAATAAATGATAATATAAAAGACTTTTTAGGCTTTGTGGTTAATTTTTCTAGTGTTAAAAGTGAAAATGCTACTCTTAAAGAGAAAAATTCTGAACTTAGAAAAAAAGCTTTATTATATGATTCTTTAAAAAAGGAAAATGATGATCTAAAAAAACAACTTAATTTTGAGACAGACAAGAGTGAATTTAAATATGTTGGCTGCGAAATACTCCATAAAAGTGGAGGAAATATACTAAAGAGTTATGTCATAAGCAGAGGCAGTAAGGACGGGATTGCTAAAGGAATGGCAGTGTTAAATGCAGATGGACTTATAGGAATAGTTACGTCGGTAAATGCTAGTTATTCTACAGTGGAAACCATTTGTAATGAAAGTACAGCTGTTGCAGCTTCTATAAATAGAACAGGTGACAACAGTGGTGTTTTAAAGGGATATGTTGACAGTGATAATGAGAATTTGGCTCAGCTTACAATGCTTCCTTTAGATGCAGACATAAAAAAAGGAGATATAATATTAACTTCTGGTGTAGGAGGATATTATCCTAAAAATATAATGATTGGAAAAGTTATAGATGTTGAACCAAATGCTAGTAAAGGGGAAAAACAGGCTATAGTGAAACCAGCTGTAGATTTTGACAAGCTTGAAAGGGTTAGTGTGGTTGTTCCTAAGAATAATCGAGGAGAAATTAAATATGATAACTAAGATGTCAGGTGATTGTATATGAAAAAGTACATTATATTAACGGTTATAATTTTAGTTCTACAAATCGTAGATAATTCTGTTGTTCCCTTTATTGGTATAAATGGTTATTTCCCTAGCTTGTTGTTTGTATTTGCACTTAGTTATTCCATAGTAAATGGTGATTGGTCATGCTTGTGGATTGGACTTGTTACTGGATTTTTACAGGATATTAATTTCTTTAATGGATTTGGGGTTAATTTATTTACTAATGTTTTAATATGCTTTGCAGCTGGGAAGGTAGGAAAGAATCTTTTTAAAGAAAAAATATTCATACCTACTATAAGCATATTTGTTATGACCTTTGTTAAAGGAATATTGGTATTTATTATTTTGTATTTATGCGGCAAAAATACAAATGCAAACAGCAGTTTTTATAATGCACTTTATAATTTTGTTATATCTATTTTTATGTATAAACCTGTATATAAGTTATGTCAGAAGGATTATATGATTAAGACCTGGGAATTTTAAAGGAGAGATATCACAGATGAAAAAAAAGAAGGAAAAGAAGCTTACAAGATTCACTGCTTTAATTGTTATTATTTTAATTGTATTTTCCGCTATATGTGTAAAACTTGTTCTTCTTCAAGTTATTGATGCACAGGCTTATAAGGTAAAAGCTAATACCAAAGCTCATAAATTCATAAAAGAAAGTGCAGCAAGGGGTAATATAACAGATTCTACGGGAAAAGTTCTTGCTACAACAAAGCAAAGCTATAATGTTACTTATTTAGAGACAGATTCAACTAAGAAGGTATTTTATAATACTATGGCAAAGGTATTTTATATGCTTGATAAAAATGGTGAGACCCAAAATGATGATTTCCCTATAAAAGTAAATGGCAGTACTTATTCTTTTGATTTTGATACTACTGATCCAAAGGAAATAAAAATTGATATGATAAAATTTTTATCGGATAGGGGCTTTAAAGATAACATAATAAAAAATTTATATGGAAATAAAAAAGCAAGTGAGCTTACACAACTGCAAAAGGATAAGGTAAATAGTTATCTTCTTAAAATATCACCTGAGTATGTCTTTAAAAAGCTTAGAGGAAAAAAAGGATATAATATACCAGACTCATATACTATTAATATAGATGGAAAAACAATAAGCAAGAAGTGTACTTTAGATGATATTAGACGTTTTATGGTTGTAAGAGATGAGGTAAAAATGCAAAGCTATTCAGGGTATAATTCTGTGGCTATTGCAAGTAATGTAAAAAGAGAGACTGCAATTTCATTTTTGCAAAAATTAAATGAACTTCCAGGCATAGATATAGATGATAATCCTATAAGAAGCTATCCTTTTGGGAAACTTGCATCAAATGTGCTTGGATATATAGGTAAGATAACACCAGCAAGTAGTGATGAATCAGAATCTTATTCTGAAAGAGGATATGATGTAAGCTCTGATCTTATAGGAATATCTGGACTTGAAGCAGCGGAAGAGGACAGGCTAAAGGGAACTGCAGGCGGAAGAGTTGTAGAAGTAAATAAGGATGGAAGAGTAATAAATGAATTTGCAAGTAAAGATGCTTATCCAGGACAAAATATAAAAACAACTATAAATGCAGATGTTCAGTATGCAGCGGAGCAGGCACTTAAGAGTTCACTTGAATATTTGCGTAATAATCCTAATAGTAGTGGGCATAATTCCAATACTGCAAATGCTACAAGAGGAGCGGCAGTAGCTATAGATGTAAATACAGGAGGAGTTATAGCTCTTGCATCTTATCCTAATTTTGATCCAAATGACTTTGCTAATCCTAATGGTCTTTCTGATGAGGCCATGAAAAAGTATTTTCCAAGTGTAGAAGATCAAATAAAAAATCTACCTTTAACACAAGAACAGAAAGATTTTATGTTCCCTGTAGACAAAAGTACAGGTCAGAGGGCAGATGCCTATGATTATTTAGCAAAACCTCTTTACAATTATGCAACTTTAGGTCTTACACCTCCAGGTTCAACCTTTAAACCACTTACAGCAATAGCAGGACTTGAAACAGGAGCTATAACACCATATACAACCGTAGATGATCCTGGATATTTTACCGATAATGGTAAGATAATAGCAAGATTTGATGCTGATGGACCAATGGGTACTATTGATTTAGTTACTGCTATAGCAAAATCAAGTAATACCTATTTTATGTCAGTAGGTAGATGGCTAAGGCAAAAGTTTGGAGAAGATATAATAGCAAAATATGCATGGAAATTTGGACTTGGAGTAGAGCCAAATTCTGGAATAAATGAATCAACAGGAATTGAAATAAGAGAAAAATTTGGACAAGTATTTAACTCTTATAGTATAAGAAGTAACTTTGGACAGCAGGCAGTATGGAAGGTTATGCAGGATCTTAAGAATAAAGCGTATATGAAAAGAGATCTGTCAATAGATTTGTATACAGCTGGTAATGATAGTAAAGAGCTTGCAACCTTAAAGTCAAATGTAAAAAGTGAAATAAAAAATTCTGTTATTGAAGGTAAGCTTGATAAAGATAAATTTTCTGAAGCACTTAATAAATTTATTGAAGGTAGTCCTAACTATAAAGGAATTACACTTTCAGATACTGATATGAGTTCTATTTTAAAAGGAGTAAACAATATTGTTTTAAGTTATGCAGCTCAGGCACGATATCCAGCTAATACCTACAATGCATCTATAGGTCAAGGAAATGATAACTTTACTATACTTCAAATTGCAAATTATATTGCTACTATAGCAAATGGTGGTAAGAGATATAAAGTTCATCTTGTTGACCAAATAACTGATCCTACTAATGGTAGTGTAGTATTCAAAAATAATCCTGAAGTTATTCAAGATACTAAAGTAAGTCAATCAACACTTAATACTGTAAAAGAAGGAATGAAAAAGGTTAACATTATTGGTACTGCAGCTGGTAAATTTACTAATTTCCCATTTGAAACGGCTGGTAAAACTGGTACAGCGGATCCATATACTAATGAATTTGAGCAGCAGATAGGAAGAACTTCTTATGCACTTTATGTTGGGTTTGCACCAGCAGACAATCCTAAAATTGCGGTTGCTACTATACTGTATGATGGTGGATTTGGAAGTGGAAGTACTGATGTAGCTAAAGCTATGTATGAAGCTTATTTCAATAAAGTAGAAAAGATAGCTAACTTCCCTAAAGAGTTTCCGATAGACGCAAAAGCAGAGACTGATAGCAGTAATTAGCTCAATTTTTAAATGTATTTTTGGCAGTAAGGCAAAGAAGAATATTCTTTGATTTCAGTTTAAGCAAAATAACAGTATGAAGGAATGATTTAAATAAAATTAATAAACATTTGTCTGATAATTATTAATTCTATTTAATGTTTCGAAATACTGTTATTTTGCTATACCTTAAAGAAGGATTTTATAATATAATGTTGAATTATAATTAAATAGCTACATTAAACTTATGTGGAGGGTTAATATGTTTAAAGACGGAATAGTGCTAAAAGGAAATAGAGAGGGACTTAATGTAGTAATAAGCATAAATAATTTTAGAGATTTTGACGAGATGTTAGAGGCTTTGATAGAAAAATTATCTAAGGGTAAAAGATTTTATAAAGGTTCTACCTTGAAGATAACATTATCTCTTAAAGATGTAAATGATAGAAATTTAAGAAGGCTTAAAGACATTCTTTTTGATGAGTTTCTTATAAAAGATTGCATATTTGAAGATATTGAGGAAAAGAGTAGTAAGGTTTTTAATGGAATATATGAAGGAAGAACGAAATTTTTGAGAAGAACAATAAGAAGTGGACAGATAGTAAATTATTCCGGTAATATAGTTATAATTGGGGATGTCAATCCAGGCTCACAGGTTTATGCAGCAGGTAATATAATTGTATTTGGAATTTTAAGAGGAGAAGTTCATGCAGGTATAAATGGAAATGAAAGAGCCATAATAGCTGCCTTTAAGCTTGAACCAGAAATTCTGCAGATTGCTAAAAGAATTTCAAGACCGCCAGATAATGATGAAAAACCAGATTATCCAGAGGTTGCTAAATTAAAAGGGGATGCTATAATAGTGGAACCTTATTCACCTAACAAATTTATATAGTCTAGCTTACATGCTTTGTGATATAATAAAATAGAACATTAGTTCTGGAAATTTAAAATTCACAAAGGATGGTACTAAAATGACAGGTAAGACACATATGGCAATAGGAGTTGCTTCAGCAGCGGCGTTTTTATCAACAAGTAACCCAACACCACAGAAATTTATTATTGGACTTTCTTTAGGGATGATGGGTGCTTTAATGCCAGACATAGATATTAAAACAAGTAAGATAAGTAGTTTTGGTAGAACGGTGCTTGCTTATATTTTTGTCATATTAGCAGTAGCTGGTTTTGTAGTTTATAAAGGAAATATACATCTTAATCAAATTAAGTTTAGTTATAAACCAAATTCAATGATTGAATATGGGGCTATTGTAATATTATCCTGTGTCATATTCAGTAAACTGACTAAACATAGAAGTTTTTCTCATAGTATATTAGGACTTATTTTGTTTTACGTAGGTTTTAGATTGCTTATTGGAGAAATATCAACATATTTTGCTATAGGTTTTATTTCACATATAGCAGCGGATTTGATTACAAATAATGGAGTAGAGTTATTATATCCAATGAAGAGTAAGATGTCTTTGAAGCTTGTAAAAAGTGGTTCTAAGCTAGATTACATAATAGGTACAGCTTCATTTGCACTTTTCGTATATATAACAATTAAAACATTTTAAAAGCAGCCTGAATTAAGGCTGCTTTTAAAATGCTAAAAATTAAATTATATAATTGCATTTTTATGAGAATTTACATATAAATTGAATATTATGATTATGTAAGAATTAATGTTTTAACTTATAGGAGGAGTAATTGATGAAAGGGATAGATATTAGTAATTTAAATGGTACTGTAGATATATCAGCTGTAAAGAACAGTGGGTATGGGTTTGTAATTTCTAAAATTACTGAGGGAAGTACTTTTATAGATAGTTACGGAAGTCGAAATGTATCAAATACTAAGGCTAATGGGCTTATTGCCGGGGCATACCATTTTGCAAGGTTTAGAGATAAAGCCACTGCTGTTAGAGAAGCTAATTTTTTTAAACAAAATTGTCCTTCAAATGTAGATTTTGTGGTTTTAGATTTTGAGCAGCAGTGTAGTGGAGATATGACAGAAGCTTGCATAGCTTTCCTAAATATCATATCATCCATAGCTTCTGCATTAATTTACTGCAATCCTAATTATATAAATCTCCATTTAAATTCAAATATAACAAAGTATCCTCTGTGGATAGCGCATTATGGGGTATCCAGTCCAAGCACACCCAAATGGGGGACTTATGCTATATGGCAATATTCAGAGAGCGGTAGAGTTAGTGGGGTGAATGGAAATGTAGATTTAAATGTCAGTGGTCCTAGTTTTAATTTTAAAAATAATACAGGCACAACGGTTAAAAATAGCTCAATAATTAGACTGCAGCAGGAACTAAACAGCATGATAAATGCAGGGCTTGTAGTTGATGGTATTATAGGACCAGCAACGATAGCTGCAATTAGGAGATTTCAAAGTATTATGGGACTTAATGTTGATGGCATTGCAGGAATAATGACTTGGGCAGCAATAAATGAGATAAGGAGTTATCCAACGGATGGTGTAAAATACCCTCATTATGAATATGCAACAAGATGGATACAGTGGCGTGTTGGAGCAGCAATAGATGGCATATTTGGGAGCGGAACAGAAAATAAGGTTAAAGTTTTTCAAAGGAATATTAATAGTGCTCATGGTGAAAAGCTTGCAGTTGATGGCATAGTAGGTAAGGAAACCTGGAGATGTATGTTTAAGTATTAAAAAATGCGAATTAACAATGCTTCGTCACATTAAGAAAATCCTGTAAATTTAAGTAGTGATTCTAAGCGAGTGCTTGTTTGAATTAAAGAAAGATAACTATTATATACGGGGTTTGGGATGTAATCCCATTATCCTTCTTTAACTTGCATTGCGTGTATATGTATATTAGCCCAAACCCCGTGTATATTTACTAGCTGGCACGTAAGTTCAAGGAAAAAATTTTCCCTTACATATGGAATTTTAAGTGTGAATCTTTATAATCTGTTTTAACAAAAAAATAATTTAATAGGCTTTGCTCCTAATGATAGTATTTATTTTATAATAAGTAGAAAATTGAAATAATAATATCAGCAGTATTTATAGGGTTGGAGTTGTGCCTTTCTTATGCAAAAAAGTTTGTTAAAATACTTATAGACTATGAAGAATAGAAATTTGTAGTATAATAAATTGTAAAGCTTTATAGAAAAGGGTGATGTAATGTTTGCTCCAGTAAAAAATCAAAAGGTATATGAAGTAGTAATTGAGCAAATAAAAGAAATGATAAAAACAGGCAAATTAAAAAAGGGTGATAAACTTCCACCAGAAAGAGAACTTGTAGAAGAGCTTAAAGTTAGTAGAGCTTCAATAAGAGAGGCTTTAAGGGCTCTTGAAATATTGGGACTTGTTGAAACGAGGCATGGTGATGGAAATTTTATAAAAAAGAATTTTGAAAATAGTCTTCTTGAACCGGTATCACTTATGTTTATGCTTGAGGAAAGCAGTCCCAAGGATATACTTGAACTTAGAATGGTTTTAGAAACCGAAACTGCTATGCTTGCGGCAGAAAGAATTGATGTTGAGACTCTTGAGAAGATAAAATTTATAATTGATAAATTTAAAACAAATACAGATGAAAGGTTAAATACTGAATTGGATGTTGAATTTCATCATAAAATAGCGCAGGCGTCTAAAAATCTTCTTTTAGTCAATATTTTATCTGCTACCTCCGTATTAGTGGATACTTTTATTAGTGATGCAAGATATAAAATTATAAAAAATGAAAATAATAAAGAAAAATTAGTAAAACAGCATGAAAATATATATGGAGCACTGTTAAATAGAGATGCATCAATGGCTGCGGAAGAAATGAGAAAACATTTAGAATTTATAAATAAATCCATTTTTAAAAGTTAAATTTTTAACTTTTGCTTTTTAAGGAATTGATTTTTTTATGTGGTATGATTTATTTTAAAAATTGGTCATACCACTATACCAGTTTTGGAAGCAAACTATCTGAAAGCTAATTAAGATGAAAAATTAAAACAAATAGATGAGGTATCTTTAGTATAGGTTTTGCTAAAAAGAAATATTTATTTAACCAGTATAGGGAGGAATATATTTCACTTATGAAGAATATTAAAAAGGCGTTTGACCATAAAAATATATTAAATCCAGAGAAGGTGTGTGAGTAAAATGGCTGTGTTTAATGTACCTTATTACAAAGGTGAAATGGAAATAGAACTGCCGGATAAAAATTTAAAGGATGTTTTGATATCAAAGGCTGCTGATTATAAAACAAATTTTAAAGAAGAAGAAATTGTAGAAAAAGCGCTTGATAACCCGATAGGTTCTAAAAGTCTTGAAGAGCTTGTTAAAGGAAAAAAAAGTATGGTTATAATAACAAGTGATCATACAAGGCCTGTACCAAGTAAAATAACTCTTCCTATACTTTTAAATAGAATTAGAAAGGCAAATCCAAATATCAATATAAAAATATTAATAGCTGCTGGCTTTCATAGGCCAACAACAAGGGAAGAAATGATAGATAAGTTTGGAGAGGAGATAGTTCAAAAGGAAGAGATAATCTGCCATAAGTCAAAAGATAAAGAGGAACTTTTAAAAGTAGGTGTGCTTCCATCTGGAGGAGAACTTTGGATAAATAAATTGGCTGCAGAAGCTGAACTTTTAATTTCAGAAGGTTTTATAGAACCCCACTTTTTTGCAGGTTTTTCAGGCGGAAGAAAAAGCATACTTCCAGGAATCGCAGGAGCAGAAACCATAATGGCAAATCACTGTTCTGAATTTATAAACAACGAAAATTCAAGGACAGGAAAGCTTAAAGAAAATCCAATTCATGAGGATATGCTTTATGCAGCTAAAACTGCTAAACTTGCTTTTATATTAAATGTAGCACTGGATAAAAATAAAAAAATAATAGGAGCCTTTGCTGGCGATAGTGAACTTGCCCATAATAAAGGCTGTGAATTTGTTTCTAAGTTTTATGGCGTTAGCGGCACTAAGTCTGATATTGTAATTACCACTAATGGAGGATATCCTCTTGACCAAAATATATATCAAGCTGTAAAAGGTATGACTGCTGGAGAGGTACTTTCAAGGGAGGATGGAGTTATAATAATGATTGCTTCCTGCTGCGATGGACATGGAGGAGAGTCTTTTTATAAAAACGTATCCAGTGCTAAAAATCCAAGTGAACTTTTAAATAGGGTACTTAAGGTTTCGAGAAAGGAAACTGTCCCCGATCAATGGGAATTTCAAATTTTAGCAAGAATACTTAATAAGCACAAGGTCATAATTGTTACTGATATGTGCGATCCTAAAATAATAGAGGACATGCATATGTATCATGCACGTGATTTTAAAAAAGCCTTGGAACTTGCATTTGAGATTGTAGGCAAGGATGGTAAAATAACTTTAATACCGGATGGAGTTTCAAGTATAGTTAAAACTAAATAACAGCCATAAAACCTTAATTATAAAAATAGGAGAAGCTAATTGCTTTTCCTATTTTTTATGGATATTCTAAGATTTTTAATTATACAAGAAGGAAGCAAGGAATGATTAATCATATCAATTCCTGGTTCTGCAAATTAAATTAACTAGTTTGGTTCGTGTTATTTTATAGCATATTTAAATTTATCACCACGAATTACTTGTTTTGTTATATGAAGTGGATTAGAATTATTGTCAAAAACATGATCTTCAATTAACATTAGAGCTGTCCCACGAGGAATATCCAGCAAATTTGATTCTTCTATTGTAGCATAACAGATTTCAATTGTTTTACTTCCAGTAGAAGGTATAATATTATACTTATTTTGTAATACAGAATATAATGATCCATTCATATTGTCATTCAATAAAAACTTGTATTTGTTACTAAAATGAACGGTTTCTACTCCAATTGCTATGTTATCAACTAAACGAAGCCTTTTTAGTACAAGTACTGTATCATCGGATGAAATGCTAAAGAATTTAATGTCTTCATCTGTACATGGTTCAAATGAAAAGCTTATTATTTTAGTAATCAGTTGCTGACCCATGGATGCAACATTACTTGTAAAGCTTGAAAAATTATTGTTTGTATGCTTAAGTTTTGGAGAAGCAACAAATGTACCTTTTCCGTGTATCTTTATAAGAAGTCCTTCTGACACCAAATTAGCAATAGCCTTACGTACAGTGCTTCTACTAATTGTATACATTTCACTTAACTCTATTTCAGATGGAATACGTTCATCCTGTTTAAATTTTCCGTTGAAAATGTCATTTCTAATATTGTTAGCAAGCTGCTGGTATAGAGGGATACTACTTACTGTGTTTAAATTCTGCATAAAAGTCACCTCTTATTAATTTTTCAATAATTATATATTACACTAAATTAGTATTAAAGACAATACAAGTTGCACAAAATATAGGATGTATGTATACGTATCTAACAAGTAATAGGGATTAAAGGACTATAGTACAATTCACTATTATAAAATATTAAAAGGTCTTTACAAGATATAATTTATATGATAATATTTACGCATAGACGTCACGTGATGTATATATACATTAGCATACAACATGAAAGGAGAATTTTATATGGGTATAAAAGAAATTGTAAGTGAAATTATTAAAAACAAAAGAGAACAAGGTGGCATTGATAGTGTTTATTTTATTGCGTGTGGAGGTTCATATGCAGGTTTTTTTCCAGCTAAGTATTTAATCGATAGAGAATCAAGAAAATTAAAGACTGCAATGTATACTAGCAATGAATTTGTACATGCTGTACCTAAATCTTGTGGTAAGAATACAATTGCAGTTGTTTGTTCAATGAGAGGAACAAAAGAAACCTGTGAGGCCGCAAGAGTGGCTAAAGAAACTGGTGCTACAACAGTAGCTTTTTATGTTCAAGAATCGCATATGACAGAGATTAGTGATTACAAGATAAAATATGAAAGTATTGCTTTAGATGAGTCTTTAGTTCAAAATGTTAACTCTAGTATGGAATTGAATTTTGCATTCGAATTGTTACATCAATTAGAAGATTATGAATATTATGAAGATGCTATGGATGGATTTGAAATAGTTGATGATATTTATCGTAAGGCAGTAAAGTATTGTACGCCTAGAGCAGTTAAATTTGCTAAGGAGTGCAAGAATGATGAAACAATTTATGTTATTGGCGGTGGACCAAGCATGGGGTCAGCATATATTTTTTCTATATGTAACTTGATGGAAATGCAGTGGGTACATTCTCCAACAGTTAATACAGGAGAGTTATTACATGGACCATTTGAAGCTATTGATAAGAACGTTCCAATAGTATTTTTGTTAAGTGAAGGTAGAACAAGACCTGTTGATATGAGGGCATTAAAATTTTTAAAAACATATGGAGAGAGATTATTTATAATTGATGCTAAAGAGCTTCAAATTAATAGAATAAGTGATAATGTATCAGAATTTTTCAATCACTTAATATTCTCATCAATTCTCAATAATGTATACTTGCGAGAATTATCATATTCCAAGAAGCACAATTATCTAAATCGCAGATATATGTGGAAGGTTGAATATTAATATAGAAATTTTATCTATAGTTATGTAATGGTTTTTTTAAGCAATTGCATAACTATATTTTGAAGAATATAGAAAGGTGATAAAAATATGAGACGATTTTTAATAGCAACTCATGGACATTTTGCAGAAGGAATTTACAGTTCGCTTAAAATGATTATTGGAAATAAGGATAATGTAGAAACTCTGTGCGCCTATGTAACTAAAGATTATGATTTAAAAGCTAATATTAGAAATATTCTAGGTAAATTAAATGAAGACGATGAATTAATAGTTATAACAGATATTTTTGGTGGAAGTGTAAATAATGAATTTATGAATTTGATTGGAAAAAATAATGGAAAAATTCATCTTATTGCAGGACTAAATTTACCATTATTAGCTGAATTAATTTCAAGGCAGGATGATGACAAGAGTACAGAAGATATTATAAATGAAGTACTAAATACATCTAAGCAAAGTATTCAATATTGTAATGAAACTTTAAATAATTCAAAAGAAATATGCGATGATGAATTTTAAATTTTATGAGGAGGGAAAAAATGATAGTTTTAACTAGAGTAGACCATAGATTACTTCATGGACAAGTTGCAATGTCGTGGACATCAATATTAAATGCTGATTGTATATTAATCGCAAACGATGAATTAGTGTCAAATGAATTAAAGAAAACCACAATGAAATTAGCTAAGCCTAATAATGTGAAATTGGTAATTAAAAGTATAGAAGATTCAATTAAAGCTATTAATAGCGGTGTAACTGATAAATATAAGTTATTTATTGTAGTCGAATCAATTAAGGATGCAAAGAGATTAGTAGAGCAAATTCCTGCAATAAAGCAGATTAATTTAGGTGGTACTAAAGCGAAAGATGGAACAAGAGCAATATCTAAAGCTATTAATGTATTGCCAGAAGAAGAAGGCATGATTAAAGATATGATTAAAAATGGAATTGAGGTTGAAATAAGACAATTACCGACAGATAAAAAAATGCTTGCTAAGAAAGTGCTTTGAAAGTATTAAATCAAAATGAAAACTAGGAGGGATATTTAATGATTAATGTGCTTTTAATTTTTTTTATTGCTTGTTTTGGTTACAGTGATTATTTCACTGGAAAATCACTTCAAACAAGGCCATTAATACTTGGACCGCTTGTAGGACTAGCTATGGGAGATTTGAAGTCTGGAATTATCATAGGAGGAACTCTTGAACTTGCATTTATGGGGGCAGTTGGTGTGGGTGCGGCACTTCCACCAGAAGTTGTTTCTGGAAGTATTCTTGGTACAGCATTTGCTATTATAGGACACAAAGATGCAGGAATGGCAGTGGCTCTGGGACTTCCAATAGCGATGTTAGTTATGCTCCTAAGGAATTTTCTATTTATTATAGTTGTACCTTTATTTGCTAATAGAGCAGATAAATATGCGGCAAATGGAGATATAAAAGGTGTAAACAGAATGCATTGGTTTGGAGGGGTTTTTGGAATGTATTTACCGTTAGCAATATTAACGGCAGCATCATTTTATTTAGGTGGCAGCTTTATGAAAACGATTTTAAACTCTATTCCTAGCTTTGTTCAAAATGGTCTTACAGTTGCAACAGGTATACTTCCTGCTTTAGGTTTTGCGATGTTACTTAGAATGATTATGAATAAGAGAGTAGCTGCATTTTTATTTATAGGTTTTGTTATTACAGCATATCTTAAGATGCCTGTATT
The DNA here is from genome assembly GCF_045310695.1 of Clostridium neuense. NCBI lineage: Bacteria > Bacillati > Bacillota > Clostridia > Eubacteriales > Clostridiaceae > Clostridium > Clostridium neuense. Next base: position 149,651 of record NZ_JBJIAA010000016.1, read on the forward strand.
GGGAGTAGCAATATTGGCAACAGCTATAGTTATGGTACTTATGTATCAAGAAAGTAATAAAGGAAATGGAAATAAACAAGTGCAGGAGGCGATTGATGATGATTTCTAAGGAAATTGGTGATAAAGAAGAAAATAATACAGAGATAATAACTAAGAAAGATTTAAAAAAGGTTTTTTGGAGATCACTTCCTTTTGAAATATCCTGGAATTATGTTAGACAGGATCATATGGGATTTGCATATTCTATGGCGCCTATTATTGAAAAATTGTACAAGAAGAATGAAGATAGAGCAAAAGCTCTACAGAGACATATGGAATTCTTTAATATTACAGTGTATTTTTCAACATTAGTACTTGGAATCGTAACTGCAATGGAGGAGAAAAATGCTAGTGACCCGGAATTTGAAACAGAATCTATAAATAGTGTTAAGGCAAGTCTTATGGGACCACTATCGGGAATAGGGGATTCTCTATTTTTGGGAACTTTGAGGGTAATAGCAGCAGGAATTGGTGCATCTCTTGCTAAAAACGGGAGCATCTTAGGGGCAATATTATTTTTATTGATGTATAATATACCTGCTTTTGCGATTAGGTACTATGGAATGATGAAGGGGTATGAGATTGGTACGAGCTTGCTCATGCAGATAGAAAAGTCTGGTCTTATGGAAAAGATAACCAAGTCCACTGCTATTTTAGGGTTAATGACAATTGGTTCTATGATTGCAACTATGGTTACTGTGCATGTTCCGCTTACTATAGGTGTTGGTCATGGAGCTACTAAGGTTCAGGGTATTTTGGATGGAATTATGCCATGTCTGCTTCCGCTGGGAATTACATTTATTATATATTATTTATTAGGTAAGAAGATTAATGTTACTTATTTGCTTATTGGGATAGCTGTATTATCAATTGTTTGTACGGCTTTTGGAATTTTATCTCCAGCTTAATAAATACATGTAGCTGTTACAAACTAATGTAACAGCTAGTTTTTAGTGTTAATTAATAAAAAAGCTTTAACTATTGATGCTTAAGTGACTTTGTTTGGTATGTGCCAAATCATTATTGTATTATATTAAAAGTAAGATAAAATAAAAACAGTACTTTGAGTTGAAAATATTATTTTTATTTTAATACTGTAATATTACTATTCTGTTTTTTCTAATTCTTCAATAACATAGTTTGGCAGTGCAAATGCACCTTTATGCAAGTTTGTATTATAATACTTAGTTTTTAGTCCAAGGCTATTCCAGCGGTCAGCATTCAAGTTGTTTAAAGGATGATATTTTTTTGAGGCAAATCCAAAAAGCCAGTGACCAGAGGCATAAGTTGGCATATGAAATTGATAAACCATTGAAATAGGAAATTTGTCTTTTATTTTGCTGTGAGCTCGCTTCATTTCATGGCAATAGTCTTTATAATATGGACTTTCATGCTGATTTATTAGAATACCATCATCACTGAGGATTCTTTGACAATCATTATAAAATTCGTTAGTGAATAAGCCTTCACCAGGACCAATAGGGTCTGTTGAATCCACGAGAATTAAATCATATGTTCCATTTTTGGTTCTTTTAACAAATTCTTTACCATCTTCAAAATGCATAGTAAGCCTGTTATCGTTGTCAAGTTTGCAAGCAGTTTGAGTTAAATATTTTTGACAAAGTCTAACAACTCTTTCGTCAATTTCAACCAAGTCTACTTTTTCTATGGATTTGTATCTTAGAATTTCTCTTGAAGTCCCACCATCGCCGCCGCCAATGATTAAAACTTTTTTTATTTCAGGATTAACCGCCATTGGAACGTGGGTAATCATCTCATGATATATAAACTCATCCTTTTCAGTCATCATTATGTAGCCATCAAGGGTAAAAAAAGTTCCAAAAGTTTCACTCTTAAAAAAATCTATTTGCTGAAAAGGAGTTTTTTCACTATATAAGTGTTCTTTTACCCTTATAGAAAATTTTGCATCGTCTGCATGACTTTCTGAAAACCAAAGATCTAACATAATATTCCTCCATTAATTTTATTTATAGTATAATTCGTTGATGTTTTTACCATAAAAAATTTCATCCATTTCTTTTTTTAGCTTATGGGTTATCTTTTTTCTTTCTTTTGGATACAGATCTTTTTTCGTATATCCAAATAAGTAATTGTCTAGGTCAAATTGTTTTATCTTACACTTTGTGTGGAAAATATTATCTTGATAGACATTTACATCAATCATATTATACTTATTTTTGACACTATTAGGTATATAATTTTGAATAGAGTTAATTTTATGGTCTATGAATAGCTTACGACCAGTAATATCTCTAGTAAAGCCCCGAACCCTGTAATCCATTGTCATAATATCAGCTTCAAAAGAATGTACTAAGTAATTTAGTGCCTTTAAAGGAGATATCATTCCACAAGTAGATACATCTATATCAGCCCTAAAGGTACAAATACCTTCATCAGGATGGTATTCAGGGTAGGTGTGTACTGTAATATGGCTTTTATCTAAATGAGCAAGAAGGATTTCCGGCAGTGGACCTGGGGCTTCTTTTGCTAATGTTTCCTTGTGCTCATCTTCTATGGGACTTTCACAAATTAATATAGTTACACTAGCACCTTGAGGGTCATAGTCTTGTTTTGCAATATTTAAAATATTAGCACCTATAATTTCAGTGACCTTTGTAAGGATTTGAGTAAGCCTTTCTGCATTATATTGTTCATCTATATAAGAAATATAAGCTTCTCTATCTTCTGCTGATTTTGCATAGCATATATCGTACATATTAAAGGATAATGTTTTTGTTAAATTATTGAAACCATAAAGCTTTATTTTACCATCAATGTTTCCCTTCATTATATTTGCCAAATCCCTCCTTATAAATAAATCGCTATTATTATATGTTAATAGCGAAAATATTAATACAATTTTAGCAATGAATTTATTTTAAATCAATGGTTTTTTATTACACTATAAATAACTTGTGTATTAACTGTAAATGTACCTATATTTGCAAATTAAGAGTATGTAAAAAATAAAATAATAAAATCACTTGAAAAAATTTTACTCTTTTTGACAGAAATTAAATATAGGAGGAGATGTTTAAAATTATGAGCAAACAAAAAAATTCTTTTCAAATGAATTAATTGAGATGCTTAATAAAAATATATAAGGTAAAGTTAAACTAAAGAATAGAAAGGAATTTTAAAAAAAGTTTTTCAAAAAGTAAATCAAAGTGCATAAACTTATGTTTTTATTAGTGGTTGTTTTGATTTATAATTTTACGTCTTGACGATTTTGTACAAATTTATAAATACATAAATTTGTGAAGTTCTTTGAGAAGGAAGGGGTGCGTATAACCTTTTTGTATATATACTCTTCCAAGGGTATCTATGCATGAAATACTTAGTATTTTGATAATATAGTAAGTATAGAATAGTTAAATTAGTATACCAGTATATTTTAATCAAAATAAGATTAAAAGATATGATATTATATTACATGTCGTCGCGAGATGACAATACTTAATGAGTTTTGAAAAAACATTTTAAAAAAAGTGTTGACAGAGCAAATTTAAAATGCTATTATATAAAAGCTGTCTTATGCAGCACATTGAACTTTGAAAATTAAACAGAGAAAAGATAATGAACCAGCAATTCTTTTGAATAGAAGAAATTCTA